>MIQB01000030.1 GCA_002890585.1 Tannerella sp. oral taxon 808
CTTGGGTGGCTCTTCGGGGACGTGGATGTCGTCGCCTCCGCCTGTTTGGCCTCCGCGGATGGGAAGTACACGCTGGACGTCCCAAGCACCGCCAAAATGCTGGTCATTTCTTACGTGGGAATGCGATCGGAAGAAATCGCCATCACGGAGAAGCACACGACAACCGTGCTCCATCCCAACCTCGCACTCGACGAGGTGGTGGTGACGGCAATGGGTATCTCGCGCGAAAAGAAGGCGCTGGGGTATGCTGTGCAGGACGTCAAAGGCGACCAGCTGACGCAGGCGGCTAACACGAACGTGGCCTCCGCCCTGCAAGGCAAGGTATCCGGTATCGACATCGCCCCCTCGTCTGGTATGCCGGGCGCATCGTCTAAGATGACGATCCGCGGATCGCGCTCGTTCACGGGCGACAATACGCCGCTCTATGTAGTGGACGGTATGCCGATCACCTCCTCAAGCGACATCAACACGGAGTACTCCGTGACCGGTTCGGATTATGCCAACCGCGCCGTGGATATCGACCCGAGCGACATCGAGAGTATCAACATCCTGAAGGGGCAGGCTGCCTCAGCGCTCTACGGTATGCGCGCCACGAATGGCGTCATCGTCATTACGACCAAGAGCGGCAAGGGCGCCCGCAAAGGCAAACCGGAGATCACAGTGAACACCGGACTCTCCTTCGACTCCCCCTCCACTTTGCCAAAGTTCCAGACAGAGTACGCGCAGGGTATTGGCGGTAAGTATGTAGCTACCGACTCCCGTTCATGGGGTCCGAAGATTGCCGACTTGGCCAACGATCCGAAGTATGGCGGCAACACAGACAATGATTACACGAAGGAGTTCGGGCGGAAGCCAGGACAGTATTATGTCGTACAGCGTGCACGTGCAGGACTCGATCCCTGGGCTACGCCGCAGACGTACGACAATGCCAAGGAGTTCTTCAACACGGGCGTAACGTGGAACAACTCCGTAAACGTGGCTCAGAATATGGACAAGGGCAGCTACTCCCTCTCGCTCGGTAACACCACTGCCGAGGGTATCGTGCCCTCAACTGGCCTTCTTCGTTACAATGCGAAGCTGACGGCGCAGGCTACACTGAACGACCACTGGACGACGGGCTTTAGCGGCAACTTTGCTACCTCCAAGATCAAGAAGCAGACGGGTGCCAACAACGGCATCATCGCCACCGTCTATGGTGCGCCTCCCAGCTATGACTTCAAGGGCATTCCTAACCATGTAAAGGGCGACCCCTACACGCAGAACACGTATCGCGGCACGGGCGGCTTCGACGGCGCCTACTGGGCCGTGGAGCACAACTCCTTCTTGGAGCGTTCGCAGCGCTTCTTTGGCAACGCCTACACGCAGTACGCTACGAACTTCGGTGAGAACCATAAGGTGACAGGCAAATACCAATTAGGCATCGACGCCTACACAACAAACTACACCGACACATGGGGCTACGGACACTCCAACGGCCGCGGAGAGATTAAAGAGCAGAGTGTGACGAGTAATGAACTGAACTCCCTCTTTACCCTCACATGGGACTGGACGATCAATAACGACATGAACTTGGATGTGCTCTATGGTAACGAGTTCGTGCAGACGGCCAGCAAATACAAGGACAATACCGGCAGCAACTTCAACTTCCCCGGCTGGGATCATATGAACAACGCCTCGGTGTACACCTCTTACGGCACTTTTCACCGCACCCGTACGGTCGGCAACTTCGCCAGCGCTTCATTTGCCTATCGCAACATGCTCTACCTGAGCGGTACGATTCGTAACGACGTCGTATCAAGCATGCCGCGCAATAACCGTTCGTTCACCTACCCGTCCGTTTCGCTCGGCTTCATCTTTACCGAGTTAGACGCGCTGAAGAACAACATCCTGACCTATGGTAAGCTGCGCGCCTCCTACGCTGAAGTAGGACAGGCCGGCACCTATTACGCTTCGTATTACAGCACGCCGACCTATGGTGGTGGTTTCTACAACGGCACACCGCTGCAATACCCGATCAATTCCATCGTGGCTTACACACCGTCGTATCGCATCTACGACCCGAACTTGAAGCCGCAGAACACGAAGTCATACGAGATCGGTCTCGACCTCTCGTTCTTCAACGACCTCGTTTCGCTGAACTATACCTACTCGCGTCAGGACGTGAAGGATCAGATCTTCGAGGTTCCGCTGGCTCATTCCACTGGTTATCAGCGGTTGATGACCAATGGCGGATCGGTGCACACCAACGCGCATGAGATCACGCTGAACATTGCCCCCATTCGCAAGAAGAATATCCATTGGGAAGTAGGCGTGAACTTCACTAAGCTCGATAACTATGTAGACAAGCTGGCTCCGGGCGTAAATAGCATTATGCTTGGCGGCTTCGTCGACCCGCAGGTGCGCCTGAGCGAAGGCAATAAGTTCCCCGTGCTCTACGGTACGAGCTTCTTGCGGAATAAGAATGGCGACATCATCGTCGATGAAGACGGCCTGCCGATGGCCGGAGAAAACAAGGTGCTAGGCGACGCTGCCCCCGACTTCCGCATGGGCTTCAATACGAACTTAGAGCTCTTCAAATTCCGCCTCTCGGCCGTCTTCGACTGGAAACAGGGCGGATCCATGTACGCCGGAACAGGCTATATGCTTGACTTCTACGGCGTGTCGCAGCGCTCGGCCGACTTCCGCAACAAGACAGACTTCCTCTTCGAGCGCCCGGCCGTGAAGAAGCTGGCCGATGGAAGTTACGCCCCGAACGATATCAAGATCAAAGGAGAGAACGCCTTTGACTACTTCAATGCCCTGTCACGCATCTCGGAAGCAGGCGTATATAAATCCTCGTTCCTTAAGCTGCGTGAAATCTCGCTGAGCTATCCGGTTTATAACAAACCGTTCCTGAGTGTGACGGCAAATGTCTTCCTGCGCAACGTGCTGCTTTGGTCAGAAATGGACAATGGCATCGACCCCGAGTCCACGCAGGGTAACAACAACATGGCCGGATCCTTCGAGCGTTTCTCGCTGCCAGGTGCGCGCAGTTACGGCTTCGGTTTATCAGTCAAATTCTAAAACCATAACACAGAGATGAAAGCAATCAATAGCAATATCTGGAAGCGCATCTTGTTCGTCGCCTTGGGCCTCACGACTTTGGCCTCATGCTCGGAAGATGCAATGGATCGGGTCAATGAAGACAATGATCACACCACGGATGCACCCGCGAAATACGTCCTGGCTGACGTCATCACCTCCACGGCCTTCAGCTGCGTCGGAGGCGACCTGAATACCTACTTCTCCGTCTACACGGAGCACACCGTGGGTGTGGATAACCAGCTCTACAACGCCGAGATCCGCAACGGTGAACCCTCTGTTGCCTCCACGTTCGACAACGTTTGGGGCGAGCTTTACTCCACGCTGAAGAATGCACGCATCGTCGTGTTGAAGGCTTCGGACAAAGCAGCCGCCAACTACACCACCAAGGGTATCGGTGAGGTATTGGCCGCCATTAACAGCGCACTGATCGCTGACGCCTTCGGCAACACTCCCTACTCACAGGCTGCCCTGCCGGAGTTGGACAACGGCAAGCCGAAATACATGAACCCGGACATGGACACGCAGGAAGCCATCTATCAGTCCATCATGAAATCACTCGACGATGCCATCGTGGACCTACCCAAGGGCGACTCTCAAGACAAAGTTGGAGCCTACGACTTTATCTATCAAGGCGACGGCAAGAAATGGATGAAACTGGCTTACGGGCTGAAGGCGCGCTACACGATGCGCCTTCTGGCTCGCTCGAAGAACCGCGAGGCAGACCTGAAGAAAGTGCTCGAATACATCGACAAGTCGTACAAGAGCCGCGACGAGCAAGCCGCCTACACCATCTATGATGCGAACAACATCAACCCGCTCTTCGGCTTCCAGTGGAGCCGCGACGGACTGGCCGCCAGCAAGAGCTACAGCGATAAGCTCATCGAGCGTAAGGATCCGCGCCTGCGCCGCTTCTTCTGCATCGGACAGGATCAAATGCCAAAAGGCGCTACGAGCCTATCGATACAGGTCAAGGGCGCTGAAGATTCTACCTTCCTCATGGCTGAGAATGGCACTGCGCAATCGATTAAGTATCACTACAACACGCCCATCTTCTTCTACGCCCAAGTCTGCCCCACGCTGCTGATGAGCTACCACGAACTACTCTTCCTCAAAGCCGAGGCATTGGCCCGACTAAACAAGACGGCCGAAGCTGAAGCGGCACTCAAGGAAGCCGTTGTGGAAGCCATCGCCAATGCAGAGATGGGTCTGCAAGGCGCCTTCAAAGCACCCACCGTTGCCGGTTACGGCGGCATCAAAGAGACCACCGAGGCCATCACCGAGAAGGAAGCCGGCGAGTATTTCGACACGAATGTGAAGCCACTCTTCACCGCCAACCCGCTGCGTGAGGTCATGATCCAAAAATACCTTGCCATGCTTGGCGCCTTCGGCGAATCCACCGAGTGCTACAACGACATCCGCCGCATGAAGGCGCTGAAAGAAGACTTCGTAAAGCTCGACAACCCGAAGCCCTTCCCGCTGCGCGCCCCCTACGGCGACTCTGACGTGAGTGCCAATCCGAAGGTGAAAGCAGCCTACGGCGATGGACAGTACGTCTACAACACTCCCGTTTGGTGGGCCGGCGGCAACCGCTGATCGAATAGCCGATAACTAACGTGAGACCATGCCGGGTACGTGCGGAGGCTTTGCCCTCCCCCCACGTATCCGGCATTTCTCGTTTTTAGTTTTTCATTCTCCCACTCGGCACTTCTCGCTTTTAGTTATTCGTTTTTTATTCCCCAAAGCCCCGCCTATATTTGCCCACCGAAATGTAAAAGGAGGAGAAAATGATTCAATCCATTACATATAAAGGATACAAAGGATACACCGGAAGCGTGGAGTACAGCCCGGAAGACAAATGCTTCTTCGGGAAGGTGCAGGGGATCCCTTCGCTGATCAGTTACGAAGGTCAGACGCTCGAGGAGTTAGAGGCCGATTTCCGCGATTCGATTGACTATTACCTCGAGCTCTGCGCCGAGAAACATTACACACCCGAGCGGCCGGAGGCGGTGGTGGCGTGAAGCGATAACCGGGGAATTATTCATGTGATACATGACGAGGAGAGAAAAATTGATCGAACGCTTCCTGAGCATGCCCTCGGACTTCACCTACGATGAGTTAGTGTCGCTCCTGAAGGTGTTCGGTTATCAGGAAAAGAACAAAGGGAAGACCTCAGGAAGCCGAGTGAAATTTGAGAGCAACCTATCCCCCATTCCCATCCTGTTGCATAAACCACATGGCTCACCGATCATTCCGGAATACATATTAAGACGAACTATAAAACGATTGAGAAAGGACGGACTGTTATGAAAGAATTGAAGTATAAGAATTACAGAGGAAGTATAGAATACAGCGAGGAAGATAAATGTCTCTTCGGCGAGGTGCAAGATGTCCCCGCATTGATCCTCTACGAAGGCCAGACGCTCGAGGAGCTCGAAGCCGATTTCCGCGATGCGATAGATGATTACCTCGAGCTCTGCGCCGAGAAACATTACACACCCGAGCGGCCGGAGGCGGTGGTGGCGTGAAGCGATGGAAGACACCTCGCATTATGCATTCTTCTATTCATATAATGTATACCCCCGCCACAGATATGCATCACCTCATCGAACACTTCGATAGCGTGTCGCAGCTTTGCAACAGCCCGTCGAACACTTCGACGGCGTGTCGCAGCTTTGCAACAGTCCGTCGAACACTTCGACGGCGTGTCGCAGCTTTGCAACAGCCCGTCGAACACTTCGATGGCGTGTCGCAGCTTTGCAACAGCCCGTCGAACACTTCGATAGCATGATAACAACATAATTTTATAAGAAATGAAACCCATCAAGACAATCAATGGAACATGGGGCGGACGCTTCCCCCTCGGACTGCATGCCAACTTGCAGTCGACCCTTTACACACTGGTTAAGCCGATCGCACCGGCCAAATTGCTGCTCGAAGCATCGGATATCGACACTTGGAACGGCGGCATCCTTGAAGAAAGGGAGATCGATCGCGAAGCCAAAAAAGCCGAAGAGACCGCCGTCCTCCGTAAGAAGGACGAGGCGCGCGACGAGATCGCGTGGGCACTGATCCAAGAAATCCGGCTGGCCGCCAAATCGCCCATCGAAGAAATGCGCGAGCCCGGCAACCGCTTGTTGATCATCGCCGATACTTACAAAGGGATCATCCGCGAGAACTATGCCTCCGAGACAGCCCACATCAAGGCCATGCTTAATGATTTAGACAAGCCCGCTGCCGTAGCTGACTTGACTGCGATCGGGCAAACCAAGCTCGTGCAAATGCTCCGTGCTGCCAACGAAGAGTTTGACGCCTTATTCATCAAACGTCTCGACTTCGACGTCAGCATCAAGAACCTGCCTTCCAGCGCAGCGGTACGTCAGAAAAACGACAAGATGACAAGCATCATCTTCCGCCACATCGAGACAGCTTACATGATGGCCGCCACCGATGAAGATCGGAAGTTGGTCAGCGAGCTGATCGATCGGATCAACGCCGCGATCCATAAAACGAGAACAATCTTCAACACCACGGGGAAGAGAAAGGATGATGACAAGCCCAAAGAACCCAAAGAACCCAAAGAACCCAAGGAGCCCAAGCAGCCCAAAGAGCCCGAGAAGCCCGGCGGAGGCGACGACATCCACCTCCCCGAAGAGCCACCCAAGAAACCCGACGACGCCCAGCAACCCACACCCACCCCCGGAGGCCAAACAGGCGGAGGCGACGACATCCACGTCCCCGAAGAGCCACCCAAGAAACCCGGCGGACAATGATCCCGCTCCCCCCACCCCCGCTAATCATTGACATTGAAGAATGGAGACAACAGATAAAATAGAGATCGCACTTCGCCTCGACAAAAACCTAATCCATCAGCTGGAAGACGCGGCAAGGCAGGAAAACAGAAGCCTCAGCGGCTATGTAGAAAGGATGCTCAAGCGCCTCGTGCGCCCCCGACCCAACCCGGAAACAATGGAAGCCATCCGCGAAGCCCAGCAAAACGACAACCTCGAAGTGCTGGACGTAGATCACTTCAAAGAGTTCGTCGCATCGCTGTAATCGAATGGTTCACATTCCGAAATACTCTGATTCGAGATCCCCAGAAAAGTCCTGCCGGGCACCCCTCCCCGCCGGCAGGGCTTTTCGTTTCCCATCCCTACTTCTAACTACCCTCTAACTACCGCGCCGCAAGGCCGATAACTACCGCGGCGAAGCCGCATAACTACCCGGGCGCCCACAAGGGGCGCCCCTACTACCCGGCCGAAGGCCGATAACTACCCCACAGAACCACCCCACAGAATGCACAAACCCGTCATCACCGGCCTCGGCATCTACTCCTGCCTCGGCACCACACTCGAGGCCGTCGCCCAATCCCTCCGTCAGGGCCGCTCCGGCATCACCCTCGACCCCCAGCGCAAAGCCCTCGGCTTCCGCTCCGCCCTCACCGCCCACCTCCAACAGCCCGAGCTCAAAGGCGAACTCAGCCGCAGCCAACGCTCCTACATGCCCGAGCCCGCCCGCTACGCCTACGTCGCCACCCGCGACGCCCTCCGCGCAGCCCAACTCGACCCCGACTACATCCAAAGCCACCAAGTCGGCATCCTCTACGGCAACGACAGCACCGCCGACGCCGTCGTCCGCAGCATGGACACCCTCCGAGAGAAACACGACACCGCCCTCATCGGCGCCGGCGCCATCTTCCAGTCCATGAACTCCACCGTCACCATGAACCTCGCCTGCATCTTCCACCTCCGCGGCATCAACCTCACCATCTCCAGCGCCTGCGCCAGCGGAGCACACGCCATCGGCCTCGGCGCCCTACTCATCCGCCAAGGCCTACAAGAATGCATCGTCTGCGGCGGCGCACAAGAAATCAACCCCACCGCCGTCGGCAGCTTCGACGGCATCGGCGCCTTCTCCACCCGCGAGGGCGACCCCACACGCGCCTCCCGACCCTTCGACCGCGACCGCGACGGACTCGTCCCCAGCGGCGGCGCCGCCACCATCATCCTCGAAAGCGAAGCACACGCCCGACGCCGCGGCGCACCCATCCTCGCCGAAGTCCTGGGCTACGGCTTCTCATCCAACGGCGACCACATCTCCGTCCCCAACGTCGACGGCCCCCTCCGCTCCCTCCGCATGGCCGTGGCCGACGCCGCCATCCCCCTCGAAAGCATCGGCTACATCAACGCCCACGCCACCTCCACACCCGTCGGCGACCGCAACGAAGCCCGCGCCCTCGCCACCCTACTCCAAGGCCAACGCTGCCCCCCCATCACCTCCACCAAATCCATGACCGGCCACGAAATGTGGATGGCCGGCGCCTCCGAAGTCGTCTACTCCCTGCTCATGATGCAAGGCCAATTCATCGCCCCCAACCTCAACTTCGAGCACCCCGACGCCGACTCCGCCCCCCTCCGCATCCCCGCCGAAACCATCCCCGATTACCCCTTCGACACCTTCCTCTCCAACTCCTTCGGCTTCGGCGGCACCAACTCCACACTCGTCATCGGGAGAACTAAAAACGAAAAGTGAAAAGTCCCCCGACCCTCCTTCTAACTACCGCGGCGCAGCCGCATAACTACCCAGGCGCCCACAAGGGGCGCCCCTACTACCCGGCCGCAAGGCCGATAACTACCGCGCCGCAAGGCGCATAACTACCTCCATTCATGTACGACACCATCATCATCGGCGGCGGCCTCGGCGGTTTAGCCAGCGGCGCCATCCTCGCCCAGCAAGGCATGCACGTCTGCGTCTTAGAACAACACACACAAGCCGGCGGCTGCCTACAATCCTTCACCCGCGAAGGCGACACCTTCGACACCGGCTTCCACTGCGTCGGAGGCCTACGCCCCGGCGAGGTGCTCTACCCCTTCTTCCGAGCCCTCCGCCTCCTCGACCTCCCCTGGCTACGCATGGACGAAAGCGCCTTCGAGGAAGTCATCCTCGGCGACAAAAACTACTTCATCGCCCAGGGATACCGCCGCTTCATTAAAACGCTCGCCCACGAATTCCCCCACGAGGAAGCCGGCCTGCGCACATTCGTCAAGATGCTCCGAAGCGTCGGCCAGACCCTCCCCAAACTCTTCGACGAGGAAGAGACCGCCCGCCGCCGCACCCGCAAGCTCTTCTCCCTCTCCGCTTACGACTTCCTCCACAAGACCATCCGCGACCCACAGCTACGGCGCGTCATCGCCGGCGCATCACTCAAGATGGAGCCCCACGCCCCAACCCTACCACTCTACACCTTCGCCCAGATCCACAACTCTTTCATACAAAGCGCCTGGCGCCTGCGTGGTGGCGGCATGCAGATCGTCCGCCGGCTCATCGAGCAGATCGAAGCCGCCGGAGGCACCGTCCGCACCAACGCCCGAGTCACACGCCTCATCGGCAAGTCCGGACGCATCACCGCCGCCGAGCTCGCTAACGGAGAGCAAATAGAAGCCCGCTTCTTCATCTCCGACATCCACCCCACACAAACCCTCGCCCTCGTCGACACCGAGAACCGCCTCATGCGCCAAGCCTACCGCCGCCGCGTCAACGAGCTGCAAAACACCTTCGGCTTCTTCACCCTGCAAATACACACGCCTTATGGCTCCATGCCCTACTTCAACCGCAACATCAGCGTCTACGACGAAGGCGTCGACCCGTGGGACATCACCGTGGATCGCACCAAGCAGCGCACCCTCGACAGCGGCGTGTTGATCTCCTGCCGCCCCTCCGAGATGCCCAAAGGCCGCTTCACCACAAGCGTAGACATCCTCCTGCCCATCCCCAATCACCTCTACCAATCCACCTTTGCCCAGTTCGCCACGCAAGAGGGCTACTCCGCCCTCCCCGCCTACAAGCTGGCCAAGAAGATCTGGAGCGCCTTCGGCCTCGTCTCAGCGATGAAGCACATCCCATGGATGCCCCCCACGTTGGAAAACTTTACCTACTCCGCTTCCACCCCACTGACTTACCTGCGCTACACCGGCACACCCAACGGATCAGCCTACGGCATCCGCAAGGATTACCACGAACCGCTCCGCACACTCCTTCCGCCCCGCACACCCATCCCCAACCTGCTACTCACGGGCCAGAACCTAAACGTGCACGGCGTTCTTGGCGTCACCGTCACCGCCTTCCTCACCTGCACCGAGCTCCTCGGCCGCCCCGTCGTACGCCGCATGTTAGAAGGGGTAGAAGAATTAGAAGGGGAGGAAGCCTAAGCGTATACATTAGCATAAACCAACAGGCAGCCACATCAGCCGCCCATACCCATTAACCTCATATAAAACAAGACACAATGAGACACTCAAGAATGACCCTTTTACTGATGATGACCCTAACCGCTACCCTGGCCGGGGCACAAAAGCAAAGCCCCAGCCTGAAGGACTACACCGACGGGAAGTATTACCCCACCTCGCGCGGCACCGACCTCAAGTCCCTGCCCGACGGCGAACACTACACGGCCATGGACAAACAGCGCACAGCCATCGTGCGCTACGAATACCGCACCGGCCGCGCCGTAGACACACTCTTCAGCGTCCGCACCGCACGCGACTGCGACTTCAAAGACTTCGAAGGCTACGAGATCAGCCCCACAGGCCACCACATCATCATCTGGCGCGAGTCAGACGAGATCTATCGCCACTCGCAGCGCTTCAAAGCCTACGATTACGACGTACGCCGCAAGCTCATCAAGCCCCTCAACGAGTCCGGCAAGAAGATCATGCTCCCCACCTTCTCGCCCGACGGACGCATGTGCGCCTACGTGGTGGACAACAACATTTGGATCAAGAAATTCGACTACGACACCGAAGTGCAAGTCACCCGCGACGGCGCCCCGAACCGCATCATCAACGGCTCCACCGATTGGGTCTATGAGGAGGAGTTCGCCATGACCCGCATGATGAGCTGGTCAGCAGACAGCCGCTTTCTGGCCTTCGTCCGCTTCGACGAGTCGGAGGTGCCCGAGTATTCGATGCAGATCTATGGCGAGAAGACCTACTACCCCTCCTACTACAAATACAAATACCCCAACGCCGGCGACCGCAACTCGACCGTCACCGTACACGCCTACAACATCGAGACGAAAGACACGAAGACCATCCCCGTGCCCCTTGACCCCGACGGCTACATCCCCCGCATCGAGTTCACCCCGATCGCCGACCAGCTGGCCGTGATGACCCTCAATCGCCACCAAAGCCTCTTCAGCATGTATTACGCCAACCCCGCCAGCGGCGTCTGCAAGCTCATCTTGAAAGACGAGAACGCGCGCTACATCCTCCCCGAATGGATCCGCATGCTGTGCTTCTACAAGGGCGGCTTCCTCTACGTCAGCGAACGCGACGGCTACGCGCACATCTACCAATACGCATCCACCGGCGTGGAGCAGCGGCAGGTGACGCACGGCAACTGGGACGTCACGCGGCTGATCGGTATCGACGAGGCCACGAATGCCATCTACTTCGAAGCCGCCGACGAGAGTCCGCTGCGTCGTTCCGTCTGCCGCGTCGATGCCAAGGGCGTCAAGACGAACCTCTCCAAGCTCCCGGGGACAAACGCAGCCACCTTCAGTAAGAATTACGCCTACTACGTGCTCCGTCACTCCTCCGCCACCACGCCGACCGTCGCCACGCTGCACGAGACGAAGAGCGGCAAGGAGCTGCGCACCCTGCAAGACAATGCCGAGCTGCGCGAACGCCTCGCCAAGCTCTCCTACGGTCCGAAGGAGTTCTTCACCGTACGCACAGCCGACGGCGTGGAGCTGAACGCCTGGATGGTGAAGCCGGCCGACTTCAACGCGAAGAAGAAATACCCCGTGCTGATGACGCAGTACAGCGGCCCCAACTCGCAGTCCGTGCTCGACCGCTTCGAGTTCGGCTGGGAGGAATGCCTCGCGGCGCATGGCATAATCACCATCTGCGTCGACGGCCGCGGCACGGGCGCCCGGGGCGAAGAGTTCCGCAAGTGCACCTACCTGAAGATGGGTGAGCTGGAGTCAAAAGATCAAGTGGCAGCCGCCAAAGCCCTGGCCAAGCAGTTCCCCTTCATCGACGCCTCACGGATGGCCATCTGGGGGTGGAGCTTCGGCGGCTACAACACGCTGATGAGCATGAGCGTGGGCGGAGGCACCTTCAAGGCAGGCATCGCCGTGGCGCCCCCGACCGATTGGCGGTATTACGACACGGTCTACACCGAGCGCTTCATGCGCACCCCCAAGGAAAACGCCGACGGCTACAACCACACATCGCCCATCAAGCACGCGAAGGATCTCACCGGCAAGCTGCTCCTCGTCCACGGCACGGCCGACGACAACGTGCATTTCATGCAGTCGATGGATTACGCCGAGACGCTCGTACAGCTCGGCAAGCAGTTCGACATGCAGGTCTATAAAGACCGCAACCACTTCATCATGGGCGGCAATACGCGCCTCCACCTCTACACGCGGATGACGAACTTCATCCTCGAGAACCTCTAATGGCTACCGCGCACGTTCGCAAGCCCGACTGGCTGAAGATCCGTCTGCAAGGCAACGACGACTTCCGCCGGACGAAGGAGATCGTCGAGTCACACGGCCTGCACACCATCTGCACCAGCGGCAAGTGCCCCAATCAAGGCGAATGCTGGAGCCGCGGCACGGCCACCTTCATGATCGGCGGCGACATCTGCACCCGCTCCTGCCGCTTCTGCAACACCCTGACGGGCCGGCCCCACCCGCTCGACCCCGCGGAGCCAGATCACGTAGCCATGAGCATCCGCCTGATGGGCCTCCGCCACGCCGTCATCACCTCCGTCGACCGCGACGACCTGCCCGACCTCGGCGCCCGCCATTGGGCCGTCACCATCCGCCGCATCAAGGAGCTGAATCCGCACACGACGGTGGAGGTGCTCATCCCCGACTTCCAAGGGCGCACGGAGCTTGTCGACGAGGTGATCGCGGCCGAGCCGGAGGTGATCTCGCACAACTTAGAGACCGTTCGCCGCCTGACGCCAAGCGTGCGCAGCGCCGCGAAGTACGACGTCAGCTTGCGCGTACTCCAGCACATCGCCTCGCGCAACGTCCGCGCCAAGACGGGCATCATGGTCGGCCTCGGCGAGACCATCGCGGAGGTGGAGGAGCTGATGGACGACGCCCACGCTGTCGGTGTCGATGCGCTCACCATCGGGCAATACCTACAGCCCTCGCGCAAGAACCTGCCCGTCACGGAGTACGTCACGCCCGCGCAATTCGAGGCCTACCGCCTGACGGCGCTCGCCAAGGGCATTCGTTCGGTGGAGAGTGCGCCGTTGGTGCGGTCGTCTTATCACGCGGAGCGGGTCTTGGGCGTGGAGATCTGCTGAAAATGCAGCGCGCTAATGATTCATTGTCAATTGTCAATGATTGCAGGGGACGTCCTTCGGGGCGCCCCCTTTTTTTTATGCCGAATCGATGGTCAGAAGATTATCGACGCCTATGTGGGGGCGAAAAATCTTTCGCGTTTCGCTGTGTGATTCACCGCGGGACAGCCCTCCTCGGCGCGTTTGGCAATCATCCCTCGATGGGGATCGATTTACGAATCGTGTTTTTGTGTGTATACGTTATATGGAGTCAGAAACAGAGTCTGTTTTTGTGTGTATACGTTGTATGGAGTCAGAAACAGAGTCTGTTTTTGTGTGTATACGTTGTATGAAGTCAGAAACAGAGTCTGTTTTTGGGTGTATACGTTGTATGAAGTTAGAAACAGAGTCTGTTTTTGGGTGTATACGTTGTATGAAGTCAGAAACAGAGTCTGTTTTGGTATGTATACGTTGTATGAGGTTAGAAACAGAGTCTGTTTTTGGATGTATACGTTGTATATGGTCTAAAACCCATTTGGGTTTGGGATCAATACGTTGTATACATTCAAAAACTCGATTCGTGAACCATCAATCCTTGAGGGCGGACTGTTGGCGCCAGGTGATTTCGACGGTTTCGCCGGGGGTGAGGGTAAAGGCGATGGTGCCACCGATGACGGGGCAGGAGGCGAGGCGGTCGCCGCGCTTGATGCGGAGCACTTCGGCATCGACGGGTAGCTTGATGCGGAAGGTGCCGGCACGTGTGGCGCGCAGACCCACTTGCATGTCGCGACCGCGCCACTGGGCACTGGCCTCGGCACCGCCGCGCACGCAGAGGCCACTAAACTCGCCCTCGGACCACGCAGCCGGGCGTGCGGGGAGGAACTCGATCGCGTCGTCATCGCTCCGGACGAGCATCTCGGCGATGCCCGCCACGGCGCCCAAGTTGCCGGCGATGCGGAAGGTGGGGTCGGCGAAGAAGAGGTTGTGGAAGGTGCCGGTGCGACCCGTGGGCCGGCCATCGGCAGAGGCAGCGGGGCGGAGTAGATCGCAGAGGATGCGGTAGGCGCGGTCGCCATCGCAGAGGCGCGCATGGTAGTTCACGCGCCAGACGCCAGCAAGTCCGCTGACGGCATCGCCCCGCGCCTCGAGCGTCCGGTGGGCAGCCTCGGCAAGCTCGGGGGTACGGGTGGGCGAGATGTCGGTGCCGGGGAAGAGGGCGTAGAGGTGGGGCGCATAGGGCGCGCGCGGGTCGGCGTCGCGGGCGGGATCGGGCCACTCGGCGATGCGGCCGTCGGAGGTGAGGGTCGTGGGTCGCAGGCGGGCCAGGCAGGCGGTGAGCAGGGTGGAGAGCTCGGCGTCGGTGTGAAGAATGGCGGCGGCCTGTAGGGTGTGGGTGAAGAGCTCGCGGACGAGGGCGTCGTCCACCGTGGCGCCGGCGCAGAGGGTGGCGCGGCGGCCGTCGGGAAGCCGGTATGCGTTCTCGGGCGAGAAGCTGGGGACGATGACGAGGTGGTGGCTGCGGGGATCCTCCGTGAGGCGGTCGGCAAGGAAGAGGGCGGCCTCGCGCAGGGTGGGATAAATGCGGCGGAGGTAGGCCGTGTCGCGGGTGAAGCGGAAATGCTCGAAGAGTGGGGCGCAGAGGCGTGCGGCGGAAGTGGAGGCGGCCGTCCAGAGCGGGGTGCGCCCCGGGGCGGTGTATCCCCAAGCGTTGCCGAGGGCGTGCGTTGTCCAACCGCGTGCGCCGTAGAAGGCGGCAGCCGTGGTGCGTCCGTTAGTGGCGAGGCGCTGAGTCCACGTTTCAAGGGGCGCGATCAGTTCGGGCAGGTTGCCCGTCTCGGCTGGCCAGTAGCACATCTGGAGCGGGCCGTCGGTGCGATAACAACCGTTGTCGGGCGTGTGGATGGTGTGACACCAGAGGCCCTCGGCGCTGGGCGGCAGGCTGCCGGGGCGCGTGGAGGAGAGCAACAGGTAGCGCCCGAACTGGTAGTAAAGGGCCATGAGTGAGGGATCGCGGCGATCGCGTGCGAAGGCCTCGAGGCGTTTGTCGATGGGCCATGCGTCGCGCGAGGTGGAGCGTCCGAGGCGGAGCGTGACGCGCCCGTAACGTTCGCGATAGGCCGCCACATGCTCCCGACGGAGCGCTGCGTAGGGGCGGTTGGCGGCGTCTAACTGGGTGCGGAGGGTCGCGGCGGGGTCATGGCCAAAGTAATCCGTGGCCATACCTACGAGCAGGATCACTTCTGGCGCGCCCTCCACGGCGAGGCTCGTATCGCTGGCGGACTTCACGCTGCCGCCCTGGGGAAGCATCACACGCACCCGCGCTGCGTATCGCACACCGCCGCCCTCCATCCGGGCGGCACGGGTGAGGGAATCTTCGGGGTGGACGGCTGTGTCGCCCGGTGTGCGTGCCTGCGGCCCCACCTGCCCATCGCCCGCATAGAGCCGGCCATGCATCTCAAGTTCGCGGCCATCGACGGAGACACTGTAGCGCTCCGGCCGGCTGAGGCCGATACGCAGTTGCAAGGTGCGCTCACCATCGGCTGTGAGCCGGACGACGGCCAAATCAGCGGCGAAGGAGGTGAAAGCCTCGCGGGTGTATGTGCCCTTGCCGTGGCGGTAGGTGACGGTGGCGATGGCGTCTTCTATGTTGAGCGTGCGGTGGTAGTCGGAGGTGGTGGTGTGTTCGTCGCCGGGGTAGGTGTAGTCCAAAAGGAGGGCGCCGAGAAGTTGGTAGCTGCCGAAGGCCTTGTCGGCTGCGTCGCCACCATTGGCCCCCACCCCGCGGCAGACAAAGGCCTCGTTCATCAGTGTCTGCGCCTCGTCGGGATGGCCTTCGAAGATGAGTTCGCGTATGCGGCCGAGGGCGCGCTGGGCGTCGGGGTTGTCGGCGTCTTGCCGGCTGCCCGACCACATGGAGCTTTCGTTGAGGATGATCGTTTCACGGTCTATGCCCCCGTCGAGCGTGAGCCCGATGCGTCCGTTGCCGAGAGGTAGAGACTCCTCCCAGTCGGTGGCGGGAGCGTCGAAGTGGTAGGCCATGCCAGCCCGCGATCCGAAGTCGGGCAGCTGATCACACGCTGTCAACAGCGTGGCTATATATATAAGGTATAGGCGGAGGTGCTTCATTTTTTATTGTTCATCTGGGGTTATGGGGGTTGCGGATGGCTGTCGCGTGTATTTCCATCGCCGGTGCGTCCAGAGCCAGAAGGCGGGATCGCGCAGAATGGTGCGCTCCATGCGGCGGGTGTATTCCTCGGTGATCCAATGCTCGGGCGTCTCACGCGGACGGTCGGTGAGGAGCTGGAAGTCTACGGTGTAATGCCCTCGGCTTTCGCGCCGGACGTCAGCATAGATCACGGGGAGATTCATCTTCACAGCCAAGCGTTCGGGGCCGTTGAGCATGGCTGTGTCATGGCCTAAGAAGTTGGTCCAGTAATGCAGATTTGCGCGGCTGGGTGTCTGATCGGCAATGAAGACGAAGAGGCCGGGGCGACGGCTGCGCGACACGTGGACGAGCTCGCGGACGACGTCTTTCTTGGGTACGCAACGGGCTCCGAAACGGGTGCGCAGGTGGAGAAAGAGGCGGTCGAAGGCGGGGCTGTCTAATGGGCGGTAGATCTGATAAACGTCCAAGAGTCCGCCGAAAGAGGAGGGGAAGCCGGTGAACCATTCCCAGTTGCCGTAGTGACCCATGACGAGCACGAGCGCCTTATGTCCGGCTTCTAAAAGCGGGCGGACCATCTCGGGATTGCGGAGGTGGGCACGGCGAAGTAACTCCTCGTGAGAGATGCCAGCCAGCTTGATGTTTTCCACCACGTAATCCGAGAAATGATGATAGAAGCGGCGCTCTAAATGGAGGCGTTCCTGAGGCGACATCTGTGGGAAGGCGCCGCGGAGATTGCTGCGCACAACGCGCACACGATAGCGCACGAGGTGGTAAATCAAAACGTAGAAGATATCCGAGAGCACGTAGAGCGCACGCATGGGGAGCAGGGCGTGCGCGCGTGCCCAAGCGTAAAGCAAGGCGTAAAGCAGTCGGTTGGCCAGCGTTTTCATGGGCGAAGCAGTGTGGCGGTGAGGGCGGTTTGGTTAGCGTTCCAGGCGTCGAGGCGGACGGGCGTGATGCGGTTTGCCAGCGCAGCGTCGTAGGGAATTTCCACCTTGATATAATTCGCGGTGAAGCCATACATGTGGCCACCCTTACGGGCATGCTCAAAGAGCACCTCTGCCGTGGCGCCGCGGTGGGCGTCGTAGAAAGCGTGGAGCTTGCGGTCAGAAAGGTCGAGGAGGGTACGGCTACGGGTGTGTTTTACCTCGGGCGGAACGACGGGCGTGATGCGCAACGCCATCGTGCCCGGCCGCTCGGAGTAACTGAAGACGTGCAACTGTGAAAAGGGCAATTCCGCCAGGAAGGCGCGGCACTCCTCGAAGCATGTGTCCGTCTCGCCGCGGGTGCCCACAATCACGTCCACACCGATGAATGCGTCGGGCATAAGTTGCCGGATGCGCTCCACGCGGCGGCGGAAGAGGGCCGTGTCGTAACGTCGGCGCATGAGCTCGAGGACGGTGTCGCTGCCGCTTTGCAGCGGGATGTGGAAGTGCGGCATGAAGCGTCGGCTGGCGGCCACGAAGGCGATAACGTCGTCGGTGACAAGGTTCGGCTCGATGGAAGAGATGCGATAACGCGCGATGCCCTCGACGCGGTCTAAAGCGCGGAGGAGGTCAAGGAACGACTCGCCCGTGGTGCGCCCGAAGTCGCCGATGTTGACACCCGTGAGGACGATCTCGCGTCCGCCTTCGCGCGCCACGCCTTCGGCCTGCGCCACAAGGTCGGCGATGCGGCCATTGCGGCTACGGCCGCGGGCAAAAGGGATGGTGCAGAAGGAACAGAAATAGTCGCAGCCGTCTTGCACCTTGAGGAAATGGCGCGTGCGGTCGTCGGCCGAACAGGAGGGGGTGAAGGTGCGGATGCGCTTCGTGTCGGTGGTGATTGCTTGGCCGGAGGTGTGCTCGCGCAGGTGACGCATCACGTCGCCTTTCTGTTCGGCGCCGAGCACGAGGTCGACGTGGTCGATGGCAAGCACCTCGTCAGGCTTGAGCTGCGCGTAGCATCCGGTGACGATGACGAAGGCGCGGGGGTGTTGGCGCCGGATGCGTCGGATCAGTTGGCGACACTTTTTGTCGGCCAGCTCCGTGACGGAACAGGTGTTCACCAGGCAGACGTCGGCCTCTTCGCCGGGGCGCACACGGCGGATGCCGTTCGCGGCCAGTTCGCGCCCGATGGCGGACGTCTCGGCGAAATTGAGTTTGCAGCCGAGCGTGTAGTAAGCGGCCTTCTTATCTTGAAAATATGCGCTGTCGATCATGCTTTGTGTCCCTCGTTTTGGGTGGGGCGCAAAAGTAAGGGGCTACGCAAACTTTCGGTCGGCGAGCCTGCGGCTGATCATGTGGCGGGGGAGCGAGGGGGGGAAATGGATCCATTTCCTCTTGAGTTTGATCCCGAAACGTCTCATTATAACTCCAAGAGCCGTCTGTGTGAAGCGTAAAGCCCCATTTTCTCAGCCAAAGGCATTTCCTGGAAGCGAAAAGCCCCATTTTCTCAGCCAAAGGCGTTTTCCGGAAGCGAAAAGCCTCATTTTCTCAGCAAATGGCATTTCCCGGAAGCGAAAAGCCCCATTTTCTCAGAAAATGGCGTTTTCCGGAAGTGAAAAGCCTCATTTTCTCAGAAAATGGCGTTTTCCGGCCGAGGACTCATTTTCTCAGAAAATGAAGCCTTGTAAAAAATGCGCAGCGGGAGAAAAATCTCACCCTCCCCCACGGCGGCGACGCGCTAACGAATGAAAAAAGGGCACCTCTTACGCGTCGACTATACCTTATCGTAATTTCGGGCGGGCGGCAGAAGGTCTGCCCTCCACACATGTTTATCCATCAAAAAAATATTGAGCCAATGAAGACTACTTTTCTTTTTCGAATGATGCTGTGGAGCCTCATCCTTATCGCCGGATTGCAGGGGCTCCGCGCCCGGGCGCAGGTCGGCACACTGAGCCGGGGAGGGCATACCACGATCAGCGGGACGGTGCGCGATGCGCGAACAAGGCGTCTGCTGCCGGCCGTGCATGTGACCGTGCCCCGCACAGGCGTCGGGACGGTGACGAACGCTGATGGCTTTTTTACGATTCATGTGGACGACTCGCTGCGGGCCGACCGGCTGGAGTTTTCGCACATCGGATATGCACTTTATGAATACACGCTCCGGCCGGGGGCGGGCGACGTGGCGCGTGCCGACATCCGCCTCACGCCGAACGCCAATGTCTTGCAGGAGGTCATGGTCATGGGCGGCGACGCGACGGACCTGGTCCGCGAGGCGGCCGATCGGGTGACCGACAATTACCCCACGCGGCCCAATCGACTGACAGGTTTTTATCGCGAAGTGATCCGCAAGGGGCGGCGCTACATCGACATCTCGGAAGCCGTCGTAAGCCTTTACAAAACGTCCTACAATGGGAGCGGAACCGACGGCGACCGCGTACGGCTTGAGAAGGGCCGCCGGCTGCTCAGCCAGCGCGCAGGCGACACACTGATCGTGAAGTTCGAGGGCGGCCCCACGCTCTCCATCTACCTCGACGTCGTCAAAAACGGCGAGCTGATGTTCAACCGTGAAGAAATAGATCACTACGCCTTCCGCTACAACCGCACAGTCATGATCGACGACCGGCCGCACGTGGAGGTGCGCTTCATGCCACGCGCCGTCTGCCCCTACGCGCTCTACGAGGGGCTACTCTACATCGACCAAGCGACGCGCACCATCTCACGCGCCGAATTCAGCCTCGACATGAGCGACCGCCTAAAAGCCACCCAGGCCATGCTGCGCAAGAAGCCCGCGGGGTTGCGGTTTCGCCCCGAGCGTTTGGCGTTTCTCGTCACCTACCGGCGGCAGAGCGATGGGCGCAGCAGCCTGGCTTACGTGCGTTGCGAGACGGCCTTTCGGTGCGACTGGCGGCGCCGCCTCTTTGCCACCACCTACGCCATAACATCTGAGATGGCCATCACAGATCTTGATGCGGTGCACGCCGATCGGATCCCCTACCGCGAGTCCTTCCGCACACGTGACGCGCTAACAGATCGGGCAGCAGACTTCTACGATGCCGACTTCTGGTCAGGTTACAACATCATCGAGCCGACCGAGTCGTTAGAGCACGCCGTAAACAAACTCCGTAAAAAGTAAGGAGGGATACCTCAGGCGGAAAACCTCTTTCTGCTTACGCACATTCCATTTCGAACTTCGGATCATCCCCCGTCCATCCCCCAAAACGACAGCACCCCGACTCTGCACATTGTGTAAAGCCGGGTGCTGCAGTTGTAAGCTGTGTGGAAACAATTAAGGATGTGGAGCAACGAGGATCAGAACTGCAAGCCCAAGGTGCAATACGGCCTGACGGTGGCCGAAGACTTCCTGCGCTCCCTCTCGGGCATCGGGGCGACGACGAACGTCTTCATGCCGGGCGACTACATCCCGGTCGAGGACGAGGCGCTGGGCGTGAAGCACTCCGTGCGGGTGCAGTCCTTCACGCGCGACTTGCTCCGCCCCTACAGCTACTCCCTGACGCTCTCGGACACGACGACCACCTCCATCCTGAACCGCATCATCTCTGACCAGATCGAGACGGATAAGATCATCCGCATGAATAACATCAAAGACCCCGCCACGGCGCGTGCCAATTGGCGCCGCTCGCGGGAGGTGATGGCCGCCGTCTTCGATCCGGAGGGCAACTACTACACGGCTAAGATCCGCCCGCAATCGATCGACACCGTGGCCCTGTCGGTGGGGGCTAAGTCGATGCAGTTCGGGCTGACCAATACGGTGTTTGAGCCCAACTATGGGGGCAATGCGAATGTGATACGCGTCCAGGGCGGGGTGCTGACGCATTACACGATCGATGAATCGAAGGCGCGCTCCTGGACGCTGGCCGACGGACAGGCGACGCTCGACGATGCATCCAGCCCCTACTACGTCTATGCCAAATGCCAGCGGGCGGGCGCGGGCGGGGTGATCATCTTCACCAAGGAGCAAATCCGGGTGGATCAGGATCCGGCCTACTACCACTTCTGGATTGGCATCCTTAACTCGGTGGATAAGGAAAAGAAGGCGCGCGCCTTTGCGCCGATGTATGGCTTTACGATGATCAACGGGCGGTTTATTAAGACGGGGCGCATCCAGTCGGCCGACGGGGAAACGTATTTCGATCTGGACGCGGGCGAGATCGGTGGCAACATCAAGATCAAGGGCAACTCGGACTACGCCACCAAGACGGAGCTCAAGGTGCTCTCCGACCGCATCCACGGCGAGGTGGGGCAGATCAATACCAAGCTGGGGGGGACGCGCGACGAACTCGCAGCCTTGCAACAATGGTCTAAAGACATGGTCGACACGCTTAAGACGCGCCAAAACACGGCCGAGGATAAGATCTATCGCCTACAGACGGCCGGGTTCCTGACCACCGCCCAGGGCAACGCCCTCTACGCCTCGGCCGAGCTGGCCAATGGCACCAAAATAGCCAGCTACATCACCCAGAGCCCGACGGCGATTAATATGATCTCTCGCAACATCAATATCGATGCCTCGGTCACGTTCGGCAATTTCAAGGAAGACAACGCCCAGAAGCTGGCCGCCGTCAACCGGCGCGTGGGGAATGCGGAGAGCGCGATCAGCCAGCAGAACCAAGCCATCAACGAGGCCAAGAATGGCACCGTGGATCTGAACCGCGTCCGTTACGGCAACCGCACCATCATCGACCGCGGCAAGATCATTACCTCGCTGATCGATACGGATAATTTGAAGGTCAGGGAGGCGGCAAGCATTGGGGGGTTCCGTATTGTAAACACCGCCTTATACGGTAACAGAGCTGGCTGTAGTACCAGCATCGATACGGC
>MIQB01000031.1 GCA_002890585.1 Tannerella sp. oral taxon 808
GCCCTAAGGTTTGCCCCATTTCCGACCCTCGGAAATGACCTCGCCCTAAGGTTTGCCCCATTTCCGACCCTCGGATGGATTCCCTTCCATACATTGGATTCAAAAAAGAATCAGGTTTTGCACCTCCCGCCTGCGGCCTCTGCCAAAGCGCTGGCGAAAGTAGATCTTTTTAAAAACAAATTGCACGCAGAGATGAGATTGCAAAGAACCAACTCAAGAATTTAGATTCTACTACTGGAAGTTTTGTCTATGCGCTCTATATTTGTGGCGTTTTTTTAATCACATATGAATATGAAAAGGAATCTGTTTTTGCTAAGTGCATTGTGTGCATTAATCATATCCTGCAATAAGGATATGATAGATGCTTCTGAGCATGATCAAAATGATCAAAATGTTGTATCATCCGTTGATCCTACGGTTATTATTAATGGTGAGGGTGAAGTTATATTTTCGAATATGCTTCCAATAAGAGATGAGATTTGCACGAATGCCTCATATTCGACCTTCCAAGAAGGTGATATGATGGAGCTGAGAAGTGGTGGCAGTGAAATAGGTGGGCCTTATACGGTAGTTGGCTACACTGGAAGAGAAATGCTGCGAGACGACATAAAGTTATATATAGTAGGGAAGAATCCCTATGGCCTTGCTGGAGCTTATCTCTGCACTCTTTATAAGTATTATTATCAGATCACTATCCCACATAATGCAAATCTGCTTTTGCCCGCGCAACCTGTGAATCCTAAAAATATGGGAGCTAAAGAGAAAGTATTGGCATCAGGTGTTGTATTGACTGCTGGATATCTACCACAAGAAGGACAGAAAAATGCCGCTGGTGATACTTACTATTTGACGACACATGTATGGATTATAACCCATAATATACTAGGGCAAAGAGTAGGACCATATTTTTACCCGGGAGGTGAAAATCCTAGACCAAATGCACCCTCCATAAAGGATCCGAATACTTTTATTTTTAAGTATGCATGGTCTAAAATTGAATGGTCTTGATATTGAAGTGGCTCTTGAGTGCGAAAATCTTCTATCTTTTCATGGTAACCGATGAGAAGTAAATCATTCTCCTTTATGATTCTTTTGACTGCGATGATGATAGGTTGTTCTAAAGAAGAACGAGTCCTTTCAGTCAAAAACATCAATCGGCAGCTGGTCTTTATTGAGCGTAAAGACTTGCTCTCATCACAGCGTCAACGATTGAGTGAGCATGATATGAACATTGAAGGTCGATTGATTGGGGACACCTTACGATGTAAGGTTTTGACGTCACGCATATTCAGAAATGATTCATTGAAAAGCATTGTCTCGGAGATAAAGGGGAATCAGCTTTCAATCCATATCGTCTCTTCTCCCAATGATGTCTTTCTCCCCAATGATTCTGATATAATAGCCTCCGAGGTCTCATTTGATTTATTGGGGATCAATGCGGCTACTTATGAAGTCTTTCTTGAGGTGAATCAATATGGCCGATCACCCATCAGAGTGAAAATAGAACGAGATAAGTTCACCCGCTAAGCGCTGCGCACCTATTATATAGGATATAAGACGAGCGAGGCGTCGCGAACCCTGCGGAATGCAGGCGCGGCGCCTCGCTCTTTTTAATGATCAATGATTCCCCCCCCTACAGAGACTGATGGTACCCGGGTGCGCCCTGAAAGGGCAACCGAGTTGGCCCGTAGGGTCAACGAGGAACCCAGCCCAGGGCAGAGCGACGCCCACCGGGCGGAGCGGCACCCTGGGTGAGCGTCCGCCACCGCCGCCCCCCGCTCCCCCGCTCTTGCGATCCTCCCCCGGCCCTGCCATGCAGAGCCGGGGGAGGATCGCAAAGCGAGGGGAGCGGGGGATTTTCGTTTGGTACCCGTAACCCAGGTGCCGCGCCGCTTCGCGTCGCTTTACCCTGGGCTGGGTTGATTTGCCCCTTCGGGGCGCATCCGGTACACCGAAAAATTCGCAGATCATTTTTGATTGACTATAAAAGAAAGAGGCACCCCCACACACGGTGGAGGCGCCCCTATTTGTAACCCGTAAGAAGTGGGCGTATGCGATACGCCCCTACACTCGTAACCCGCAACCCCGTCACACGATGCCGGAGAAGCCCATAAAGGCCATCGCTAAGAGGCCGGCCGTGAGCAGCGCGATGGGGATGCCCTTCATGGCTGCGGGGACGTTCAGGCGCGAGAGCTGCTCGCGGATGCCAGCGAAGATGATGAGCGCGAGCGCGAAGCCGATGGCCGTCGAGAAGGCAAAGACGATGGACTGCGGCAGGTTGTAATCCTTCTGAATGACGAGGATGGCTACGCCGAGGATGGCGCAGTTCGTCGTGATCAGCGGCAGGAAAACGCCGAGGGCCTGGTAGAGCGCGGGCGAGACTTTCTTGAGGATGATCTCCACCATCTGCACCAGGGCGGCGATGATGAGGATGAAGACGATCGTCTGTAGGTACGCCAGCCCGAAGGCGTCGAGCACGTATTTCTGGATCAGGAAGGTGACGATCGTGGAGATGGTCAGGACGAACGTCACGGCCATGCCCATGCCCAGCGCCGTGTCCACCTTTTTCGACACGCCGAGGAAGGGGCAGATGCCGAGGAATTGCGACAGGACGATGTTGTTGACAAAGACGGCGGCGATGAAAATGATGATGTATTCCATAAGGCCTGGGGGGGTTATTTCTTCAGTTTGTTAACGATGGCGATGAGGTAGCCCAGGGCGATGAAGGCGCCGGGGGCGAGCACGAAGAGCAGGGCACCGTAGTGCTCGGGGAAGAGGGCGAGCGAGAAGGCGCGGCCGGTGCCGAGCAGCTCGCGACAGGTGCCGAGCAGCGTCAGGGCCAGGGTGAAGCCAAGGCCGATGCCGATGCCATCGCAAGCGGAGGCCACGACGCCGTTCTTCGAGGCGAAGGCCTCAGCGCGACCCAGCACGATGCAGTTCACCACGATCAGCGGGATGAAGAGGCCGAGGCTCTTGTAGAGGTCGGGCAGGTAGGCCTGCATGCACATCTGTAGGATGGTCACGAAGGAGGCGATGATGACGATGTAGGCGGGGATGCGCACCTCGTCGGGCACGAGCTTCTTGATGGCCGAGATGGCGGCGTTGGAGCAGATCAGGACGAAGGCCGTAGCCAGCCCCATGCTCATGCCGTTGATGGCCGACGAGGTGGTGGCCAGCGTCGGGCACATGCCCAGCAGCAGGGCGAAGGTGGGATTCTCAGTGATGATCCCGTTTTTGATCACTTTGAGGTAGTTCATAATCCGGGGGGTATTTCAGTTGTTGTTCTGAGCCGTGGCGCCACTGTTGGCGTCGGCCTGGGTGTAAGCGCTGTAGGCGCGGTTGACGGCGTCGAGGAAGGCGCGTGAGGAGATAGTGGCGGCCGTGATGGCGTCCACGTCGCCGCCGTCTTTCGAGACTTTCAGCGGGCCGCCCTTCATGTCGCGGCCGAGGACGCTCTGCTTGCCTTTATCCGTGCGAAACCACTCCTCCATCTTCGATCCGAGGCCGGGGGTCTCGTTGTGCTCCAGTACGGAGTAGTTCACAATCTTATGGTCAGCATCGAAGCCGATCATGATGCGCACCTCGCCGCCGAAGCCCTTCTTGGTGTTCGTCTCCACGGCCGCGCCGACGAGCTTGCCGCCCTTCTTAGCGGGGTAAACGGTGAGCGAATCGCCCTCGGCAAGGCCCACTTTATACTGCTCGGCCGAGGGGTCGTTGTCGAACTCGGGCGCCACCTTCTTGATGGCCTCTTGCAGGGCAGCTGCTTTGGCGGCCTCGATCTTGTCTGCGGTCAGCCGGTTGGCTAAGGCCAACGCCGTGCCTGCGACGAGGCAGAAGCCCGTCAGCGACGCAACAATGGTGATGAATGTGGATTTGACTTTTTCCATCGTTTATCTGTCTCCGAAATGTTTGGGTTTGATGTACGTGTTGATCAGCGGCGTGAGGCCGTTCATAATCAGAATGGAGAACGACATGCCCTCGGGGTACGATCCGAAGATGCGGATGAGCACCGTCAAGAGGCCGATGCCGACGCCGTAGATCAGGGAGCCGCGCTTCGTCATGGGCGACGTCACATAGTCCGTGGCCATGAAGACGGCGCCAAGCATGAGTCCGCCCGAAGTGAGGTGGATCAGCGGGTTGTAAAGCTCCGTCGGGTTAAAGAGGTACAGGATCGTGGTGAACACAGCCACCGTGCCGACGATGGCCACAGGGATGTGCCACGTGATGATGCGCCGATAGAGCAGGTAAACGAAGCCGAGAAGCAACGCCAACTCACTCATCTCGCCGAGGCTGCCGCCCGTCAGACCAATGGCCGAGGGGACAACGCCTGCGATGTCTTTCGAGAAGTGCATCAGCGAAAGCGTCGTGGCGCCAGTCTGCGCGTCGGTGTAAGTCAGCGGGAAGACGCCAGCCACGGGCCACGTCGTCATCTGTGCCGGGAAGGAGATCAGCAGGAAGACACGCCCCACAAGCGCAGGGTTGAAGATGTTGTTACCCAATCCGCCAAACGACATCTTGCCGACACCGATAGCGAAGAGCGCGCCAAGAATGACGATCCACGCGGGCAGGTTCGACGGCAGGTTGAATGCCAGCAAGACGCCCGTCAGAATGGCCGAACCGTCCGTGATGGTCGGCTCGCGTTTGAAGAGGTATTTCTGTATGAGGTACTCGAAGACGACGCACGAAGCGACGGAGACGAGTGTCACGACGAGTGCGCCCAACCCGAAGCAATAGAGCGACACGAGGAAGGCCGGCACCAAGGCGATAAGCACGCCGTACATGTTTTTGCTTATCGAATCGCCACCATGAATGTGCGGCGACGGAGAGATGATCAGTTTAGTATCCATGTCTAATTATTTCTTTCTCGAACGGATAATGCCCATCACCGTGCCCTTGCCCATGCGGATATAATCAAGCAGCGGGCGATTCGATGGGCAGGTGTAGCTGCACGAGCCGCACTCGATGCAGTCGACGATGTAATTCTCTTCCGCTTCGCCCCACGTCTTGTGGAGGGCCAGATTCATCAGCAGATACGGCGCAAGGCCCATCGGGCAGACGTCGACGCATTTGGCGCAGCGGATGCAGTCGCGCATGGGTTTACGCACGGCCTCGGCTTTCGGGATGAGCAGGACGCCCGAGCTGCCCTTCATCATCGGCACATCGCCCGTGATCATCGTGCGACCCATCATGGGGCCACCGCCGATGATCTTGCCCGTGTCTTCAGGGATGCCGCCAGCGGCCTCGATGAGTGTGCTGATCGGCGTACCGATGCGGGCGATGAAGTTCGATGGCTTAGCCACGCTCTTGCCCGTGACGGTGACGACGCGCTCGATGAGCGGCTTGTTCTTCTGCACCGCCTCGTAGACGGCGAAGACGGTGCCCACGTTTTGCACCACGGCGCCGACCGAGATGGGCAGCGCGCCGCTCTTCACCTGACGGCGGATGACGGCGTCGATGAGCTGCTTCTCGCCTCCTTGCGGGTAACGCATCTTGAGCGGCATCACCTCGATGCCCTGCTCCTTGGCGGCCAACTTCTTCATCAGCTGGATGGCGTCGGGCTTGTTGCTCTCAATGCCGATCACGGCGCGGCGAACGTCGATGGCCTTCATGAGGATCTTCACCCCGACGATGATCTCTTCGCCCTTGGCGAGCATCAGCGAGTGGTCCGACGTGAGGTACGGCTCGCACTCCACGGCGTTCACGATCAGTATCTCGGCCTTGCTGCCCGGGGGCGGCGACAGCTTGACTTGCGTGGGGAAGGTGGCACCGCCCATACCGACGATGCCAGCGGCGGCGATCTTGCCTATGATCTCTTTGGCCGACAGTGTGCAGTCGCGGACGAGCGTCTCGCTGCGATCGATCGTCTCCTCCCACTCGTCGCCCTCTACGTTGATATAGACGGCCGGCTTAGGCAGCCCTGCGGCGTCGAGCATCGTGTCGACCTTGGCTACTGTCCCCGAAACGGACGAGTGTACGTTGGCCGAAACGAACCCTGCGGCCTTGCCGATCAGCGTCCCGACCTTCACTTTATCGCCCTTGGCCACCACCGCCTCAGCCGGTGCACCGATGTGCTGCCCGAGCGGTATGACCACCTTGGCCGTGGGTGCGATCTCTTCGATCGGACGCCCGGCCGATAACTTGTTCCCTGCTGGGTGAATACCCCCGATTCTAAATGTGTACATATATATAGGTATATAGTAGTTGTTAGAGTGGGTCAATCTTTCGCGGCTGGTTCAGCGGTTGCGGTTGCGGCCGGAGCATTGGCGCGAGCTGCCTCTACGAGCGATGGTGCAGCCGGAGCCGCTGCTTTCGGAGCTTCCGGTTTCGGTTCCTTGCGCGGCGGGAAGTTCAGTTCGTGGATGGCCTTCGTCGGGCAGACCACGACGCACTTGCGGCAGAGGCGGCACTTCGTGTCGTCGATGTACGCCAAGTTGTTTGTCACCGTGATGGCCTCGAAAGCACACTCCTTGGTGCAACGTGCGCAGCCGATGCAGGCGTTTGAGCAGACCTTGCGTGCCACGCCGCCCTTGTCTTTGTTCATGCAGGAGACGAAGATGCGACGCGACTTCGGCCCCTTCTTGCGCAGCTCGATAATCTTCGTCGGGCACGCCTTGACGCAAGCACCGCAGGCCACGCACTTATCCTCCACCACCTCCGCGATGCGTGTCACGGGGTTGATATGGATGGCGTCGAACTCGCAGGCATCCACGCAGTCGCCCAATCCGAAGCAACCGAACGAGCAGCCCGTCTCACCACGATAGAGTGCGGCGGCGATGGTGCAACTCGATGCACCGTCGTAGGTGTTCGTCCGCGGACGCGCCTCGCACGTACCGTTGCAACGCACCACGGCGATCTTCGGAGCGCTGGCCACTACAGCCACGCCCTTGATCTCAGCCACCCGCTTCATCACGTCCTGACCGCCCACGGGACAGAACAGCCCGTCGAGCGTCTCAGCCTTAAAACATGCGTTGGCAAAGCCCCCGCAACCCGGAAATCCGCAGCCGCCGCAGTTGGCACCCGGAAGGGCCTCCTGGATCTGACCAATGCGCGGATCTTCATGCACCTCGAATTTCTTCGATACGGCAAACAGGATGAGCGCCGCAATGGCACCCACCGTTCCTAATAAAATGATCGCTATATACATGTCGTGTGTAATTGATTACGGGTCAATAAGCGGCATCGAGCTTGGAGACGGAGAACGAAAACCTCCGCCCGACCTTCTCGCGGAAGGCGTACAGCAGGGCGTAATAGGCGGCCAGCGTGGCCAGCCCCGCGAGTCCGCCGACGCCATCGTCGCCACTCAAGCGGATCGCGACAAAGACGGCCGCCACCACAAGCACGAAGGGCACGGCAAACGCCAGGAAGACAGCCAGCATGCCACTCGAGGATTGGGCCACGACCATGACCTCTTCCCCGGGAGCGAACTGGCTACTCTCGCCCTTCACCTCAATAAGTTTTTCCTTTTTGTCTGATACGAGGCAGGCCGACTTTGCATGGCATGCGGCGCATGCGCTTTGCTGTTCGATGCTGACCACAATGCGGCCATCCCCCGCGTGTTTTACGACACCACGATGCTGAATAAATCTCTTCATAATAAACTCAATTGCTATATCGAGTTTGCAATACGGGGGCAAATGTAAACAGCCGTTTGAAATAACCTTAAGGATTATTCGGGTGCTGTTTGCGTCTCCCTGTCTCGTTTTGTGGCGCTACATCAATGAGGGAAAAGCAACCCGTTTTCCGCGGCCTTTGCAGCGTTCCTGCAAACGCCAACCAGTTTTCCGCGGCCTTTGCAGCGTTCCTGCAAACGCCAACCAGTTTTCCGCGGCATTTGCAGCATTCCTGCAAACGCCAACCAGTTTTCCGCGGCCTTTGCAGCATTCCTGCAAACACCAACCAGTTTTCCACGGCCTTTGCAGCATTCCTGCAAACACCAACCAGTTTTCCGCGGCCTTTGCAGCGTTCCTGCAAACACCAACCGAAATTCGGTATGAACATCCGCCCTCACTGTTGAGGAAAAACGTTTTTCGACCGCTGCAAGATTCTTGAGGCATACCTCGTAATTCATTTCTGTGTGACTATAATCAAACAGATTATGGGATAATCCCCATAAATTCAATCGGGGACTTCTACTTTTGGCCGCATAAAAATTATTCAGCAAGATCATGGTATATCAATTCAAAGTGCAGATCAAGGGAATCACTAAGCCGCCGGTGTGGAGAAGGCTTGTCGTGCCGGCGGAATTCTCCTTTATGCGATTTCATGAAGTGATACAAGCCGCTTTTGGTTGGGAGGACGACCATCTGTTCCAGTTTGGGGACAAGGGGTACCAAAGCACTTTCCGCATCGCCCACCCCTCAGACGACGATCTGGGACGCGATCTGGGCATCGGGCCCAAGACGCTCGACGCCTCAAAGGTGAAGCTCTCCACGGTGTTCACGGAGGGCGTCCGTAAGCTCACTTACATATATGATTTCGGCGACGACTGGATACACGATATCACATTGGAGGCAACCTCGGAAGAGAAACGGAAAACGGCTCTTTGTATCGCAGGCAAGGGACAGTGCCCGCCAGAAGATTGCGGTGGACCTTATGGATATGAGGAAATTAAAGAGGTGCTCCAAACGTCGCCTGACAGTAAGAAAGTAGCGGAGGCCAAGGAGCAGCTGGGCCTGGACGACAATGAGACGTGGGACGCCGCTGCCTTCGACCTTGAAGATGCAAATGCCGCCCTGAAGGGCGTCTGAGTGACTCGAACAGAAAGAAATGGATCGCGAGCCATGCAGAGGTGGGTGGTAGGGACGAAAAATCAGCTCGCCCACATACCATTGGCTAAGCAGATCGAGTGGGGGGCTTTTCCCCCACTTCTATTTCTTCCCTTGATGGGCCAGAAATCAACAGCACCCGACTCTACACATTGTGTAAAGCCGGGTGCTGTGGTTGTAAGCTGTGTGGAAATAATTAAGGAAGTGGAGCATACGAGTCCCCTTTTTATAGCGCATCAAAAGTTCGCAAGCGTCTTAGATTGTAGCATTCATGCGCCTTTTCGGGGTGTTTTCGGCGGATTTTGTGAACACATATATGGTGCATAAATGAGCATTAAGAGCCGCCCGAATGGGGCAACGGCGTGGCAAGGAATGGAAACACGGCCGGGCGATCATAGCGCATTGAACTTGGACATTTCCCGCTTCTTCAGGTCGTCCACAATAGCCACATAGGGCTTCATAGCCTCGTAGCTCGAATGCCCCGTCCAGCGGATAATGACCTCGACCGGGATGCCCAACTGCAAGGCCGTCACAACAAACGTGCGCCGCGCACAATGCGTAGTGAGTAGCGCCCATTTTGGGTAATACTCGTCAAACCGCTGCTCGCCCTTGAAGTAGACGATCCGCGTAGGCGTGTCTAAACCAGCCATGCGCCCCAGCTCTTTCAGGTGGGCATTCATCTTTTGATTACTGATTACGGGGAGCGCCCGATCGCCGCGGAAACGCTTGCCGCGGTACTTGTCGATGATCGCTTGCGCATGCCGGTTAAGTTCGATTTTCAGGCCATCGCTTGTCTTTTGCGTCACGACCGTGATGTAGCCCTCTTTGACGTCTTCCACCTTCAGGGCGGCCACGTCAGAATAGCGCAGGGAGGTGTAGCAACAGAAGAGAAACACGTCACGCACCTGCTCGAGGTGCGTCTGCCCGGATGGGATCTCGCACGCCCGCAGTCGCTCCATTTCCGAGATGGTGAGGTAGATAATTTCATGCGCGTTGCCGTCCGTCCCCTTCAGGCGGGGCTTGAAGGTCTGATGCAGGTTGCCCGTGTAGTAGCCCCGCCTCGACGCCCAGGCAAGGAACCAGCGAACGAAGGAGTAATCCTTGGCCACGGTCGTGTTGCGCAGGCCGCCCCGGAGCAGGCGGCTGATGAAACGTTGCAAGGCCTCCTCGGTAAGGTCGTTGATGTAGCGTGGCGGGCGGCTGGCCATAAGGTGGCGCCCGACGGTTCGGACTTTGCGCAGGGTGGCCAGTGTCCAATTGTTTTGCGCGCTCACCGTCCGGACGTATTCGTCGAAGAGTTCAGACAGGAGCGGGGGCTCGACGGCCAGCGCTTTGCCGCGCCCGGTAAGTTCAAGGAACATCGCCTTGAACTCGCCCTGCGTGGGAATGCGTTTTTCCACAAACTCATAGCGGGCGAATACTTCTTTGGCCACGGCGGTATACTCATCGATGGCGCGGTTCACGGCTTTGTCTCGGTGCGCGCGGCGGGCGTCTTTGTCCCAGTCGTCGGGACTAACGGAGACGCCGGTCTCGAAGTCCACCGCCCCCACGCCATAGATGTGCACCCGCATGCGCAGGCCGACCCGGCCGTCCGCCGCCGGCTTGGGGCGCAATAGGAAACGAATGCTGTATCGGATAAGCATACCAAAAAATCTATTTGCAAAGGGTGAGGCTATGTGGGGCGTGAAAGCCTGCCAGTCATACCTTTGCCGGCGTCAAACAACAAAAACCAACAACCCTTATGAGCATTTTCAAACGCCTATACATTACGTGGCTGACTCAGAAGGTCGCATTCAAAGTGTGGCGGAGTATGTCTTTTCACAATCCAGCGAGCACGGAAGACTACGTGGATCCGATCTATATGATCGATGCCACGGTCGACCGAATCCTACACATGTATCGATACAACGAAAAGTTGCGGGAGCGATTCGATAAGAGAATAGACCGATCTATCTGAATAAGTACACGGACTACGAAAAGGATAAACCAGAAGAAGACGTCAAATAGCAGAAACACAAACAATGGACTCCGAATCATTAAGAATCATTCTCGATCTACAGCGAGAAAACACCCTACTCAAACGCGGTATTGAAGAGGCTGTCGCTTTTGTGTGTTGTTGCACAAGCAAGGGCTCGAAGAAAGAGTGGATACCCATTATCCCTGAGTTTGAACTCGACAGTTTGCAGTACCTGTTTGAAGTCTTAAACGACAGACTATATAAGTCGACTGAATAACCCACAGCGACTAATGATTATGCTGTTTACGAAACGTTTCAAACGCAGTGGATGCAACCTTTATATGATGCTTTCTATATTCCGAAAAAGACAAAGAGGCCAGCTCACAAACCGGGAGCTTAAGAAGATCCTTACCGCAATAAAGAATGGCGGCCAGCCGTGTTTTGTGGGATTTACCTTAAGCGAAGCGCAGGCCGCGAAGATCAAAGAAGCACTTGGCGGCACCCGTGAAGCGTATTACAGACTGATTGTCGAGGGACATACTGTCAGAAGATAGCCGCCTCCACTTACGGCTTCGATTGTCCACGCCCCTGTCTTTTCTCGAGACCAACCCCGGGAAAAGGCAGGGGCTTTCTCTTTTTCACGCCGGCGCAAGCTCGGCGAAACGGCGCTTTGCTGCCCATATCGAGGCGGACGTGTACCCGAAACGGCGCTTTGCTTCCCATTTCAGAGCTCCCGGCGGACGGGTCAGACACCAGCCGGGGCGAGTTCGGCCTTCGGCACGGGGCGCCCTCGCATGATCCACACTTGCCCAGTCAGGCGGGCAAAATGACGGGCGTCCTTATCGTCATAGAGGCGCACCAAGTCTTCCTCATAGAACTGTTGCGCACGCATCCAAAAGTTGGCAGAGATGCCGGTAGCCCTCTCCAAGGCGGCGGCCACCCCGGGGGTGATGTCTTCCCATCCGGCCGCGATTTGCCGGATGGACGTTTCAGACAGCCCCGCACGGAGAGCCATCTCAGACGCCGTAACGCCCTTTTCGTCCATCCAATCTTCAACCAGCACGCCCGGATGGACGACCACGGGTGAGAAGTATTCATTTCTTGTTTCCATAATTCATTCTTATTATCGATGAATACACGCCGTAGGCGGCCTCGTAGGGGCGCCCCTTGTGGGCGCCTTTCAGGGACGCCCCGACAGGGCGCAACCGGGCACCCGATTTATCCGGGCTGTAGGCCCGGTGGATGATAGCCCAGGGCGAAACCCTGGGCAGGGGCGCACGCCCCGACAGGGAAACGAAAAACGAAAAACAAATAAACGGGCGCCGCCAGCGCCCCAACACCTAAACAAAAACCTGGGTGAAGGCTCGCTTGTATTTATTCTTGACCGTCTTCGATTGAGTGAAGCACGCAATGAGCGATGCAAACAGGTCGGGCTTCATTTGCCCCCAAATGAGGTAGTCCCGTCCTTCCTTTGGGTATGTCTCCGAGATCCAAGCTATTTCGTAATCGTCTATTTCTTCGCCGTAGATAAACGTAGTGCGTGGGAAGCGTTTGCCGCACTGGGTGACCTCAACCTCCGAGGAGAATACGAAGCAGTTGATACGCCGTTCGTCGCAATTCACGCAGCCGTGTGCCGTCTTTAGCTCGTCCGGGATATGATCGTGGCTGGTGGGGAGCGACGCGATAAGCATCTCTCCACCCGGCAGGTTTTTAAGGATAAGGAAGTATTTGTTCTTCGGCTTGTTCCCGTTCTTGAAGTGAAACGGGGTGAAATAAATGATCGTCCCTTCTGCAAACATGGCGCTCAGAACATTTCCCTATACGACTCGTATTTCTCCCTCTTATACGGATCGCCGGCCACAAGGCGCCCCATGTCAATGACATAGTCGGTGGAGTTGACCCCCTCCTTTTCGAGTGCTTCCAGCACACCGTTTTCACGCGCCGTCTCATACCAAAGAGAGCCCGGGCGATGGGTCGCATTGACCAGTTCCTTAGCCGTCATCTTGCCGTATTCGGAAATCACGCGATCCATCAGTTCGATGTCGTATGCTGAAAATTCATCGTCGCAGAACGGGCGATTGGGGACGATGCGCTGCCGATCGTTGTCGTTCGTTCGATAAAGCTCATTGTGTACGTAAGGCGCCAGCATAGTGCTCTCCGACGAGAGGTCGACAAAGACGGGCTGAGCCACCGGGCCGAGCTTCCACACCTTGTATTGCAGATTCAAGAAGGGGAAGCCCGTCTCAAGGATCGAACGCTCGTCTAAGAGGTAGAGGAGCTTTAGGAACTTCGTCTTGGAGAGGTCTGGAATACGAGCGCTCAGGTATACCGCCGTGTTGCCGAGCTTGTCTAATTGATCCGCTCTGTATTGTGGGTAATGCTGCTTTCTGGCTGTCATTTTCTTTGTTCGTTGTTCGGCCGCAAAGGTATCATAGGGTGGCAACTGGGTTTATAGAAGCCTCGGGGGGCGCGGGCGGCCAACGCCCTCCATAATTGATAATTGATAATTATTAATTATTCCGCCCGCCCCGGTGGTGTATTAGCCCCCTCTCCCCCCCCCAGCGGGCGAAAAGAAAAAAGATTTGGTGGGGGGAGTAACACCCTGCGAAAGGGTGATTAGACTTTTGCGCCCGATGAATCAAAAACAAACAAACACCAACCCGCAATGAGCATTCTCTCCACACTGATGGGGGAGGCGGCCACCGTGGCCGAGTCGCCCGTGGTGATCCCCTACACCTTTGATGACCTGCCCGAGGGCTACGACCCCGGCGAATCGATCACCATTCGCCCCATAACGGTAGAGACGTGGTTTCGCATGCGCCCTTATCTGGCCTCGATTGCAGCCGATGACTTGCAGCTGATGACCGCCAGCGAGCAGCGCGACGCGCCCACCGACGGCAAGCCCACCACCGAGGCTATCGAAGCCTTGGAGCGGCACGGCGAGGCCGTCTTTGAGATCGTGTTGCTCGGCATACACAACCGGCACGGCGAGCCCCCAGCAGGGCTCCGTGAGGCCATCAGACGCAACAGCACGTGGGGCGACCTATACGTGCTCCTGAATGCCATCCTTTTTCGATTGGGCGGACAGGCTTTTTTGAACTCTATCACAGTCCTGAAAGCTGTGAGCCCGCTCGGCGGAGAGGAGATGATAGCCCTCCAACAAAACGCGATCGCCTGGAAACAGAGAGCTGCTTCAGCTTCCTCGCAGCCGTCAACGAGGCCTTTGGATACACCCACCGAGAGACCCTCAGAAGCTCCCTGGCCGTCATCCTGCAACTCATGCGCGAGCGAGGCTTCGTCGTCAACCGGCGCAACCGAGAGCTCAGCCCCGAAGAAGCGCCCGGCGAAGAGGGCCACCCGGCCGCGGGCGAAGAAGAAGGCGGCGGCGAATGGGGATACATCAGAGACTTTGACACGGGTCAGCGCAAGCGCATCCGCAAAGCGCGCGCCCTGCCCGCGCAAGTGAACGTCAAACGATAACAACAGAAAGCAGACACCTATATGAAAATCACCAGAAAGGGCATGCAGGTGGCCGACGTCTTCGCCGGCGCGGCCTCCTACACCTTGGAAGAGATCAACGGCGCACGCATCGCCTACCTTGAATTTGCAACCTTGGAGCCCGTGGAGCTCGCCGTGAACGATGCCATCGAATACGAGGGCGAGACGTACTACATCCGCCACCGGGAAGACGTCACGAAGGAGGAGACCTCGCGGGGCTTCACCTACCGCGTGAAGTTCTACCACGAGATGTACCGCCTGCACGATGTGGTGGCCTTCATGTATAAAGAGCCCGACTTCCGCAAGAACATGAACAAGTACAACGGCACGGCGAGGCAGGTGCTGGACATCGTCGTGCGATCCATGAACCGCGTGCACCCCGGCTGGTCGCTGGCTGACTGCATCGAGACGAAGGCGGCCACGTTCGACCTAAAAGACAAGACGTGCGCCGAGGTGGTGAGCGACCTTGTGGCGCACTACGATTCGGAGTTTTACGTCGACGGCCGCGCCATCTCCTTCGGGCGGCGCGAGGTGGCCGGCAGCGGGCTCACTTACCAGCAAGGGCCGGGCGGCGGATTCCGATCCGTCACCCTCTCAGCCGTCGACGAGACGCCGCCCATTACCCGCCTCTATGCTTACGGCTCGGATAAGAACATGACCGGGGGCGAATACTTGCAGCTGCCCGGCGGCAAGAAGTTCTTAGAGAAGAACACGGAGAAGTACGGCATCGTGGAGTATGTCAAGCAGTTTGACAGCATCTACCCGCATGGCGAGTTCAAGGTCACTGCCCGGGTGGATGCCTTCACGCTGCAGGCCTCAGGCATTGATTTCGACCTTACGGCGCAGCTCATTGACGGCGTGGAGCCGGTCGTCACCTTTCAAGACGGCGGCCTGGCGGGCTACGATCTGAACATCGTCAAGGGGTCGTGGGACGCGAAGAAGAAGTAGTTCCGGCTGGCTAAGAATGAGCAGGAAGAAGCCCTGAAGGTGCCCGGCGACATTCACTTTGCCGTGGGCGATACGTTCACGCTGACAGGCATTAAGATGCCCAAGGCGTATGTAGATAAGGCCGCGGAGGAGCTGCGTGTGGCGGCGCAAAAGTGGCTCGACGGCAAGTGCGAGAACCAGATGCGGCTGGCCGTCACGTGCGACGAGGTGCTCTTTGCCCAGGAGGGGCGCCGGGTGGTGTGTGGCGAGATGCTGTATGTCACTGACCGGCTCCTTGCGGGCTCTCGCAAGATCCGCGTGACGAGCGTGAAGAAGTACATAGAGAATGACGGCGAGACGCCGTATCGCTACGAGCTGGTGCTCTCGGACTTCTTAGACGGCAACCGCTTCATGCAAGATGTGCGCGACCTGAAGGACGAATCCAAGCGCCTGAAGGCACGCCAAAACGAGCTGGAGCGCTACGCCCGCCGCCAGTGGCGCGACGTGAAGGAGACGCAGGAGGAGATCAAAAAGGACTTCTCGGACAAGTTCAAGGAGTCGATCAACCCCGTGACGGTGGAGACGATGCAGCTCATCGTAGGCCATGAGCAGCTGCAGTTCGTCTTTGTCAACAGCCGCACGCAACCGCAAACGGTCGTCAGCCTCTACCCGCAAATAGCCGGGGGCAAGGTGCGCCTCAGCGCCGCGGGGCTCTACCTGAAGCACATGACGATGGGCATTAAGACGCTCAGCAGCGCCCGCGATGCGAAGGCCTATCGCTATTGGGCGATGCCGAACTACACATCGCCCATGCTGGATAAGGATAAGGTCTACAGGCTCTATGCGCGGGTGCCGGCGAGTGGCGAGGCGGGCACGTTCGTCGTCTCCGAGACGAAGCGCGAGCTCAGCTCCGAGGCGGGCTATTACCACTTGCTGATGGGCTACATCGGCCGCGAGGTGGACGGCAACCGCTCCTGGGGGCGCACGTATGGCTTCACCGAGGTGCTGCCCGGGCAGATCACCACGGAGCTGATCCAAGACCCCAACGCGCGGCTTGTGATCGACCTTGTCAACGGACGCATCACAGGGCCGGTGCACATCACCGCCGGCTCCGCGGGCTACAATAACCTCTCGGACAAGCCCGACCTCTCAGGCTTCCAGACGAAGGCGGACTTCCAAATCGAGGCCGATAAGATCCACGGCGAGGTGGGGCAGGTCAATACCAAGCTGGGGGGCACGCAGCAGCAGCTGGAGAGCCTACAGACGTGGTCGCAAGGGCAGGTGAATAGCATCCTGAACCGCCAAAACACGGCCGACGATAAGATCTATCGCCTACAGACGGCCGGGTTCATCACGACCGCTCAGGGCAACGCCCTCTACGCCTCGGCTGAGCTGGCAAGCGGCGTCAAGATCTCCAGCCTGATCACCCAGAGCCCGGAGGCGATTAATATGATCGCGAAGAATATCAACATCAACGCCATCACCACGTTTGGCGATTTCAAGGAGGACAACGCCCAGAAGCTGGCCGCCGTCAACCGGCGTGTGGGGAATGCGGAGAGCGCGATCAGCCAGCAGAACCAAGCCATCAACGAGGCCAAGAATGGCACCGTGGATCTGAACCGCGTCCGTTACGGCAACCGCACCATCATCGACCGCGGCAAGATCATTACCTCGCTGATCGATACGGATAATTTGGTTGTGCGGAACGTGGCGCAGGTGGGCGGGTTCACGATTAACGGTGGGCGGCTGGTCGGCTCGTATTTGGATCTCTCTCCCAATGGACTGATAGAGCTACGCACCCCTAATGGGATGACTGCCAACATAAGCGGTGCTGGCATCAATGCCAATAAGAGCGGAGGCCGAATAGCCACGCTGAATGTGGATACTGGGATCTCTTATGTGACCAACTCGGAAACGTTTTCCGTATCCATTGATCATATTGATGGCGACCCCGACTGGCATTCTTACATCCAGCTAAAGGCCAAAGGCCTCCCCCACAAAAACCACATTTCCGCCATGTGGGGTGGGCACGAATTCCATAACGTCGTAATAGACACAAGGACAGGCCTGATGGGCTGGGAATAACCGCGCCGCCCCCGCCCCCCTCGTAGGGGCGCCCCTTGTGGGCGCCCTTACAACCCGGGGTGCCCACAAGGCGCATGAATACCAGGGCACCCACAAGGGGTGCCCCTACAACCCGGACGCCCCGACAGGGGACGAATGATCCACGGCAACCGGGTACGCGCTGGGGCATAACACCCCAGGCACCCGGGGTGTAAGGGCACCCACAAGGGGTGCCCCTACGAGGCGGGCGTTTTTCGTTTATGCACCATCCGAGGGTCGCCGCGGAGCTTCCGACACCCGGACGGCGTAATCCGAGGCAAGGACTATAACAAAAACGCATCTTAGTTATGATCCGAGCCTCGTTTTGGGCGTCAAATCGATTTTTGGTCAAATCCGAGCCTCGTTTTGGGCGTCAAATCGATTTTTGGTCAAATCCGAGCTTCGTTTTGGGCTCCAAAAGGGTTTTTGGCGTAATCCGAGCCTCGTTTTGGGCTTCAAATCGATTTTTGGTCAAATCCTCGGCGGGTTTTGGGCTTCCGCACCACCCAGGGCACCCACAAGGGGCATTACCAGGGCGCCCACAAGGGGCGCCCCTACGAGGGAACGCGGGAAACGAAAAACGAAAAACGAAAAACAAATAAACGGGGCGCAAGCCCCCAACAATTCAACATCTAAACATTTCAACGGGGCGCAAGCCCCTATCCCCTTGAAATTCTCCGATCGCAAACACATCCTCCGCCTCTTAGAGCAGCAAAGCGAGGTGAAGCGCATCTTCGACCAGTTCGCACGCGATGCCGGGCGCGAGCTCGCACGCTTTGCCCCCAAGGCAGACCCCGGACGCGTGCTGCCGGCCGATGTCTGGCTCCACAACCGTGTGGCCGAACAGCGCATTGAAAAGCTCCTTGTGCAGCTGCATGACGACCTGCTGGTCAACTTCGACGCCCACACCCGCGCCGCATGGGAAGAAGCCAATAAGAATGTCGACGCGATGCTCTCCGACTTCATCCGCGGCTTGCCCATCTCCGAGACCGCCCGCCGGGGCATGTTTGCCCGCAACGCGCACGCCTTTCGCAGCTTCATGCAGCGCAAGGAAGCCGGCATGAACCTCTCCGAACGGATCTGGAAGGCCACCGAATCGGCCAAAGAGAACCTCGCCTACTTCGTCGCCTCAGGCGTTGCCGAGGGGCGCCCCGCAGCCCTCATCTCGCAAGACATACGCGCCCTACTCCTCGAGCCCGACCGCCGCTTCCACCGCATCCGCAACGCCCGAGGGCAGCTTGTCCTGTCTCGCCCCATGCGCAACTACCACCCCGGCGCCGGCATTTACCGCTCCAGCTACATGAATGCCCTCCGCGTGGGCGCCACCGAAACGAACATCGCCTACCACGAAGCCGACCACGAACGCTGGCAGCGGTTAGACTTCGTGCTCGGCGTCAAGGTCGAGCGCTCCGGCACCTCGGCCAAGCCCTGCCCCGTCTGCGACGCCATGCAAGGCACCTACCCCAAAGGCTTCAAATTCCTGCCCTGGCACCCCTTCTGCATCTGCCACGCCACGCCGGTCATGCTCAGCGGCGAGGAGTTCACGGACTACCTCGTAACGGGCCACATGCCCCCGGGGCGCGTGCTGCGCGACATGCCCCAGCGCGCCCTCGAATACGTCGAGCAGCACCCCTATTACCGCAACTCCTACTCCTATCGCCACAACGTCCCCTTCTTCAACCCCCAAGCGGCTGCGAAGGCAAGCAGCAGTGCCCCAACCAGCGCCCCCACCCGTGCTCCCCGCCCCGAAAAGACCGCGGCGCTAAATATCCGCCGCAAAGAGTTATTTAGGATTGCCCGGTTGGAGTTAAAGGGGAAGACCGTGATCCGCCCGGAACTAAAGCAACCGATCGAATTTACAGGAACTGGGATCAAAGAGGTCCTCAACCAACCACACGACCACGTGCGAGAAAAAAACGAGGCGATATTGGATATAGTGCGCCTAATACAAGAAGCGGAATACATAGGGGGGAAACTTGACGACAAGGGGCGCAATCTGATGTTTCATTATTTCAAGACTGAGATCGCCGGAGATCCATCCTTTATTGTCATAAAGGAAGATCTCAATATGAAAAAGGTCTCTTTGTACACGATCACAGATAAGAGCAGGTCTGAAAAAACAGGAGAGTAGAACGCCCTCGTTGATGGATCAGCAATCCAACACAGCATCGTCTACTCTCCTAAATCATCCTGAAAGATAGCCTCGCGGAACTGCAATCCGCGCGCAATCTTCTCCCAAGTATGTCTTTGTGGTGGCAAAGATAGATCAAATAAAATAGGGAGCCTCTTTCGGAAGCTCCCTATATATATCGGTGCAGGCAGGCGACGACCCTGCAATATGCCGGCCTCTATATAAGAGACCCGCCCCGCTACCACTTTGCGACCATCAGCACCGATATATCGGGGGCAAAGGTAGCGGCGCGCTGCGGGTTGTGCAAGAGAGGCAACTTCGTAGATATACAATCCACGCGGCTCAAAGCTGAAACTCGTATCGGCTCGGTACTTGGTGCGCCCGAACGACGGCCGCATATTGATCATCATCGATTGCGACCTTCTTTGATCCGCTATAGTAACGATAGAGGTAGCGGAAGAACTCGTCTTTGTGATCTTCCGCAAGTTCCTTTCCGGGGAGTACGCTATGACAGCGCAAATAATGCTGAAACAGAGAGGTCAACAGCCGCGGCGGTGTCTTTACTCCCTCAGGGATGGGCGTAGCAACCACTCCATCGCACACTCTCGGATATCGATAGGGGGTGTCGTCTATGCCGGTCAATTCATATTCCACCCAGCACTTTTCCCATAGCCAAAAGCCAGCATCCGTCCCTCTTGGGCATTCTTTCTCTCCGTTGTAGTACCGGCATTGCCGGATCAATTCTTCTTTGCTCATAGTAGTATTCATTGAATCGTACAAAGGTAGCGGTGGGGGGGCATACCGCCGCCGCCCAAAGTGGCTTAGGGAACGGAAACAGGCGGAAACAGGAGCGCGGGGTGCGCTTCGAGGTACATATCGCGAAGGCGTAAACTCAACACGAAGCAGATGTCTTCAAGCGTAACAGAGTACGTCACTTTCTTGCCTTCATTGTCTGTAACCTCCATATCCGGGTAATTATACAAGAAGTACTTTAACCCATTGAAGGCCGGATCAGAACTATAGCTCAAGAGAACTTCGTTTGCATAAACCTCTACATCAAACGCCGTTTGTGGCTTGCGTTCATCCAGCAAGGCAAACAGTCTGTCTTTGTGCATTTGAAGAAAAGCCTCCCCGCACGCATCCTGCATCAGTCTTTCTCCAGAGGCATTCAGTTTGCGCGGACTATGCTTACCGGAAAAAAAGTGCGCCCCTTTGGAGCTGCGCGCTGCAATAAATGCCCTCACTTCGTCCACGGCACGCATCAAACGGTTTAGGTCGGTTTGGATACGATCGCCATCATTACGCAGCCCCGTTATGGCCTCACTGTTTGAGGCACATTCTTTTTCCGTTTGTGTAAGGCGCGTGTAAAGCCTCGCAGCAAACCACGTAACCACGACAATAGAAATTCCTATTGGCCAGTTCTTAAATAGGTATTCAAGCAAGGCATCCATCATATCCGTCATCAAGTTTAATCACAACACTTGCAAAGGTAAATTGAATTGTTACGGGATGAATTTTTTGTTGCTCTGGAAGAAAGATAGGGCACGTGCGGGGGTACGTGAAGGACGCCGAATGATTCAACCCGGCGCTACAGCTTGGAGCAGGCAATGAATAACGCTGCAATGGCTGCCGCCGCTGTGATGCATGCCGCAATGGCGCCTACGATCGTCCAATTGATCGGATTACGCAGCGTGGGGTTGCCAGCCATGTAGAGCCGCCCACGCTTAAGAAGATGCGCCATCGAGACATCGTCGCACCCCTTATTGCGATAACACTTTGCAAACCCCAGCCCCTCCAATTCGAGGGCACCGAGGTTGTATTCCCTCGGATTCATATCCGCCGGGCGATGACCTACACCTTTATCCAAGAGGCGAAACACCCGTTTGGCGTGCTTGGAGAGCTTGACTCGTTCCATTGTAATGATTGCTTATTGGGTTTGCGTGCAAAGGTAGTTTCACGTCACGCCCCTCAACAATTCAACAATTCAGGGCAACCCCAACACCTCAACACCTCAACAATCCAAGGCAACTCAACACCCCCAAAAAAAAGTTTGCCCCCAAGTGGTAGCACGCACGATAACGCTACTTCACCTTTGCCGCCGAACTCAAGAAACGGGGCGTGCGCGCCCCCCCCCAAACGACAACCACTTTTCTTCATCAACTACAACAAACCACTCACACAGACAAACGCACACACACGTATGACAATCACTGAAACCATCAAGAAGGCACTCCGCGCGCAGGGCATCAGCGAAGGCTATGCCGAGCGGGTGCAAAAGGCTTTCGGCGTGGAGACCGAGACCGGCGCCGAGGCGGCCGTGAAAGCCTTCAAAGAGAACATCCTGCCGGCCATCGAAGAGGCGGGCAAGGAAGCCACCGAAGAGGTGCGCCGCGAAGCCATCGAGGCTTACGAAAAGGAGCACGGCCTGAAAGACGGCAAACCCCGCACGCCGGAGCACACAGACCCCATGCCGCAAAAGCCGCTCCCCACGGGCGAGATCAACGCCGCCCTGCGCGACTGGATCGAGAATCAAAACAAGCAGCTGCAAGCGCTCCGCGCGGAGATCAACCAATCGAAGACGGAACGCGCCCGCGCCGAACGTCAAGCCGAGGCCAAAGCCGCCATACATAAGGCGGGGCTGCCGGACAGCTGGACGGAGCGCATCCGCACCGACGCCGAAACGCCCCTCGAGGAGCAGGTGAAGGCGCTCAGCGAGGAGTTTACCGCCATCCGCCAAAGCGCCATCGATGACTTAGTCGGAGCGGGCGGAACGCCCCCGATGCCGAAAGAAGACGCGGCGCGCTCGGAAAAGGAATGGACGGAGCTCATGATGGCCGGCGACAATAACGCCGCCGCGAACGGCACTGTCAGCTTAACCGACAGTAAGGGCGAATAACCCACGCCCCCCCCC
>MIQB01000032.1 GCA_002890585.1 Tannerella sp. oral taxon 808
GATTAAAAGTACCGGTACTTGAGCCTTCTGTTGATCGACAGAGATTAAAAGTACCAGTACTTGGGCTTTCTGTTGATCGACAGAGATTAAAAGTACCGGTACTTGAGCCTTCTGTTGATCGACAGAGATTAAAAGTACCGGTACTTGAGCTTTCTGTTGATCGACAGAGATCAAAATCACTATCAATGATTACCCCGAAGCAGGAATCCTCGTAAGGGCGAATAATGATTCGCCCCTACAGTTAATCATTGATCATTGATCCCTGCCGCTTCAGATCTTGATGTAGATGTTTCGCCGATAAAGGATGTACCCGATGCACCAACAGGCGCTGACGAGCAGCAGGGCATAGGCGAGCGAACCGGGATAGTCGCCGAGCAGCGGGCGGAGCACGTCGCCATAGAGCCAGCCGCCGAGCGAGACAGTCTCGCCGCCGCCGTGCGACACGCGGATGTTGCCCAGTAGGATGGAGAAGATGGCGGCCAACACGTACATGAACAGCGGGTTGACACCGAAGGACTCGAAGAAGCAGCACCAGCGACGATGCCCGCGCACGTCGATGATCCACACCAGCAGGGCGAGCAGCGAGGAGGCCATGCCGCAGGTGGTGAGCACGAACGTGGGCGACCAGACCTTCTTGTTGATCGGGCAGCCATAGCTAAGCAGCCAGCCGCTGAGGGCCATCGCCGTGCCGAGGAGGAAGAGGCGGAGCATCTTGTCGCGCACGTCCGGCACGCCGAGCAGCAGGGCGCCGCAGCAGAACCCGATGAGCACGTGAGCCACGGCAGGCACGGTGCTGAGCAGTCCCTCGGGCTCGATGCCGTTGTCCTTATACATGTGGTCGGGGCCAAGCACGGCACGATCGACGACGGAGAGGATGTTCGTCTCGTCGTAAGCGAAGCCGCGGCCCAGGAAGAGCAGCAGGGCATAGCCCACGAGCAGGGCGGCGATGAGGTGCGGTATGCGTCGGTGGGGAACGGTGAGTGCGATGAGTGCCGCAGCACCGTAGCAGAGGGCCAGTCGGGGCATGACGCCAAGGATGCGCAGATGTCCGAAGTTGGTCGTGGCGCGAAAGAGGCGTGTGGCGAAGGGCAGCCCTTCGTCGGCAAGTGCGTGCCACGTGCGGCAACTGAGCCCGAACCACGCGATGGCCAGCCCGATGGCGAAGATGACGGCCGTGCGCCGCACGATCTTCCACGCCGCGCCGGCGCTGTAGGTAAACTGGTATTTCCTCAGGGAGATGTAAGTGGAAATACCCATGATGAACATGAAGAAGGGGAAGACGAGGTCGGTCGGGGTGAGGCCGTTCCACTCAGCGTGGCCGAGCGGGGCGTAGACGTAAGACCAGGAGCCGGGGTTGTTCACCGTGATCATGCCGGCGATGGTGATGCCGCGCAGAATGTCGAGCGCGAGCAAGCGTTGGGAGGGTTTGTGAGACATTGTTGTTTGGGGCTATTTATAGAGATAGTATTTCCGGGATAGGCGGCGGAAAGCGTCGGCGTCCTTCATCCAATAGTCGCGGACGTCGTCCCAGCGATAGCGGCGGGTGAAGCGTCGGCGGATCTCGGGGCTGCCACACACTTTATCGAACATGACGAGGCGGGACGAGTCGGCCGCTTGCAGCGGGTTATGGGTGGGATAAAGCGTGGCCAACTCTTGCATAAGGTGGAATTGCAATTCGCTGAGTGTTGCCCGGCGCGGGTCAGTAAGATGCACTTGCACGCCCTGTATGAACTCGCCCTTGTTGATGGCGTAGAAGGGCTTCAGATAGATGGGGCGGAAGACGACGCCTGGCAGACGCAGGGCGTTCATCCGCCGCGCAAGGTGTGGGGCGTCGATCCAGGAGGCGGCAAAGAGTTGGAAGGGCAGGGTGTAGCCCACACCGATGGAGAGGGTGCCCAGTTCGCCGAGGATGCCTGTAGCAGGATAGAAGAGTGCCGTTTCAGCGTGTGGGATATGCGGTGAGGGCAACACCCACGGCAGACCCGTCGCAGCATAATCCATGCGGCGGCGCCAGCCCCGCATCTTCACGACTTGCAGTCGGCACCGCGCGCCGATCATCCCTTCCTCATTGAGCAGCCTGGCCAGCTCGCCGCAGGTGAGGCCGTAGACGTAGGGGATGGGATACTGGCTGACGAAGGATTGACAGCTCTCCTCAACGACGCAGCCTTCCACGCGCTCGCCGCCCAATGGGTTGGGGCGGTCGAGTACGATGAACTCGATGCCAGCTTCGGCCGCGGCCTGCATGGCCAGCCCCATCGTGCTGATATAAGTGAAGGAGCGGCAACCGATGTCTTGTATGTCGTAGACGAGCACATCGATGTCGCGCAGCATGTCGCGCGTCGGCTTGCGGTTTGCGCCGTAAAGCGAATAGACAGGCAATCCCGTGGCCGAGTCAATCGATCCGCCGACCGTGTCGCCCGCATGCACATTGCCACGCACGCCGTGTTCCGGACCGTAGAGCGCCACGAGTCGCACGTTCGGAGCCTCGTGCAGGATGTCGATCGTGGATCGCAGTCGGTCATCTACGCCCGTGGGGTTGGTGATGAGCCCCACGCGTTTGCCCTCGAGCCGCCGGAAGCGTTCGTCTTTCAGCACCTCGATGCCCGTCTTGACGCGAATCTTCTGAGCGTGGACAGGGGAGAGGGCTACACACAGCGTAAGTAGAAGAAGGATATAAGGGTATTTCATCAGTGAGATAAGCAAGTAGTTTACAGAGATCATGATCTGAACAGTGAGGAAAGGGGAGGTTGCGTTTGCTTCATCTGCGATAGGTATTCGGTGCGCAGCTCCTCCGTGATCCCTAATTCTTCATTAGAGAAATGGTCAATGGATTTACGTAAGTCGATCCTCATAAGCAGTTCTTTCGTGATGATGCGCTTAGCGTCTTCAGAAGAGACTGCGCGGATGAAGTCCTGCACGTAAGCACTATTAAGGATCATCAGTGTGATACGAGCGAATAGCTCATTGTTGAAACCGATAGCATAACACGTATCATCAATAACGACGGGCTTGCCGTCTATGGGGTACAGCAAGGTGAATCGAGTAGTTCGATAGAGCGAGGAGATCGCGACTTTGTAAGGCATGAAGGAATAATCGCCGATGCCGAACAGGCAGAACCGGGGTCGGTGCAGGTAGATGCTGCTTTTCCTCCCATCCAAGTAGGCACCATAAGCGGAGAGATAGCGATAGGCCAAGGGATAGTCTCGTTGGAGGGAGGAGGTATCGTCTGACGTCCTTCTTTGTGTGACCAGCAGATGTTTCCGTGTTCGTCCGTTAAATGAGGCGATGTCCGAACTCTTCACTAACGGATAGATCAGTTCGTCTTCGATCGCCACTTCCGCTTTGAGCCCATTGAGGTAGCTGCCTCGCTGTGTCTTGGACAGCTCCATGATGCGCGCACAGTCATGCTTGATGCCCGAACGCCAAGTAAACGGACTGCGTCCGTCTATAAAAGCGCTCTGTTGATAGGCCGCAATGTTTGAGATGGTTCGGTCATTGATGATGCCAAACGTCCGGAGGTAACGTCCGGAGTAGAAGTCATGGACTTTGCAACGCGCGCAATCTCCCCTTTCCTTATCCCGAAGTTGGCCGACAAATAGGGACGCAGCGGCTGCGGCTCCGAACTCTCTCTTAGTGTCAATCTCATATTGCGCGAGGTCGCTTATGTGGAGCCTCGAAGCCGCTTGCTCACGAACGATGTTCCTGATCACTGTGTTCTTAACTAACAGTGCAAACCGGCAACGCCTGCCCGCCAAGCCCTTGAAGAGCAATAAGAGAATGGATTCTGAGATGTCGAAGTTGCCCATCCCGGTCATTGCGTCTAATCCGCGGTTATGCTTGAAGTTGCTTTTGGTCGGCAGGTTCTTACTCCCGATGCTGCCGAGCAAACTATTCGTCACCCAAGGCGGATTGCCGATCACCAACAGCTCCCTGTCGTCTGCGATTGTGCTGAAGTCGAAGTCAAAGACGCTCATGCAATGAATCCGAAAGGTCACCGCGGGATATTCCGCTTCGAGTGATTGGAGATACTGGATGTAGGGCGCGTATAGCTCGATCGCGTAAACCGTCTTTACTGTGTCGAACACGTCTAAGGCCGCACGGATAAAGTGCCCCACGCCGCAGGTTGGCTCGACGATCGTCGTCGGCGCTAAGCCTTGCGCCTTCAGTCGGGTGCATATGCTTCGCGCCAAAGCGTAAGGCGTTTGCCAATCTCCGTATGCTATCCTTTCCTTATTCATGCGTAAACACAGGGATGATCCCTTCTACTTGTTCCTTGAGGGCAACAATTCGTCCGTATCGCAATCTCCATTGCATGGCATTCGATATGGTCAAATAGCCGATGGCCGGGGGATTGGCTAAGATGCGTTCTGCCATTTGCATCAGTGTTACTTCGTCGGCAGGGATGTGATGGTCGCTGAGAAAGGCGAAGATGTCATCTGCATTGCCATTGTTTTCGATAATCCTGCGCAGTCCTGTCGTCGTTTGCCAATCTCCCGTCCGTGAGGCTTCAATAAAGGTGCAGTTCATGAAGTCGAGGGTGGAAACTTGTCGGGTATGGTCATCCTGCTTGTCATACACAAAGACGATAAGGTTATATCCCAACCCATAAACCTTCTGCTTGCTATCCTCATACGGGCAGCTCGATTGTGGGTGCTTGTGCGAAGTAACCTTGATGTCTGTGTTTATAGATGGGAGATCTAAACCGGCCGCAGCATTCCCGACCGTCATCTTATACCGTTTTGAGAGGAACTCCTGAAAGAGATGCTCCACAAATGTCCCGATTGCTTTACCGTCCGTGATAGAGAACAGATCTGCCCGCTGGCGATTGCGCTCAAGTTGGCAGAATGCCTTCGCCGCCTCTAATAAGTTGGGTATGGTCAATTCTTCCATGATATGATTCATTGTTCGTTCGGCACTTTCCGCCCAAACGCCGGGTCGATTTTCTTTCTGACTAAGACGGAGGCCAGGATGCCGGGCAGGGTGCAGAGGCAGACCCAGACGAAGAAGGGAGTGTAGCCTACGGTGTCTTGTATCCAGCCAGCGGCCATGCCGGGCAGCATCATGCCGAGCGCCATGAAGCCCGTTCCGATGGCATAGTGTGCCGTCTTGTGTTCGCCCTCGGCGATGTAGATCAGGTAAAGCATGTAAGCCGTGAAGCCGAATCCGTAGCCGAGTTGCTCGATGGCGACGGCGACGATGACTTGCCATGCAGCGGGGTGAACGGCCGAGAGGTAGATGTAAAGTGCGTCGGGCAGGTTGATGGCTAGGGCCATCGGGAGCAGCCAGCGGCGGAACCCCTGACGCGAGACGACGATGCCGCCCAATATGCCGCCAAGCAGCAGGGAGACCACGCCGATGGTGCCATAGATCATGCCGACCGTGGTGGTGGAGAGCTCCAGGCCGCCGGCCGTCGGCTTATCGAGCAGGAAGGGCGACGCGATCTTGACTAATTGCGATTCGCCGAGCCGATAGGTGAGCAGGAAGAAGAACATCAGGCCGAGGTGCTTCTTCTGAAAGAAGGTGACGAACGTGTGGAGGAAGTCTTTGGCCAGCTGGCCGACCGACAGCTCAGTGCGTGGCGCATCGGTGGCGGGACGGGGCAGGACGAAGCGGTGGTAGATCGTAAGGCCGAGAAAGAGGGCCGCGAGCAGGTAAAACGTCAGGCTCCAGGCCAATGGGATGCGCTGCGACGTGCTGGGGAGCAGCGACCCCGTCTCCAATGCGCCGGCGAGCATGACGAGGATGCCCTGCCCGAAGATGGTGGCCAAGCGATAGAACGTGTTGCGGATGCCGACGAAGAAGGACTGCTGGCCGCTGTCTAACCCGAGCATATAGAAGCCGTCGGCGGCGATGTCGTGCGTGGCCGAGGCGAAGGCCAAGAGCCAGAAGCAGGCTAAGGAGGCCTGCAGGTAGTACGTCGTGGGGATGAAGAAGGCGATGCCCGCAAAGCCCGCCCCGACGAGCAGCTGCATCATCACGATCCACCAGCGCTTCGTCTTGATCAGGTCGACAAACGGGCTCCAGAAGGGCTTGATGACCCAAGGCAGATAGAGCCAACTGGTGTAGAGCGCAATGTCCGTGTTCGACAGGCCGAGGCGCTTGTACATGATCACGGCGATGGTCATCACAGCCACGTAGGGCAGCCCCTCGGCGAAATAGAGGGTGGGCACCCACGCCCAGGGGCTCGGCTTTGCATCGCGACGCATCTGCGGCGTTGCCTTCGGCACTCGGTGGTCGGTCATATACGCTTGTACACTCCCTCCCCCTCGGCCTTGGCGCCTTGCATCTGCATCACGCTCCAAAGCCTCTTGGTTTTGCCTGACATTTTTCATGCTTCCTCCCCGTTCATGTAGATCCGTGCCAAGAGCTCCCAGGTGCGGATCTTGTCTTTATAGAAATTGTTGCGGTTTGTGCGCGTCGTGTCGAGGGCTGCGTCGGAGTTGTCTTCCCAGCGGCGGCAGATGTAGATCGGGTCGTAGATGCGGCCGATGCGATAGCGGCGCGAGATGGCCAGCCCAACGGCATAATCCTCGCCGTAGCTTGTGTTGGGCACATGCAGCTCGCGGAGCAGCGGCGTGTAGAAGGCGCGCGGCGCTCCGAGGCCGTTGATGCGGAGGGCGTTGTTATGGCCATTCTCGGGCGTCCACTCGCGATGGTCGATTAGCCCCGGGGGGATGGGCTGCATGTGGAAGTCGGTCATCAGGTAGGAGCCGACTACCATCGCACATTGCTCCCTGCGGAATGTCTCGACGACACGCCGCAGGGTGTGCTCGTCTTTATACACGTCGTCGCTATCCAACTGCACGGCGAATCGCCCGCAGGCTTCGTGCTGCACCCCGAGGTTCCAGCAACCACCGATGCCGAGATCCGTGCGCTCGGGGATGAGGTGGATGAGGCGCGCGTCGGCCTTGGCGTAGCGTCGGATGATGTCCGTCGTGCCATCCGTGGAGTGGTTATCGATGATGATGAGGTTGAAGTCGAACGGCGCCTGCTGGCTGAGTACCGAGCGGATGGCGTCCTCGATCGTCCGCACGCGGTTGCGCACGGGGATGATGACCGATGCCTCACGGGCGAACCCTGTGGCGTCGAGCGCGATGGGCTGAATGCTGTCCGGCGACAGGTAGGCCCCGACGGAGCGCAGATGATCCGTGCAGGCATGCTCCATCTCCACCTGCGCGTCGCGGTTGCGCGGATCCACGTAATCGAAGATCTTCTCCCCGCTCTTGCGCCGATCACTGAGCACCTCGGTGTAGAGATACTCGTTGATGTGCTCGATCGGCGCGCGCTCGGAGAGGCGCAGGCGCAGGTCGTAGAGTCCGGCGAAGCGGTAATTGGCCGTCATGCTGGCCGCCACTGCGCGGAAGATATAGGTGCGGAAAAGCAGCAGGGAGCCGAAGTCGAAATCGTCGCGCAGGCTGCCCCGCTGACAGTCGATGACGGGCGCCGGGCGCCGCTCCTCGCCGTCCTGCTGGTAGCGGTCGGCGTAGACCATGCCGGCATTTGTGAGCAGCATGACTTGCACCATGCGCTCGAGGGCCAGATAGCCGATGCTGAGGGGGGTGTACTTGGTGTAATAAAGCAGGAAAGGCGTCTCGCGGCTCGACCGGGCGATGGCGCTGATCGCCTCGGTGCCAAAGAGGGTGGGGACGAAGAGGGTGTCGCGCTGGGCGGCCCTTTGCGCCAGCTGTTCGTCGGTCGTGAGTCGGATGATGCGGCCCACCATGGGGCAGGCACTGAGCGCCTCGACGAGGGGGGCTACTTGGGCTTCGTCGGTCATGGGGACGAAGCAGGTGATTTGATCTTTCATTTATCGTTAGGCTGAAAATGGTTTTATGAAGAAGTGGAGATGGGTAGGGATGCCCATCATCCGGGGGACGCGTAGGGGCAAACAATGATTCGCCCTTACAAACCCACCGGGGAAATGGATCCAACCCTCGGGAGAGGTCGTTTTCCCACCGGGAAAATGGATCCGCACCTTGGGAGAGGTCGTTTTCCCACCGGGAAAATGGATCCGCACCTCGGGAGAAGTCGTTTCCCCACCGGGAAAATGAGTCCAACCCTCGGGAGAAGTCGTTTCCCCACCGGGAAAATGAGTCCAACCCTCGGGAGAAGTCGTTTCCCCACCGGGAAAATGAGTCCAACCCTCGGGAGAAGTCGTTTCCCCACCGGGAAAATGAGTCCAACCCTCGGGAGAAGTCGTTTCCCCACCGGGAAAATGAGTCCAACCCTCGGGAGAAGTCATTTTCCCACCGGGGAAATGGATCCAACCCTCGGGAGAAGTCATTTCCCCACCGGGAAAATGGATCCAACCCTCGGGAGAGGTCGTTTTCCCACCGAGAAAATGGATCCAACCCTCGGGAGAAGTCGTTTTCCCACCGGGAAAATGGATCCAACCCTCGGGAGAGGTCGTTTCCCCACCGGGGAAATGGATCCAACCCTCGGGAGAAGTCGTTTTCCCACCGGGAAAATGGTTCAGACCCTCGGGAGAAGTCGTTTTCCCACTGGGAAAATGGATCCAACCCTCGGGTGAGGTCGTTTCGAGACTCTGGAAATGGATCCAACCCTTGGGAGAGGTCATTTCGAGACTCTGGAAATGAGTCAAACTCTTGGGAGAGGTCATTTCGAGACTCTGGAAATATAGTCGAATGAAAATGGCTCGCGAATAATTGGGTGTACCCAGAACGCCCCGTAGGGGCAACTCATCACCAGCCCAGGGCAACGCCCTGGGTCGGAATCGGCGGTGGCGGTTTTTCCCCTCCTGTCATTGAATAGACCCCAGCAGGGTCAATTCAATGACAGGAGGGGAGGATGGGGCGGGCATTGCATCCCCAAGGTGTCGCTCCGCTTCGCGTCGCTCTACCTTGGGCTGGTGATGAATTGCCCCTTCGGGGCGTTCCGGGTACATATTCACAAACCCTTTCTGCTTGACTATATCTCCCACTTATCGCTCATCTAAGAACCCTAAGACCGCGGCCATCACGCGATCGCGGTCGGAGGCCTTTTGGATGGCCTCGAAGGGGAAGCCGAAGATGCAAGTGCGATACTTCCCGGCATAGGCAACGCCAGCGCTGATGCGGGTCTCGGCATAGCGCATCACCGTGTGCCCACCCTCGCCAACCGGCTCGATGCCATCGGGCGACTCCACGACGTAGCCCTTCGCATTGGGTTCGGCGTAATACGCGAAAGTCCCGTCGAAGGTGGGATAGGGCGAGGCGATGCCACGCACGCTGCCCGTGGACGAGGCTTGGCCCACGCGCCACTTGAACCGGAGGGTGTTCGTGGCGAAGTATTGATCGGCCGGCGTGACCATTGGGCCGTCGAAGAGGTCGGAGCCGACGTAGGCGCCGGAGACGAAGATGCGTCCGCCGCCCTTGCAATAATCCGTGATCGCCCGTTGCATCCCGCGGCTGAAGGCCTCAAACTGCATCGGCACGACGCCCCCGCGACCCATCTTCGTGCGCCGCTGCTTGCCGAGGATGTAGTCCACAAGGCGGTAATCCTTTAGCTCCACCATGCGCGCCTCGACGGCCTCGTTGCTGCAAGAGACGAACGAATAGCCGGCGCGGAGGATGGAGCGGCCGTGCATGGCGGGATAGTCGAAGGTGTTGCCGGCGATCACGAGCGTGTCGTAGTTCGAGTGGCTGTCGCCGAAGCCCGCCGCATCGTCGTCCGTCCATTGTGCCGAGCGCCGAAACTCCTTCATGCGGCCGATGTAGCTGATGTCTTCGATGTAGGGCACGCCGTGATCCGCCCAGTCGGCGAAGCCCGCGATGCTGTCCGTGGCGAAATCGTCCGGCGCACTGATCCGGTCGAAGCCGTTGACGACGAGCACCACGCCGCGCTCCCGCTTGGCCCTCCCCGCCGCGAGCACCTCCGAGGGGAAGCTCTCGCCGCCATCGTTCACGGCCGTCACCCGGTAACTGTAGACCTCGCCCGGACGTTGCGCATGGCGGAAGGTGGGTTTGCTGACCAAAGTGCCGTTGTCAAACGCGCCGTCGCCCTCGCGCACGTAGACGATGTATTGCTTGGCCTCGGCCGTAGGCTCCAAGGGGTCGGCCACGGGGCTCCACGTGAGCTCCACCTCGCCGCCATGCACGAAGCGCAAGCTCATATGGTCGACGGGCAACGGCTGCACGACGTATTTCCGCCCGTATCGGTCGGCCAGAAAGCGCAGCATACCTTTATATATAGCCCGGCTGACGGTGAACCGGAAGCGCGGATCGAGGCCGAGGCGCATATCGGCGAAGTTTTGGTGAGAGAGGAGCTCGAGGAGCATCGTCGGGACACGCGGCGTGCGTGCCTCGGAGTAAGGCTTATTCCACATCGCGCGGCGCACCCAGCGCGGCTCGTAAAGCGTACGCACATCATGCACGATGGTGCTTTGGATGATGTCGGTCAGGTCGCGGGCGGCGTAGCGCGTGGTGCCGTCGGTATAGACGCCGTCGTACACGTCGGTGCAGAAGATGCCGAGCGTGCCGACCATCGTCGAGTCGTTCGTCGTCGTACCCGCGTCGGAATGGAAGGCAAAGGCCAGGTCGATGGGGATGCCGAGGCCGGGCTCGTCGGGGTTGACCGATGTGCCGCCAGCCAGGTAGTTCACCCATTTGCCACGCCCGCGGTAGTCGTCCGTGTAATCGTTGCGCCCGCCGGAGGGCGAATAGATCGTGTCTGGCACACCCGCCCACTGCATCCAGTAACGCGCCGCCTCGGTGAACCGCGGGTAGCCGCTCGTCTCGCTCGGGTAGGGCGTGGTGGGCGCGTCTTCCTCCTCATCGTCAGACGAGCTGCGCACATTGGCCGTAGCCTTCTTATCCGTTGCTACCCCGCGGGCAATGTTGCCCCGTCCGCCGCCGATCTTCACAGCATCGGCCGTCACCACTTCGCCGCTGCGCCCCGTGCGGTTGCTCAGCACCACGCGCCCAGACGCGTTCCTCCCTTTTTCAAAATCAAAATGGCCGAGATAAATCCAAGTGCCCCCGCCCATCCGTTGGTTAACGGCAAACTCCGTGCTGCCGCCCTTGTGGTGCACGGTGTAGTGCGCCTCGGCCGTGCTGTTCGGCAGGGTTTTGTAAGCGATATAGACGGCATAACGCCCCGCACGCGGGATGTCCGGTGTCCATTCGGCCGTCGTCTCCTTGCCTTTGGCCGTGCTCTCCACCATGCGGTAGGTGCCCTCGCGGAAGGGATTCTCTTGCCCCATGTAGCGGTCGCGGCGGTGGGCAAAGCCTGCGCCTTCGCCCGTGCGCCAGGCAGCCTTCGCGTCTTTTTCGGTGTATGTCGATCGGTTGCGGCAGCCGTCATTGTCCACAATGATCTCGGCCGACTGCGTATCGCGTTCGCGAGGGATGAGCACGTTGGCGCCCGCCTGCTCCAGCATGGGGACGAGGTAAGGCAACACGTAGCTCTGCGTGTAGAGGTCTTCCACCGTGCCAAACGTGCGTGCCCGCTGCCACTCCCAGCGGCCCAGCTTGCGTTCGTAATAGAATCCGTGGCTCTGCCATAGCGCGAGGTGTCGCCCGGCTAATCCGTGCTTCGGCGTGACCGGCGCAGACAGCCGCGTGACGAGCGGCCTGCTTGACTCCGCCCGCGGCGGATCGATCTTCTTCTTTCCGTTGGACTGATAAAGGGCAGGCACAAGCGCCTCGATGGCCTGTCCGTCGGTGCGCACCTCGACGCTGTAGTCGCGGTATGCCTTGGGGAGCATCTTCCGCAGGTTGGTATAGATGTCGTCCACGTCCGGCTCGCGCATGGGGATGTACGACAACCCGACATCGGCGTAAAAGATGACCCTCCGCCCGTCTGTCCGGACGGAGTCTATGCCGACGCCACCCACATGGGCGCGCCGTTTGGCAAGTGAGGTGAGGTATTCCGCAGCCTTCCGCTGCGTGTCTTTGGGGATAGATTGTGCCGACAGACTGACGGCCGGCAGCAGGCTGAGCGCGAAGAGGCGCGCCAAGTAGGGAATGATGCGATGCTTCATGCGTAAAGGGTTCTCATTGTCTTAATGTAAAACAAAGGTAAAGGCTAATGCCGACTCTCCTTGCCCTCCGGCTATTGGCCATTACATCGCCCGTTTACCTTTGCGGCCGTTTGTTTTTCCGGGCTAAGCCGAGGCGGATTGACGCCACGCACCGGGAATCACAGAGAATGGAGAATCATATTACAGCATTGGATAGAAAAATCAGAATCAAATGAAAGTATTGAAGTTCGGAGGGACCTCGGTAGGGTCTGTGAAGGGGTTGGCTAACGTGAAACGCATTGTGGAAGCGGCGGAAGAAGATGTGATTGTGGTCGTCTCGGCCTTAGGGGGCATTACGGACAGGCTGCTGCTGACGGCGCAATTGGCGTCGGAGGGGAATGAGGCGTACCTGACGGGGTATGCTGAGATCGTGCGCCGGCACGACGAGGTGATCGACGGCATCGTGCCCGAGGTGGTGCGCGAGGGCGTCAAGCGCCACGTCCGCGAGACGCTCGGCGAGTTAGAGAACATCTACCGCGGCGTCTACCTCATCCGCGACCTCTCGCGCAAGACTTCCGACACGATCGTCAGCTATGGCGAGCGCCTCTCTTCCTTTATCATATCGTACATCATCGAGGGCGCCGAGCTCTACGACTCGTGCGAGTTCATCAAGACTGTCGACCGCTTCGATAAACACATCGTCGACTTCGAGGCTACCGACCGGCTCATCAGCGAACGCTTCGCCCGACTGCCGCGCGTGGCCATCGTGCCGGGCTTCATCTCCACCGATGCCGCGACGGGTGACATCACCAACCTCGGCCGCGGCGGGTCAGACTACACGGCGTCCATCCTCGCCGCACGCCTCGGCGCCTCGGTGCTCGAGATCTGGACCGACGTGGACGGCTTCATGACAGCCGACCCGCGCGTGATCAATTCGGCTTACGTCATCGACTGCTTGTCCTTCATCGAGGCGATGGAGCTATGCAACTTCGGCGCGAAAGTCATTTACCCACCCACGATCTATCCGGTGTATCACAAGAACATCCCCATCCGCGTCTGCAACACCTTCAACCCACAGGCGCCGGGCACGCTCATCACGCAGGAGTATCGCCGCACGGACGGCAAGCGCGCGCTCATCACCGGCATCTCGTCCATCGACAACACTTGCTTAGTGACGGTGCAGGGGCTTGGCATGGTCGGCGTGATCGGCGTCAACCACCGCATCTTCAAGACGCTGGCCGAGACGGGCGTCAGTGTCTTCATGGTTTCGCAGGCCAGCTCGGAGAACAACACCACGTTCGCCGTGCGCAACGAAGACGCCGACCGAGCCGTCGAGGCGCTCAACAAGGAGTTCTCACTCGAGCGTTCGCAGGGCGAGATCAACGATGTGACGGCGGAGAAGGGGCTGGCCACCGTGGCCATCGTGGGTGAAGACATGAAGCGCACGCCGGGCATCGCTGGCCGCCTCTTCGGCACACTCGGACGGGCGGGCATCAGCGTGATCGCCTGCGCGCAAGGGGCATCGGAGACGAACATCTCGTTCGTCATCAAGTCAGACGTGCTGCGCAAGGCGCTCAACTCCATCCACGACTCGTTCTTCCTCTCGGAATACAAGGTGCTCAACCTCTTCATCGCTGGCGTGGGCACGGTGGGTGGCAACCTACTGGAGCAGATCCGCGGCCAGCAGGAGAACTTGATAAAGCAAAACCGATTGAAGCTGAACCTCGTCGGCGTGGCCAACTCGAAGAAGATGCTGCTCTGCCGCGACGGGCTCAAGGTGGAGGGCGTCGTGGAGGCGCTGAAGGCCGACGGTGTGCCCTCCTCTCCGGCTGCGCTGCGTGACGAGATCCTGCGCATGAACATCTTCAATTCCGTCTTTGTGGACTGCACCTCAAGCGAGGCAGTGGCTGCGCTCTACGAGTCGTTCTTGGACAAGAACATCTCCGTGGTGGCGGCTAACAAGATCGCGCCCTCGTCGGCCTACGATCGCTACCGGATGCTCAAGGATACGGCGCGACGGCGCGACGTGAAGTTCCTCTTCGAGACGAACGTGGGCGCGGGTCTGCCGATCATCCATACGATGAACGACCTGATCAACAGCGGCGACCACATCATCCGCATCGAGGCCGTGCTGAGTGGCACACTGAACTACATCTTCAACACGATCGACGCCTCGACGCCGATGAGCCGCGCCATCCGAATGGCTGTCGATTCGGGGTACGCCGAGCCGGATCCGCGCGTCGACCTAAGCGGCAAGGATGTGGTGCGCAAGCTGGTCATCCTGGCGCGCGAGGCGGGGCACCGCGTGGAGCAGGCCGACGTGAAGCAGCGGCTCTTCATCCCCGAGGAGTATTTCACCGGCTCGACGGATGACTTCTGGGCGCGCATCCCCGAGCAAGACGCCCATTTCGAGGCCGAACGCAAACGCTTGGCGGCCGAAAACAAACGGCTGCGCTTCGTGGCTCGCATGGCCGACGGCGTGTGCGAGGTGGGCCTCGAGGAGGTTTGCAGCAATCACCCCTTCTACGAATTAGAGGGCAGCAACAACATCATCATGATCTCCACCGAGCGTTACCACGATTACCCGATGATCATCAAGGGCTACGGCGCCGGTGCGGACGTGACGGCCGCGGGTGTCTTCGCAGACATTATCTCGATCGCAAACATTAGATGAACTAAAAACGAAAATCTAAAAACGAAAAACTGCCGGGTACACATTAGGAAACGACGTGTCCCCGGCATTTTTAGTTGTTCGTTTTTAGTTGTTCGTTATCCGTTTTCTTCTCCATGATTCAAATAGAAGATACGATTGTGAGCCTCGACGTGATCGAGCGGCGCTTCGTGTGCGACCTCGGGCGATGCCGTGGCGCATGCTGCGTCGAGGGCGAGGCCGGCGCACCGTTAGAGGCCGGTGAAGCCGATGCGTTGCGCGCCGCCCTGCCCGCCGTGTGGGACGATCTGCGCCCCGATGCCCGCGCGGTGATCGAGCAGCAGGGCGTCTCCTACCTTGACGCGGACGGCGACGAGGTGACCTCCATCGTCAACGGGCGCGACTGCGTCTTCACGCGCCACGGCGCCGACGGCATCTGCCATTGTGCCCTCGAGGAGGCCTTCCGCCGTGGCCGCACCGCGTTTATGAAGCCCATCTCGTGCCGCCTCTACCCCGTGCGCGTCACGCAGTACCGCCGTTTCCGCGCCGTCAACCTCCATCGGTGGGCGATCTGTCGCGTGGCCGAGGAGCTCGGCGACCGTCTCGGCACGCCTGCCTACCGCTTCCTCCGCGAGCCCCTCACGTGCAAGTTCGGCACCGAGTGGTACGCCGCGCTCGAAGCCGCCGCCGAGGTGATAGCCAGGAGGTGATGGATCAGCCTCCGCCTCCCCATGTGATGATGCGAGCAATTGGGTAACAGCCTACATGGACGGGCCGCATATTGGCCCATGATTATGCCTAATGATTATGCCAGGCACGTGATGGGCAAGGGCATACCCCACAATCGATGCCACGGCGCAGACTAATTCAGCACCTATTTATACCCAGATTAGTTGCCAGTGCATATATGATCAGCAACTACTAACCCTTAATAGTTGCCATGACATAATATGATCAGCAACTACTAACCCTTAATAGTTGCCACGACATAATATGATTAGCAACTATCTACACTTAATAGTTGCCATGACATAATATGATTAGCAACTATCTACACTTAATAGTTGCCATAACATGATATGAATCGCAACTACTAACACTTAATAGTTGCGATAACATGATATGAATCGCAACTACTAACACTTAATAGTTGCGATTCATATAGCATAATAATAAGTCGAAAAGCTATTGATTGATTAGATCAGCTTATGTTTGCCTAATAAATACGGGATAACCCCCCATTATCCATCATAAAATTCCCCCCTCACACCATGCCAAGAAACAAACCCTACAAGCGCACTTTCGATCGCTACCGCGCACAGCTCCCCCCGACTAAGCACCGGCGCAGCCCGGGCAACCGCACCCTGACCGTCCTACCGCAATTCCCCCTTGAAGACATCTACATCACCCTCTTCACCGAACGGCGCATCTACGACCGCGACGGCAACGAGAGCTACGAACCCATCGAACACCGCGTGAAAGCCACGCACGTGGAGATGCTCGACGCACTGCGCCTGGCACTCGACGAGGGGGCCGTAAACCTCAAATCCTTTGGCAGCCGGTACGGACTCACGCCCCCAGACCTCAACGGGTTTGTCCTGGCCCTGACCGGCATGGAGGCCACCACCTTCCGCATGGCTTGGCAGATGCGCCGCGTCGACGAGCTGCTGCGATACACCGACCTGACGATCGAGGAGGTGGCCCGCCGAAGCGGCGTCGGGACGGGCTCCAACCTCTTCTACGCCTGCCAACGCGACTTTCACTGCTCCCCCTCGGAACGCCGCGACGCCATCCGCGAGTGGAACGACGTGGGCCGCTTCCGATGATTCGCCCCGTCGTCCACTGCGGCCTGAAGCGGCGTAATCCCTACGCGAAAAACTCCTTGATGCGATCGATGACGGACGTCACCTCCTCGTCGGTCATCTCCGCGTGGATGGGCAGCGAGAGTACCTCGTGCGCAAGGCGGACGGACTCGGCCATGCTGCCACACGTGCGGGCGACCCACTTGTAAGCCTTCTGCTCGTGGATGGCGCGGGGGTAGTAGACCATCGTGGGGATGCCATGCGTGCGGAGGGCGTCGCGGAGGGCATCGCGGCGGCCGTCGGAGACGCGCAGCGTGTACTGGTGGAAGACATGGGTGGAGAACTTCGACCGGGCAGGCAGGCGCAGCCAGGGCAGCGAGCGCAGAGCCTCGTCGTAGCGGTCGGCCACGGCGCGGCGGCGGCTGATGTCGTCGTCCATGTGGCGCAGGTTGACGCGCAGGATGGCCGCCTGCAGGGCGTCAAGGCGAGAGTTGCGGCCGATGAAGTGGTGGTCGTACTTGGCCGCCTGCCCGTGGTTGGCGAGGCTGCGAAGGCGGTCGGCTAACTGGCCATCGGCGGTGAAGAGGGCGCCTCCGTCGCCGCAACAGGCCAGCAGCTTGGTGGGGAAGAACGACGTCGTGCCGATGTGCGCGATGGTGCCCGCCTTGCGGGTGCAACCGTTGGCCGAGGTGTAGTCTGCGCCGAGCGACTGGGCATTGTCTTCGATCATGCCCAGCTTGTACTTCGTGGCCACACGCAGGATGGGGTCCATGTCGCACGCCTGACCGAAGAGGTGAACCACGATGATGGCCTTCGTCTGACGCGACACAGCCTGCTCGACGAGTGCTGGATCGACGTTGTACGTGTCCGGGCACACGTCGATGAGCACGGGCGTGGCGCCGATCAGAGCCACCATCTCGGCGGCAGCGATGTAGGCAAAGGCGGGCATGATGACCTCGTCGCCGGGCTGCACATCTAAGGCGTGGAGGGCCAACTCTAAGGCGTCCGTGCCGTTGGCGCAGGGGATGACGTGCGGCGCGCCGAGATACTGTCCGAGTTCACGGCCAAAGGCCTCCACCTCCGGGCCGCCGATGAAGGTGCCCGAAGAGATGACCTCCGCCGTAGCCTTATCGATCTCCGGTTTAAGCCGGGCGTAGCGCCGCTTGAGGTCTACCATTTGAATCGTTTCCATCACTTCACAGCGCTACCGGGTTCCACTTCCTTTTCAGGCATGACGACGGCCAAGCGTCCGTCGGCGCCCTCGGCCGAGAGGATCATGCCCTCGGACGTGATGCCTTTGATGCGCCTCGGCTCCAAGTTGGCCACGAAGCAGACCTGACGGCCGACGAGCTCCTCGGGGGCGTAATGCTTCGCGATGCCGGAGACGATGGTGCGGCCACCCAGACCGTCGTCGATCTTAAACTGTAGCAGCTTATCGGCCTTAGGCACCTTGGTGCACTCCATGACGCGGCCGACGCGGATGTCAAGGCGCGTGAAGTCGTCGAAGGCAACGGCCTCGCGGATGGGCGCTGCGCGATGTTCGGCCGCCTCGTTGGCATGCTTCGCGTCGAGCAACTTCTGCATCTGCCGCTCGATCACCTCATCGTCGATCTTCTCGAAGAGCAGCTCCGCCCGGCCGAGCTTATGGCCAGCCGTGAGCAGATGGAAGTCGCCGAGGCGATCCCACGCGAGGGGCGCGTCGATGGCCAGCATGCGGCGCAGCTTCTCAGCCGTGAAGGGCAGGAAGGGATCGAAGGCGATGGAGAGGTTAGCCGTGATCTGAAGGGCGATGTGGAGGATCGTCTGCACCCGCGCGGGGTCGGTAGCGAAGCGTTTCCACGGCTCGGTGTCGGCGAGGTATTTATTGCCGATGCGGGCCAGGTTCATGGCCTCGCGCTGGGCATCGCGGAAGTGGAACGTGTCGAGCAGGCGTTCCAATTCAGCCTTCACGGCCTCGAACTCATTGAGCGTGGCGCGGTCGTAGTCGTCCATCTCGCCGCATTCGGGTACGACACCGCCGAAGTATTTGCCCGTCAGCACTAACGCGCGGTTGACGAAGTTGCCGAAGATGGCCACTAACTCGTTGTTGTTGCGGGCTTGGAAGTCTTTCCAGGTGAAGTCGTTGTCCTTCGTCTCGGGCGCGTTGGCGGTGAGCACGTAGCGGAGCACGTCTTGCTTGCCGGGCAGATCGTCGAGGTATTCGTTAAGCCACACGGCACGGTTTTGCGAGGTAGAGATCTTGTCGCCCTCGAGATTCAGGAACTCGTTAGCGGGTACATTGTCCGGCAGGATGAACGACCCTTCGGCGCGGAGCATGGTCGGGAAGACGATGCAGTGAAAGACGATGTTGTCCTTACCAATGAAGTGCAGCAGGCGCGTGTCGGGATCCTTCCACCACGTCTCCCACCGGCCATAGCGCTCGGGCTGCGCATCGCAGAGCTCCTTTGTATTGCTGATATACCCAATCGGCGCGTCGAACCAGACGTAGAGCACCTTGCCCTCTGCCCCTTCCACGGGCACGGGGATGCCCCAGTCCAGGTCGCGGCTGACGGCGCGTGGTTGCAGCCCCATGTCGAGCCAGCTCTTGCACTGGCCATAGACGTTTGGTTTCCACTCCTTATGCTCCTCAAGGATCCACTCGCGGAGGAAGTCTTCGTAGCGATCGAGCGGCAGATACCAGTGCTTCGTGCGGCGCATGACGGGCGCACTGCCGCTGATGGCCGAGCGCGGGTTGATCAGCTCCGTGGGGCTGAGCGACGATCCGCAGCGCTCGCATTGATCGCCATAAGCATGCTCGTTGCCGCAGTGGGGGCAGGTGCCGGTGATGTAGCGGTCGGCGAGGAACTGCCCGGCCTCTTCGTCGTAGTACTGCTCACTCTCTCGCTCAATGAAGATGCCCTTGTCGTAGAGCGTGCGGAAGAAGTCGGAGGCCATGCGGTGATGCACCTCGGAGGTGGTGCGCGAGTAGATGTCGAAGGAGACGCCGAAGCGCTCGAAGGTGCGCTTGATGAGGGCGTGGTAGCGGTCTACGATGTCTTGCGGGGTGACGCCCTCCTTCTTGGCGCGGAGGGTGATGGGCACGCCGTGCTCGTCTGACCCGCCGACGAAGAGCACATCTTGGCCGCGTAGGCGCAGGTAGCGGGCGTAGATGTCGGCTGGCAGGTAGACGCCGGCGAAGTGCCCGATGTGCACCGGTCCGTTGGCGTAGGGCAGTGCGGAGGTGATGAGGGTGCGTTTGAAATGTCTTGTTACTTCCATATCAGTTGATGTTATACGTGTAGTAATATGTGTTCGTTTTCTCAGCGGCCAAAAGTAGGGGGGATCTGATGTACTCGCTCATTTTCTCTACATCCTTATATAAATCCCCTCCCCCTCCCCGCCCGACGCCCCCGGCCGTTTGCGGCATCGCCGAACGTTGCGGATCTTTGCGCATCAACCAATTAAAATGATACGCCTTATGACACTCACACCTGACGACCTTCGGCTCTTGGCCGAAAAGAAAATCTCTGAAACCCAGCTCTGCGAGCAGCTGGCGTGCTTCGAGCACGGCTTCCCCTACCTCACCATTGAAGCCTCGGCCACGGCCGGGAACGGCATCCGCGTGGTCTCCGACGAGGAGCGCACACGCTACATCGACGGTTGGAACACTTACCTCACGCACGACGTCCACATCCTCAAGTTCGTCCCCGCTTCGGGCGCAGCCAGCCGCATGTTTAAGAACCTCTTCGCTTTCCTCTCCTCCCCCTCCGACGCGCCATCGACTGACTTCGAGCGCATGTTCTTCGACCACATCGAGTCGTTCGCCTTCTACGGTGCCCTCGACGCAGCCTGCCGCAAGAACACCGGCGCTGGCGTACGCGAGCTTATCGCCGCGGGGCGGTATAAAGCCGTTGTCGAGAACCTGCTCGAGGCGCAGGGGCTGAACTACGGCGCGCTGCCCAAGGGGCTGTTGCTCTTCCACAACTCGGCCGATGGCCCGCGCACGGCGCTTGAGGAGCACCTGGTGGAGGGCGCACTCTATGCCCGCAACCACGCCGGACGCGTAAACATCCACCTCACCGTATCGCCTGAGCATCAACCGCTCTTCGAGCAGCTCGTCCGGCAGGTTGTGCCCGCTTACGAGCAACGGTTTGGGGTGCATTACGACATCACCTTCAGCACGCAGCAACCCTCGACCGACACCGTGGCTGTGGACTTGCAGAACCACCCCTTCCGCGAGGCCGACGGCACCATCCTCTTCCGCCCGGGCGGCCACGGCGCACTGATCGGCAACCTCAACGCGATGGACGCCGATGTGGTCTTCATTAAAAACATCGACAACGTGGTGCCTGACCGCATGAAGCCGGAGACGGTGACTTACAAGCAGCTGCTGGCCGGCATCCTCGTAGACCTCCACGCGCGCATCGGCGCCTACGTCCGGCTGATCGACAGCGGCGCTTGCACGGCGGCACAGGTGGACGAGATAGACCGCTTCGTCCGTGAGGAGCTCTGTGTGCGTAACCCCGCCATGCCTACCGAACCGAAGGCACGCCTCGACTACCTGCGCCGCAAGCTGATGCGCCCCTTGCGCGTCTGCGGCATGGTGAAGAACATCGGCGAACCCGGCGGCGGACCTTTCTTCGCTGTCGACCCGGACGGGACGGTCTCGTTGCAGATCCTTGAGAGCTCGCAGATCGATATGCAGAACGCCGCCGCGCGCCGCCTCTTCGAGCAGGGCACACACTTCAACCCCGTCGATCTTGTCTGCGCCCTCCGCGATCCCTACGGCCGAAAATTCAACCTGCCTGACTTCGTCGACCGCAAGACGGGCTTCATCTCCCGCAAGAGCAAGGACGGCCGCGAGCTGAAGGCCCTCGAGCTGCCCGGCCTCTGGAACGGCGCGATGAGCGACTGGAACACGGTCTTCGTGGAGGTGCCCATCGAGACCTTCAACCCGGTCAAGACGGTCAACGACCTGCTTCGGCCGGAGCATAAGGCCTGAACGATTGTGTGTAATGATTGAAAGCTCCCATCGGTAGCCGCGTGCGCCGATGGGAGCTTTCTTATGGATGAGGGGGGAGGGAAACGAGCGGCCATAAGGGGCGCCCGGTCTTGACACACGCCGCCCATCCGACTTTCCGTAGGCTTGCACGCCGTGCAAAGGGCAAAATGAGGGTCATTTCGGTACTCGCACGCCGTGCAAGGTGCAAAATGAGGGTCATTTCGGGCTTTGCACGCCATGCAAAGGCAAAATGAGGGTCATTTCGGTACTCGCACGCCGTGCAAAGTGCAAAATGAGGGT
>MIQB01000033.1 GCA_002890585.1 Tannerella sp. oral taxon 808
CTGATTTTAAGATGAAACAGATACGAAAATAGCCACCCCGATCCGGGATGGCTATTATGGAGTGACTCAGTGTGACTTGGGAGGGAGAAAGCGGGATTAATGTCTTCGCGATCGCTGAAATCTATAACAGCTCTTTATGGTTTGTTGAGAAGTATCTCTCGATACAATCCGATCATCTGCCGAGCAATGTCCATATTCTCAAATCGTTTTATGTAATCTTTACTTCGTTCGATACTTTTCTTGCGAAAAGCGTCGTCATAAATTGCCCTCTCTAAGGCCGCAGCCATTCCTTGAACGTCGTCAGGATGTACGTAGAGACAGTCCGGACCGCCTGCTTCTTCCAAACAAGATCCTGTACATGCTACCACTGGCAATCCGCTCTGTATGGCTTCCACGATAGGGAGACCAAAACCCTCGTAGCATGAGGGGTATACAAAAGTCTCTGCCATCTGATAAATGGCTGGCAAGGCCGCATTCGGCACACCGAGACCTCTGCAAAACTCCTCCACAAGAAAGTTTCAGGAAACGCAACTTATTGGTAATCAACAACGGTTCCTTTTGAGTAAGTGGAACTTTGCAGAAGTCTCGTTTCACTATTCGCTTGGCGTCATATCCGATTTTCCAAACGTCCATTTTTCTTTTGTTATTTGTAATATACTGATTCTTATATCACTACATGGATTTCTCGTATAAGACACACAGAAAGGAAGATAGAAGAACATTGGAGCCGTAGCGCAGGCAATTGGACTATGGCTGCAATCCTATCTCAATCCTCTGAGCACATGTAATGACCAGAGAGAAATCACCGATGATCCCCATCCTACAAAAACGAAGAGCAGCGAATATGATCGCTGCTCTATCCTTATGTGTGAATTAAATCCCTTTTATGCCGGGAATAACTTCTTTGCGCCTTACAATTTAACACTCGCAGAAGTTGCTCCAATACCAACTCCTCGGTTGCGCAGCTTACCATTTACTCGGATTTCGATCGTGACTGTAACTTTCTCTCTGTCATTTGCATTGATACAATAGGCCTGGACATTGATGATCCTTCCTTTATGGGTATTTCCCTCCAAATGATAGACATCTTGATATCGCGTAAAGGGTTCATCTGATGCAGTTCGGTAAGAATATTCTGCTTTCATTGGCGCTTGACCTGTATCGCTAAAAATGTCAATATTGACAAGGGTGTCTCTATCATCAGAGCAAGACGAGAACAAGGTCGCTCCGAAAATAAATACGGTAAGCAGCGAAAGAATTGCTCCTCTTAACCGAAGGCTTCTTCTCTGAAAAAATTTACTTCTCATATTTCTTTTAGTTAGAGTACAACATTTGCTACAGCTTCTCCGATGCCGGTACCCCGATCTCGCAACTTGCCATTAACCCGGATTTCTACTGTTATCTTTTCTTTCTCCTTGTCATTCGGATCAATGCAGTACGCTCGAATTTCCACTTTCTTCCCCTCGTGAATATTGCCTTTGAGGTCAAATTCAGATTCCCAACGGGTTAAAATTTCGTCTCCTGGCCCATAGGTGCCTTCTATTTTCAGCAATGCTAATCCACTGTCGCTAAAAACATCTATACTCAATTGATATTCCTTATCTTCAGTACATGAAGATAAGGTGCAAATCATAAGGGAAAAGAGTAGCGATAAAATCGCCGCTCCTCTCTGGATTTTTCTTTTACAAAAGGATCGCTCCATCATAAGTATTATTTCACGGATAAACTAAATGTCATAAATCTCGTATCGTACGCATGAAAATTCTACGCTATAAATAGCGGAAATGTCAGAGGAACAGCACTCTCCATAAGCGGATTAGACCAATCTATTCGTTCACCTATATGAATTATGAGATTGGCTGCTATCCCTTTTCTTATCTCATTTTCTGCCGCAAAGGTAGGATGCACCTTTTCCGTGATCATTACACAAAAGTGTAATTCTACTGGCATCGGACAGGTCGATCGCTACGCGTGATTTACCTACCCAATGACGCGGAAGATACGCCCGGGGTGTGGCGGGGGTTATGGATGGGATATTCATACGGTATAAACGGGGAAAATGCGGGGGCGAATATGAGCGATCAATGCTTAATGGCTAATGATTAAGGTCAATCAGCCGGCTGGCCCTGGCAGGGAGGGGGGTGTTTTACTCCTCCTCGGCTTCTCCCGGACTGGTCCGGACCCTGTTCCGAGCTACCCCGAAAGTATTTCCGAGCTACCCATCGACATGTTCCGAAATACCCATCGACATGTTCCGAAATACCCCGAAATACGTTCCGAGGTGGGTGTCGACATATTCCGAACCACCCATCGATAGGTTCCGAGGTGGTCATCGATAGGTTCCGAAATGGGTGTCGATACGTCCCGGACGTGCCACCGATAGGTTCGGAAATAGTCATCGATAGGTTCGGAAGGGGTCGTCGATAGGTTCAGGACGTATCGAGGGGTGCCTCGGGACGTATCGATGGGTATCTCGGTAAAGGGTGCAGATAGGTTCAGGACGTATCTACCCCCCACTTCAGGACGTATCCGCACCACGTTCCGAACGTATCACCGATAGGTTCAGGACGTATCACCGATAGGTTCCGGACGTAGTGTCGATAGGTTCCGGACGTATCACCGATAGGTTCGGAACGTATTAACGACCACCTCCGCATCCGTTTTTTCCACCTTTATCCCCCCCCGACTACCTTTGCCCCCATAAAGAACAAACAGTAAATGATGGCTGATCAAGACAATTTGCTGAGCCGGATAGATAGCCCGGCTGACTTGCGTAAACTACCCGCTGAGCAGCTGCCAGCCGTGTGCGACGAGCTGCGACGATACATCATCGATGTACTCTCACGCACACCCGGCCACCTCGGCGCCAGCCTCGGCGCCGTGGAGCTGACCGTAGCGCTGCACTACGTATTTAATACCCCCTTCGACCGCATCGTCTGGGACGTGGGCCACCAGGCCTACAGCCACAAGATCCTCACCGGCCGCCGCGAAGCCTTCCGCACCCTACGCCAGTTTGGCGGCATCAGCGGCTTCCCCACCCCGGAAGAGAGCGCCTACGACACCTTCATGGCCGGCCACGCCTCCAACTCCATCTCCGCCGCCCTGGGCATGTCCACCGCCTTCGAGATAGCCGGCGAGAAGGGCCGACACGTGGTGGCCGTCATCGGCGATGGCGCCATGACCGGTGGACCCGCCTTCGAAGGCATCAACAACGCCTCCATCGACCCCAACAACCTGCTGATCGTACTTAACGACAACGACATGTCCATCGATCGCAACGTGGGCGGCATCAACCGCTACCTCGTCGACATCACCACCAGCCAGGCCTACAACCGCATCCGCTACGAGATCTACCAAAAGCTCCGCAAGCTGAACATCATCTCCGAAGACCGACGCGAAAACATCCTCCGCTTCAACAACAGCCTCAAAGCCCTCATCAATCGCCAACACAACCTCTTCGAAGGCTTCAGCATACGCTACTTCGGCCCCATCGATGGCCACGACGTGCACGACCTCGTGCAGAAACTCACCGACATCAAAGACATGAAAGGGCCCAAGCTGCTCCACATCAAAACGAAAAAGGGCAAAGGCTACAAACCCGCCGAACAGTCCGCCACCGCCTGGCACGCACCCGGACGCTTCGACAAAGACACCGGCCGCCGCCTGCTGCCCGAACGGACCAACGAACCCCAACTCTATCAAGACGTCTTCGGCCACACCCTCGTCGAGCTCGCCGAGAAAGACCGACGCATCACAGGCGTCACCCCAGCCATGCCCACAGGCTGCTCCATGACATACATGATGAAGGCCTACCCCGATCGCGCCTTCGACGTAGGCATCGCCGAGGGGCACGCCGTCACCTTCTCCGCAGGCATGGCCAAGGAGGGCATGATCCCCTTCTGCAACATCTACTCCTCCTTCATGCAGCGCGCCTACGATCAAGTCATCCACGACGCAGCCATCCTCCGCCTCCACATCGTCCTCTGCCTCGACCGCGCCGGCCTCGTAGGCGAAGACGGCGTCACACACCACGGCGCCTTCGATCTGGCCTACCTCCGCCCCATCCCCAACCTAATCATCTCCTCCCCCCTCAACGAAATCGACCTCCGCAACCTCATGTTCACAGCCTACAAGACCGACCGCGGCCCCTTCGTCATCCGCTATCCGCGAGGCAAAGGCGAACTGCGCGACTGGCAAAACCAGATGGAGCTCCTGCCCATCGGCCGCGGGCGTCGGCTGCGCGAAGGCACCGACGTAGCCATCCTCACCATCGGCTCCATCGGTAACGAAGCACACAAAGCCATCCTGGCAGCCGCCGAGGAGGGCATCTCCGTAGCCCATTACGATATGATCTACCTCAAACCCATCGACGAGGCACTACTCCACGAAGTAGGGCAGAAACACTCACGCATCATCACCGTGGAGAACGGCACCATCGTCGGCGGCCTCGGCACAGCCGTGATGGAGTTCATGATGGAACATGGCTACACACCACGCGTGCGCCGCATCGGCATCCCCGATTGCTTCATCCAGCATGGCTCCATCGCCGACCTATACAAACTCTGCGGCATGGACGCCGCCCACATCCTCAGCGCCATCCGCACCCTTGTCGGGCGTACGGAAGAAGGCCATGTAGAGAAAGGAGGCCAGGCATGAAGGTCGTCATCGCAGGTGCCGGCGAAGTGGGGCGCCACTTGGCCAAGATGCTCTCCCGCGAGCGCCACGACATCGTCCTCATCGATCCGAATGAGGACAACTTAGCCTTCGCCAAATCAGGCATGGAGATCCTGCCCATCACCGGCAACCCCACCTCACTACACGATCTGGAAGAGGCCGGCGTCAACACCTCCCACCTCTTCGTCAGCGTCACCACCGAAGAGTCAACCAACATCACCGCCTGCATGCTGGCCAGCAACCTCGGCGCACGCAAGACATTCGCCCGCATCAATAATTACGAATACCTCCTGCCACGCAACAACGAGCTCTTCCAAAAGATCGGCGTCAACTCCATGATCTGCCCCGAGATCCTCGCAGCCAAAGAGATCGTCGCAGCCATCGGTCGCCCATGGACACGCCAATACTGGGAGCTCTTCAGCGGCGGACTCATCCTCCTTGGCGTCAAGGTGCGCGGCGAAGCGCCAATCATCAATCGCACCCTGATCGACCTGATGATGAACGACAAGAAGTGCTACCACATCGTAGCCATACAGCGCAGCGATGGCCAAATGATCATCCCCCGAGGCATGGATCACATCGAGTCAGGCGACATCGTCTTCATCACCACCACCCGCGACCACATCGAGGACGTCCGCATCAAGACCGGCAAGCAAAACCCCGAAGTGAAGAGCATCATCATCATGGGGGGTGGACGCATCGCCATCAAGACAGCGCAGCTCCTGCCCGACAATATCCACATCACCATCATCGAGGCCGACCGCGACAAGTGTGTACGCATCAGCGAGAAGCTGCCCGCGAACACCCTCGTCATCCACGGCGACGGCCGCGACCCCGACATCTTGCAGCAGGAAGGCATACGCAATGCACAAGCCTTCATCGCCCTGACCGAGAACGCAGGCACAAACATCCTGGCCTGCCTCGCAGCCAAACGCTTCGGTGTCTTCAAGACCATCGCCCAGGTGGAAAACCTCGACTACGTCTCACTGGCCACCAAGGTGGACATCGGCACAGTGATCAATAAGAAGCTCATCGCCGCCGGACACATCTACCAGTTCCTCTTAGATGCCGACGTGACCAACGTCAAGTGCCTCGCCTTTGCCCGCGCCGACGTGGCCGAGCTCGTAGCCAAACCCGGATCGAAAATCACCCGCAAGCCCATCAAGGACATGCGCCTGCCCAAAGACATGACCCTCGGCGGACTCATCCGCAACGGCATCTCCATGATGGTGGAAGGCGACACGATGATCCGCGCCAACGACCGCGTGATGGTCTTCTGCTTCGACTCCGCCATGTCTAAACTCAAAGACTACTTCAACTGATTTATAGAGGGTGGAGGGTACAGCCTGGTACCTGGGTGCCACCCTCTACCCTCTATCCTCTACCCTCCACCCCTCTATATGTATCAAATCAACGTACGCTTCATCATCAAGTTCCTCGGCACGATGCACATGCTCGAGAGCCTCTTCATGCTCTGCGCCGTAGGCATCTCCTTCTGGTATGACGACAGCGACCTCATCCCGCTCTCCATCTCCTGCGCCATCATGTTCCTGGCCGGGCTCATCATGTACCTCTTCGGCCGACGCGCCGACGATTACCACTCCGGCCGACGCGAAGGCATGCTCTGTGTCACCCTGACGTGGATCCTCCTCTCCCTCTTCGGCATGCTGCCCTACCTCATCAGCGGCGCCATCCCACACGTTGCCGACGCCTTCTTCGAGACCATCTCCGGCTTCACCACCACCGGCGCCACCATCTTGAACGACATCGAACGGCTCCCCCACGGGCTACTCTTCTGGCGCAGCCTCACCCAGTGGCAGGGCGGCATTGGCATGATCGTCTTCACCGTAGCCATCCTGCCCATATTCGGCGGCACAGCCTCCCAGCTCTTCGATGCCGAGACGCCCGGCATCACTCATGAGCGCTTCCGTCCACGCATCACCGAGGTAGCCAAACGCATCTTCGGCCTCTACCTGCTCATCACCATGGGCTTCCTGCTGCTGCTCTGGGCCGGCCCCATGAACCTATTCGATGCCCTCAATCACGCCATGACCACCGTCTCCACCGGTGGATACTCCACCAAGAACCTGGGTCTCGCCTACTGGCACTCCGCATACATTGAATACATCATCATCCTCGGCATGTTCATCGGCGCCACCAACTTCACGCTGCTCTACTTCGCCCTCCGCGGACACAGCCAGAAGCTCTTCCGCGACCACGAGTTCCACTGGTTCTGCACCGTCATCGCCACCGCCACCATAGTGACCACCGTGTGGATCCTGCTGCGTCACAACGAGACCAACCCCGAACTGGCCTTCCGCCACGCCCTCTTCCACATCACCTCGCTGATCTCCACCACCGGCTTCCTGACCGTCGACTTCGCCCAATGGGGATCCTTCTTTGCCGTCATCGCCCTCTTCGTCATCATCGTGGCCGGATGCGCCGGCTCCACCAGCGGCGGCCTTAAAATGGGTCGCTTCATGATCTTGATCAAGAACCTGCTCAACGAGTTCAAGCGCCAGACGCACCCCCGCGCCATCCTGCCCCTGCGGGCGGGCGGGCAAGTCGTCCCCGAGCACATCATCCAGCGCGTCTACACCTTCGCCATCATCTACGTCGGCCTCATCCTTTTCGGCTGCACCGTCCTCACTTTCGAGGGCATCGACCTCGGTGACGCCCTCGGCCTGGCCGCCACCTCCGTCAGCAACGCCGGCCCCGGCATCGGTCATTTCGCTGACGGCAACTTCTCCGCCATCTCCTCCTTCAACAAGTGGATCCTCTCCTTCCTTATGATCGTCGGTCGATTAGAGATCTTCACTGTCCTTACCCTCGTGCTGCCCGGCTTCTGGAGGCGGTGAAGAGCAGCATGCCATCATCTGTAGGGACACATTGACACACCTAAAACAGCGTTGCTAACACCCAATCGCCCGATTACACCCCGGAAACCGTGTTTCTAACACCAAATCGACCGATTACACCCCAGAAACCGTGTTTCTAACGCCAAATCGCCCGATTACGCCCCAGAAACCGTGTTTCTAACACCAAATCGCCCGATTTCATCCCAGAAACCGTGTTTCTAACATCAAATCGTCCGATTTCATCCCAGAAACCGTGTTTCTAACACCAAATCGTCCGATTACACCCCAGAAACCGTGTTTCTGACGCCAAATCGCCCGATTACGCCCCAGAAACAGGGCGAGCACAAGCCCCCTCCCTACCCGATTTTGTAGACAAGGCGCCTACTTTTGGCACCCCAAACCATACATTATATATACAGCAATGAGAAGCAACCTGAGCTCACAAATCACACTGACACGCGTGCCGGAGAAGTATTACAAGCCGGAGAACGCCTATGAATACAGCCTCCTGACGCGCTTCGAGAACGTCCGGACGCACATCTACGCCACGATGGAGGAGGGCGCCGAGGCGGTGGCACGCGAACTGGCTACCGAGATCCGCGAACGCCAACGCGCGGGCAAACCATACGTTATGGCCGTGCCCGGCGGCCGGTCGCCGTACCCCATCTACCGCCGGCTGATCCGCATGCACCGCGAGGAGGGCCTCAGCCTGCGCAACGTCGTCATCTTCCTCATCTACGAGTTTTACCCACTCACGAACGAGGCCTACAGCAACATGCACCTGCTGCGTGAGGTCTTCCTTGACCACGTCGACGTCCCCGAGGGGAACGTCTACAGCCCCGACGGCTTCATCGACAAGAACGACATCTACGACTTCTGCCGGCGTTACGAACAGCGCATCCGCGAGTGTGGCGGCATCGACTGCATGCTGCTCGGCGTGGGGCAGGCGGGGACGATCGGCGTGAACAGTGCCGGCACATCGGTCAGTTCGCGCACACACCTTGTGCTCATGGACGACACCTCGCGCAAGGAGTCGGCGCAGCTCTTCCGGTCGATCGACAACATGCCCACGGGCGTGATCACGATGGGCCTCGGCACACTCATGGAGTCGGCTAAAGTGATCCTCGTGGCGTGGGGCGAAAACAAGGCACGCATCATCCGCGAAACGATCGAGACGCCCGCCAGCGACGCCCTGCCCTCCACCTGCCTGCAACATCACCCGAACGCCAAGATCGTAATCGACCTCTCGGCCGCAGGACAACTGACGCGCATCAGTCACCCGTGGCTCGTCACGCCCTGCGTGTGGGACAACAAGCTGATCCGCCGCGCCATCGTCTGGCTCTGTGCACAGACCGACAAGCCCATCCTGAAGCTCACTAACAAGGATTACAGCGAGCACGGATTAGGCGAACTGCTGGCCCTCTACGGCTCGGCCTACAACGTGAACATTCGCATCTTCAACGACATCCAGCACACCATCACGGGCTGGCCGGGTGGCAAACCGAACGCTGACGACTCGAACCGGCCGGAGCGCGCCAAGCCCTACCCGAAGCGCGTCATCGTCTTCAGTCCGCACCCGGACGACGACGTGATCTCGATGGGCGGCACACTGCGCCGGCTCTGCGACCAGCAGCATGAGGTGCACGTGGCCTACGAGACGTCCGGCAACATCGCCGTGGGTGATGAGGAGGTGGTGCGTTACTGCGAATACCTGCGCGACGTCTGCGAACGCTACGCGCCGGGCGAGACACCGATCCGCAAGAAGGCCGAGGAGATCATCCATTATCTGCGTTACGAGAAGAAGGAGGACGGCCAGCCCGAGCGCCCCGATGTGCTCTTTATGAAGGGCACGATCCGACGCGAAGAGGCGCGCCACGGCTGCCGTTATTCGGGCGTGAAGGACGAGCGCGTGCACTTCCTCGACCTGCCCTTCTACGAGACGGGCCTCGTGAAGAAGCATCCGCTCGGGCAGCGCGACGTGGACATCGTCAAGCAGCTGCTGGCGGAGGTGAAGCCGGACGAGATGTTCGTGGCCGGCGATCTGGCCGACCCGCATGGCACGCACAAGGTGTGCCTTGACGCCGTCCTTGCCGCCGTGGACGAGATGAAGGGCGAGGAGTGGCTCCGGGAATGCCGCATTTGGATGTACCGCGGGGCGTGGGCCGAGTGGGAGATGGATCACATCGAGATGGCCGTGCCGATCAGCCCCGAGGAGCTGCGCTACAAGCGCAACGCCATCCTCAAGCACCAGTCGCAGGCCGAGAGTGCGCCCTACTTAGGCGACGACGAGCGACTCTTCTGGCAGCGCGCCGAGGATCGCAACCGCGCCACGGCCGAGATGTACAAGCACCTCGGGTTGGCGGCTTACGAAGCCATCGAGGCCTTCGTGCAATACATCCCCATCGAATAAAAGAGGGCAGGGCATGCGCGGGATGCTGAAGTTCATCAAGGACTGGATGCTGCCGATCGCCATGTTGACCGGCGCGGTGGCCTATCCGTGGGTCAGCCGCCTGGCCTTCATGACGCCGTACCTGATCTTCGCCATGCTGCTGCTGACCTTCTGCAAGATCTCGCCGCGCGACTTGCGTTTCCACCCCGCACAGGTGTGGCTGTTGCTCATCCAGCTGATCGGCAGCGGCGGCGTCTACCTGCTGCTGCGCCCCTTCGATCCCATCATTGCCGCTGGCGCCATGCTGTGCGTGCTCACCCCGACGGCCACGGCAGCAGCCGTCATCACGGGCATGTTAGGCGGCAATGTGGGTTTCCTCACGACTTACGTCTTGGCCTGCAACGTGGCCGTGGCCGTGGCTGCGCCGGTCGCCTTCACCCTGATCGGCATCTACGGCGAAGCGCTCCCCTTCTTCCAATCCCTGTGGTACGTCTGTAGCCACGTCTTCCCGCTGCTTGTCCTGCCCCTGTTCGTGGCCTTGGCCATGCGCCGATGGATGCCCCGCACGCACGCCGCACTGCTCCGCGTGCCGCGCCTGCCGTTCTACCTCTGGGCCGTCTCACTGACCATCGTAACGGGCATCACCGTCCGTTTTCTCATCAATCACGGCGGGGAGAATCCACGGGCCGTCGCGGGGCTGCTCCTTGTGTCGCTTGTGCTATGCATGGCGCAGTTCCTTGTCGGGCGGCGCATCGGCAGGCATTACGGCGATGCGGTCTCGTCTGGTCAAGGGCTCGGGCAGAAGAACACGATCCTCGCCATTTGGATGGCACAGACGTACCTCCACCCCCTGACGGCCGTTGCGCCATCGGGCTATATCCTTTGGCAAAACATCATCAACAGTTACCAGCTATGGCGATACGCGAAACGTCAAGGTGTATCGCAAACGCCCTGACAATAGGAGGACACATCAGTCTGCCTTAAAGAAATGAGAAGAACGATCCGAACACTTTGCGGCGGGACGCTGTTGCTGCTCGCCGCAGCCTGTAGCAGCGACAAACCCGCCCCCCCGCCGACGCCTGCGCCCGACGGACCCGTGCAGACGGTGACATACACCGCCTCCGATGAGCTTTTCCCCAACCCCGAACGCGGCTTCTATCGCTACTCGATCAACACGGACGAACTGACCGAGCGCAAGGTGCGCGAGTGCCGAAGCGAGAACATCACCCTGATTTACCGCTTCTATTACCTCAAGAAGTTTCGCGGCGGAGCTCCGCTGAGTGGCGCCCTGCTGTCGCAAATCGACGCTGACATGGCCGTCCTCCGCCGCGCAGGCGGGAAGGCCGTTGTGCGCTTTGCCTACTCCAACAGCGGCACGGAGCCAGACGCCCCGCTCGCCGTCATCCTCCGCCACTTGGAGCAGCTCCGGCCCGTCCTCCAGCGCAACAAAGACGTGATCGCCGTGCTCCAGGCCGGCTTCATCGGTGCCTGGGGCGAGTGGCACAGCTCCAAAAACGGCCTCGACACGGACGCTGCGCGGCGGGCCATCTTAGACAAACTGCTCGACGTCGTGCCCCCCGAGCGCTTCGTGCAGGTGCGCAAGCCAGCGTACAAACGCACCTATGTGGGCGTTCGGGAGGCCCTGCCGCAGGCCGAGGCCTTCGGACGGAGCGCGCGGGCACGCATCGGGCTGCACAACGACTGCTTCCTCTCGGGTAAAAACGATGTGGGCACGTACACCGATGTCGCTGAGGAAAAGGCCTACCTGCACGACGAAGGCCTCTACGTCCCCATGGGTGGCGAGACCTGCCAGCCGCGCGATGTGGCCCCGGCTGACTGCGACAAGGCGCGTGCGGAGATGCGGCGCCTCCGCTGGTCATACCTCAACCGCAGCTATTACGAACCTGTGCTCGAGGGCTGGGAGGCGCAGGGGTGCATGGATGAAATTGCTCGGAATATGGGCTACCGCATCGTCCTCCGTGAGGGGCGCTTCTCCGAACGCCACGCGCCGGGCACGGACATGACCCTCTCCCTTCGCCTGCGCAACGTGGGCTACGCCCCGATGTTCAACCCGCGGCGTGTGGAGCTGATCCTCCGCTCGGCCGACGGCAGCACCATCTACACGGCCACCCTGCCCGACGATCCGCGCCGTTGGCAGCCGGACAGCGAGGCACAGCTCTCCGCCACCGTCACCCTGCCGCGCGACATTGCCCCGGGCAACTACCGCCTCTTCCTCTTCCTGCCCGACCCCGAGCCGCGCCTGCACGACCGCCCCGCGTTTGCCGTGCGCTTAGCCAACCGCCACTGTTGGGAGGAGGCCACGGGCTACAACGATCTGGGCGTGATCATCCGCATCGAGCGCCGCAGCGATCTGCCCGCCGGCCGCTCCGAGGTGAGGTTTGTGAGGAAGGGGCGGTAGGGCGCGGCGGATTGTGGGCGACGCAACGCAGGCTTTGTGGGTGACGCAACGCAGGCTTTGTGGGTGACGCAACGCAGGCTTTGTGGGTGACGCAACACCTCAATCATGTACCCCTCTCGTAGGGGCGAATAATCATTCGCCCCTACAACTGCCTCGGGGAAGGCACTCTTCCTTGCACACCTCGTGCAAGCAGGCTTGCAGCCATCGTGCAAGCAGGCTTGCAGACCCCCTGCAAGGTAGCTTGCAGCCATCGTGCAAGGGAGTCCCATCCCTATATAAATGAATTGCCCCACGTCGAACTCACGTTACCGGTATTCCTGCCAGCTCTTGATGGGGATGTCCTTCTCCGCGAGGTTGCAAACGGCGTGGATGAAGGCGCTGGCCAAGCGGGCGTTGGTGATGAGGGGCACATTATGATCGATGGCGGCGCGGCGGATCTTATAACCGTTCGTCAGCTCGCGGCTGCTGTGGTTCTTGGGGATGTTGACCACGAGGTCGAAGGCATGGCGGCTAAACATGTCGAGAATGTTGAGGCCACCGTCGCGCTCGTCGGGCCAGCAGACGGGCGTCACCTCCACACCGTTGTCGCGCAAGAAGGCCGCTGTGCCCTGGGTGGCATAGATGGTGTAACCGCGTTCGGCCAGCATGCGGCAGGGCTCCAACAAGTCAACCTTGCTCTTGGCCCCACCGGAGGAGACCATGACGCTGCGTGCGGGGATGGTGTTACCCACGGCCACCATCGCGGCCAGGAGTGCCTCGTCGAAGTCGTCGCCGATGCAGCCCACCTCGCCCGTGGAGCTCATGTCGACACCCAACACGGGATCAGCATTCGAGAGTCGGCCGAAGGAGAACTGCGAGGCCTTGACGCCGATCCAGTCGATGTCGAACTCCGTCTTGGCGGGCGGCGTGAAGGGCGCATCGAGCATGATGCGCGTAGCCGTGTCGATAAAGTTCTGCTTGAGCACCTTCGAGACGAAGGGGAAGCTGCGCGAAGCGCGGAGGTTGCACTCGATCACCTTCACATCATTGTTCTTGGCCAGATACTGGACGTTGAACGGGCCGCTGATGTTCAGCTCGCGGGCAATCTTTCGGCTGATCTTCTTAATCCGACGGACGGTCTCGAAGTAGAGCTTCTGCGGCGGGAAGACGAGCGTGGCGTCGCCCGAATGGATGCCGGCGTACTCGATGTGTTCAGAGATGGCATACTCGATGATCTCGCCATGACGAGCGACGGCATCGAACTCAATCTCCTTCACATCTTGCAAAAACTCCGAGACGACCACAGGGTACTCCTTCGACACCCGCGCGGCCACACCGAGGAACTCGATGAGTTGCTCCTTGTTGTAGCACACATGCATCGCGGCACCGCTCAGCACGTACGACGGGCGGATGAGGACGGGGAAGCCGACGCGGCGGATGAAGTCGTCGATCTCGTCCATACTCTCGAGCTCGGCCCAGCGCGGCTGGTCGATGCCGAGGGTGTCGAGCATGGCGGAGAACTTATGGCGGTTCTCTGCGCGGTCGATCGAGACGGGAGAGGTGCCAAGGATGGGCACTTGCCTGCGATAGAGCTTCATGGCGAGGTTGTTCGGGATCTGCCCACCGACGGAGACGATGACACCGCGGGGCTGCTCCAGATCGACAATGTCAAGGACACGCTCTAAGGAGAGCTCGTCGAAATAGAGGCGGTCACAGATGTCGTAATCCGTAGAGACAGTCTCAGGGTTATAGTTGATCATAATGGCCTTATAACCGAGGCTGCGCGCGGTGCGGACGGCATTGACGGAACACCAGTCGAACTCCACCGACGAGCCGATGCGATAGGCACCAGAGCCGAGCACGATGACGTTGCGGTCGTTCTTGTAGTACGGGATGTCGTGCACATCGCCCGTGGAGGAATCATCCGGTGTGGCGCCGTAGGTGAGGTAGAGGTAGTTGGTCAGCTCGGCGCGGTCGGAGGCGATGGTGTCGATGCGGCGGACGGCAGGCAGGATGCCGAGGCGTTTGCGCAGCGCCCGCACGCGCAGGTTCTCACGCTCCATGTTACCCTTAAAGTGCTCCGTGTAGCGAGCGATCTGGAAATCGGAGAAGCCCAATCGTTTGGCCTCGCGGAGCACATCGGCAGGCAGGTCTTCGATCCGCTTATACTGCTGTAGCACGCGGGTGTAATCCACGATGTTCTTCAGCCGCTCGAGGAACCAGTGGCTGATCTTCGTCAAGTCGTGGATCTGCTCTATGGTGTAACCCTTCTCCAACGCTTGCGCCACGGCGAAGATGCGCAGGTCGGTAGGGTTCTCTAATTCATTGTCTAAGTCTTCAAACTCAAGGTTGTTGTTCCCCACAAAGCCATGCATGCCCTGCCCGATCATGCGCAGACCCTTCTGCATAATCTCCTCGAAGGAGCGGCCGATGGACATGATCTCGCCGACGGACTTCATGCTGGAGCCGATGCGACGACTGACGCCAGCAAACTTCGTCAAGTCCCAACGGGGAATCTTAGCGATGAGGTAATCCACCTGCGGAGCGACGGCGGCGGAGCCCGGTGTGCCCGGTTCGCCAATCTCGTCGAGCGTGTAGCCGATGGCCAGCTTAGCCGCGACGAAGGCCAGTGGATAGCCGCTCGCCTTGGAGGCCAACGCGGAGGAGCGACTCAGTCGGGCGTTGACCTCGATGATGCGGTAGTCGCCCGTCTCGGAGTTGTAAGCGTATTGGATGTTGCACTCGCCGACGATGCCCAAGTGGCGCACGGTGCGGACGGAGAGTTCTTGCAGTTGGGTGATCTCATCCTCACGCAGCGAGCAGGTAGGCGCCACGACGATGCTCTCGCCCGTATGCACGCCGAGCGGATCCACATTCTCCATGCTGACCACCGTGAAGCAGCGGTCGGCGCGATCGCGGATCACCTCAAACTCGATCTCCTTCCAGCCCTTCAGCGACTCCTCTACGAGGATCTGCGGGGCGAAGGCAAAGGCACTCTCAGCCAGTGAGCGCAGCTCGCTCTCTGTCTTGCAGATGCCGCTGCCAAGGCCGCCGAGGGCGTAAGCCGAGCGCACCATGACGGGATAGCCGATGCGCTCAGCCGCCTCGATGGCATCGCCCATCGTCTCCACGGCGCGGCTAATGGGCGTCTTGAGGTTTACCTCGCGCAGCTTACGGACGAAGAGGTCGCGGTCTTCAGTATCCATGATCGCCTCCACAGAGGTGCCCAAGACCTGCACACCGTAGCGCTCCAGTGTGCCTTCGTTGTAGAGCTTGATGCCGCAGTTAAGGGCGGTCTGCCCTCCGAAAGCCAGCAGGATGCCGTCGGGGCGCTCCTTGGCGATGACCTCTTCGACGAAGAAGGGCGTGACAGGCAGGAAGTAGACGCTGTCGGCCACGCCTTCGGAGGTCTGGATTGTAGCGATGTTGGGGTTGATGAGTACGGACTTGATGCCGTCTTGCCGGAGGGCTTTGAGGGCCTGCGATCCGGAGTAATCGAACTCGCCGGCCTGCCCAATCTTCAGGGCGCCCGACCCGAGCACAAGGACTTTGTGGATGTTGTTCTTTGACATGTTTATGGAGTATGGGGGGATTTATTTCAGGATAAGGATCAGGAGAAGCAGCGCAGCAATCACGGCGTAGGCGATCAGCTGTATCCTCTTGTTACGGTTGGCGTCGGTGCGGAGCGCCTCTATGGTGATGGCCTGCTCCGTCGTGTGGGCTTCGATCTTGCGTCCGATGGCGGCGATCTGCTCCGAGAGGTTCGATGTGGACAGCGCATCGATCAGCGTGCGGATGCGCTCGCTATAGTCTGCCAGCGTGTCGAGCGTATCGGCTATCTCCGACTGCTGCATCTCGATCGCATCAGTCGAGACGGTCGTCACCTCACTCAGCGCGTGTTTGGCTAAGGCCGACACTTCATTGACGGCCTGTTTAGCCTGGTCGCTCACCTCGCCGAGCGTGTGCGTGGTGGCGTCGAGCGACTGCTGCAGAGCGGCTTGCGTCTCCGTGCGGAGTTGCTCCGTGGCTTGCAGCGAGGCCGCCGTCGCTTCACGCAGCGTCTCCTGCGTCTCCGTCTTTAAGTCTGCGACAGTCTGCGTGGAGGTGGCAGCAGCTTGGCGCAGCGTCTCTTGCGTCTCCGACTTTAAGTCTGCGACGGTCTGCGTGGAGGTGGCAGCGGCTTGGCGCAGCGTCTCCTGCGTCTCCGACTTTAAGTCTGCGACGGTCTGCATGGAGGTGGCAGCGGCTTGGCGCAGCGTCTCTTGCGTCTCCAACTTTAAGTCTGCGACGGATTGCGTGGAGGCGGCAAGCGATTGTTGCAAGGCCAACTCAGCATCCGCCTTCAATTGCGCGGTAGCTAATCGTGTCTGCTCCACTTCGGAGGCAAAGCGCGCCTTACCGTCGTTGATGGCGTCCGTCCATTCCGTTCGCGACCCATCCAACCGTTCGGAGAAGCGCGTGATGACTGCCAGCGTCTCCTCACCGATACGATCAGCCAGTTGCTTCACTTCGTCCGACAGCCGAGACGCAGCCTCTACCACCTCCCGGCTTCCGCCCGTCACCTGCGACACTTGTTCACGCGCCGCGTCCAGATTGGCTAAGCTCTCGCGCAGCTGCAAGAGGGCCACATTGATGTCTTCTATCGTTTCCATTATTCCAGATATGTGTGTTGTAGTTCTTTCATGTAAGTCAAATGAGCGCCCAGTATGTCTGCTGCGCGAATCAGTTGCAGGCGACTCTCGACGTTGGCTATACGCGCCTCTGTCGCGTCGTCGGTCGCATCTGTTTCGCTACGCACGAAGCGGTTGTAGGCCTCGAATTGCTCCCGGAAGCGAGCGAAATCAGGCATGAGGCGATAAAGCCCCACCATGCCCTCCTCGTAGCTCGTGGCCAAGTCTTCGTCGAGCACTGCGCGCCCCTCCGTGCCCATGTAAAGCAGGCAGAAGGCAGCGAGAAGGAGCAGCACCGGGTGCGTATTCCCCGCGCGGCGCAGCGTGCAAACCGATTCATAGAGCGCATGAATGCGTCCATTGGGAGAGGGCGGCGCCTCCGCGGCGTTAATCATGCGCAAGTAACGGAAGAGCACCTCCTCGGGCGCTTGCGTCGCGTCAGCCAATGCTTGCTCCAAGCCTTGCGCAAGTGGCGTGCCGGGTGTGATGCCTTGGGCAATGCGCGCCATGCCTTCGTTGACGAAGTGCGTCAGTTGCGTCAGGCATTTGTACTGTGCCCCTTCGCGTTCGTCGCGTAGCATAACGGCAGGCATGCCAGCGCGTGCAGCCGTCTCCTCCCGTTCGGCTCGCTTGTGTGTATAGTACCGGTTGAAATAGTCATGCAACCGCCGATAGACCTGCTCCGTTGTCGCCTCACGCACCACGAGCAAGTAGCGCCTGCGCGCCTTGTCGTGGGCCAATCCGTCGATCAGGCCGAGGCAACCCATACGGTAAAGGATATGGACGTAACGCGTAGCGGCAGCGGAATCTTGCACACTCTCGCCACCCTCGTTGACGGTCACGGGATAAGGCAACCCCATGATACGCGCCCCCGCTGCTGACTGATCGCCAGCCAGTGGAGCCACATATTCCATACCCATCTCGCGGATGATGCGCTCGATGTCGCGGCGCTCGTCCTCCTCCGAACGCAATCCGAGGGGGGCGGGTGCCACTGTGGCGTGAACCGTCACGATCCGCTCACGATCCGGAGTGAAGCCGTCGACGGGGAGCAGCGCGCGCTCGATGTCGAAGAGCACATCGAACGACGCCTCAGCAGCCGTAGCCCCGAGCGTGATCGCGCCCTGCTGCGGCCGTGCATAGCGCCGAAGCGTCTGCCCCGCGCAGAGGTAAGCCGCATCGAAGGAAGGACTCCACTCCGACAGGCGCTCAGCGCCATCGATCAGGCCGTAAGCGAAGTACACTCCCATCTCATACATCGAGCGGAGGCGTTGTTGCAAAGCCGGCCGCGTGAGTTGGTCGGCTGAGAGCGCCACGAGGAGTAGCTCATCCGCTTCCATTCGTCGTTCGCGCCTTTCGCGTTCGCTGTCAGTCATGGAGCTGTGCAGACTTACGCCGAAGTCTATGTCAGCCTGCTGTGCCTCGTGGACAAGGCGATCGGCCGACTTCGCATCTGACGTTACGACTGCCGTCACGCCCGGCTGTAGCAAGATGGCCGGCAGCGCCACCGCCGCCCCCTGCGACTCAGCCGGCAGCAGGGCCGCCACGCTAAGCCCACGCAACAGCCTGTCCAACACGGCCGCCTGCCCCGGCAGGAACTCCTCCCGACGCGACAGTAGCCCTATTATATAATGTATAACCGCAGCCCGCTCCGCGATCGGCTCGTAGCGCCCCACAGCGTCGCAGCGGACAATCGGATGGTAGGTGATGCGGCCTGAGGTAAGCACACGTCGTGGCTCACGCGCATGATGCGCCGAGCGAACGATGAAGCGGCAATCGTTGCGGCAATTCGTGTATTCATCCATGAGGGGGCGCTCGATGCCCGCACGGCGCAGCACGGAGATGTCCATAATCAAGTCGTAAGTCTTGGCCCGGTGATCATCCGTCAGCTCTGGGGCCGGTTGCAGATCGGCGTGCAGCGGTGAATCGATGAACTCAGGGGAGCTGATTACGTCGAGCGTTACGTCGGGGAAGCGTGCGCCCGCGTGCTCCGCGCTGAGCGCTGTGAGGCTGTTGAAGAGCTCGCGCAGGTCGGCAAAGGCGGCCGCGGCGCAGGGCACATCGCGCTCCACCACAAGCACGTCCCAATGCTCGGCCGTCGGGTCTAACCGCCCGGCCATGATCGCCTCCACAACCACCTTCTCTATGCGTGCGATGCCGATGGGCGAGAGCGCGTATTGCAGCGTGCGCACCCATTCGCGATCGAAGGGGCGGTCGAAAAGGGTGAACACGGTGCGCACATAATCGCTCCCTAAGTGACCGAAATGCGTGGCGTTCATGTGGTCGTCAGACAGTGTCTCGCAAGTCCAGTTCATGGCCGCCAGATCGTCAGAGCGTTGCTTATCGATGCGCCGTTGCTCCATCGTGGCATGCACGGACGAATCTTCCACCTCGATCACGAAGCCGTCGTGGCGGGCTTCCTTCAGGTCCTTACTGGGGTAGGGAAACTCGAGCGAGAAGTCCACATGCTGCGTACAGTATTCGCGTTGCCCCGTCAGCGAGTAGACGTTGCGCTGCGGCTCAAAGAGCTGGCGGAAGGGGACTGGCGCCACGCGGGTGATGTAGACCCGCTGGGCATCGTTCTCTAAGATGTCGACGTTGTACGAGGCTTCATCGGGCGTGAAGCGGGGATCGATGAGGTGGAGCGCCTCGAAGAGGTCTGAGGGGTAGAGGTCGCGCGCCTCGTAGGTGATGCGCCCGGCGTCGGCTCGGCGTCGGCGGTTGCCAAGCGGTGCAAAGGCTTCCTCCACGAGCGGCGACGCCTGGGTGGGCAGGCCGCGCGTGATGAGGTTGGCCAGCACGGCGTAGAGGGGCGGCAGGTCGTTATGGGCACAGGCCGCGGCGTCGTAGCCGGCCGCCACCTCGAAGCGCGACAGGGAGCGATAGAGCGCCTCCACCTGTTCGCGGTTCGCCTTACGGAGTGCCTCGCGCACGCTGTCGAGCCGGAAGGCGGCGTGGAGCTGCACGGGCGAGAGCGTGGTATCCGTCGCGAACGTCTCGGCGCGCAGGCGGAAGGCCTTGCACGTCATGGCATAGGGTTGCCGCGCGGTGGGGTAATACGTCTCGTCGGTAAAGATCTCCGGGCGGCTGAAGCAGCGGTAGAACGTCTCCAACCGGTCGTTGCCATGCTTGAGCCCGTCGACGCAGAAGAAGTAATGCTCGCCGCGGATGATGCGTCCGATGAGCGTGGCCAGACGCCGCAGGTCGATGTTGGGGTTGCTTAAGACGTCGGTGAAGAAGTGGAAGGTGACGGGCTGCCGTGTCTCAAGGTCGTAGCGGTCTATCTCGTTGATCTCTTTACGGATGGTGACGATCCGGTCCGTGTCGCCGATGTAGGGCTCAAGGTGCCAGACGGCGCGCTCCATCGCCTCGGCGTCGGTGTCGATCAGGAAGACCTGCCGGACACAATTCTCCATTCCGTTGCGGCGGATGAAGTCGAAGAAGCAGACAGTGTTTATGCCTTGGCCGCATTGCCAATCGACGACGTCGAAGGTGGTGCCTTGAAAGAGCTTGCGGGGCATGGAGCCAAGCACACGGTCCACCTTGGCCTTGTGCACAGGCCCGTCGTTGCAGAGCCTTTGCAACAGGTCCATCTGCCTGTCGGGGGGCGCGGGAGTGGGGGGGATGTCAGTTGGGGAGGTGGGCCTTCCCTCCGTCGGCGAGGGGAGGAAGGAGTGGGCGATTGCCGTGATCTTTTCAAACGACGGATTGCGTAGCCGACGCATGTTTTCTCTATAGGATAGGGTCATGGGCAGAGGGGATGTTTTTATGAGCGGCAAAGCTACGTAGAGCGACGAAAGATCTTTTCGTCCCTTCAAAAGTGCCCAGATCAATCATCCATCATGCGTCCGCCAAGGGGGGATTCAATTATTAATTGTCAATTGTCAATGATTACCCGGGTGGATTCAATTATCAATGATCAATTGCCAATGATTACCCGGGCACCCGTCCCCCATGCGGGTACCCGGATTAATCATTCATCATACACCCGCCGCCGGCCCGTCCGGTTGTAGGGGCGAATGATTATTCGCCCCTACGATGATCCGGCGCCCGCGGGTTTTTCCCCGCCCCATCATCCCCCGCCCAGGGTTTCCCCCTGGGCTATCGTCCGGCGCCCCTACAGGGCGCGCGGGGTACCGGCCGAATCATCCAACCCGGGCTGTAGGCCCGGTGGACGATAGCCAGGGGCGAAACCCCTGGTGGTGGATGATGGGGCGAAACCCCGTGGGCGGATTCAATTATCAATTGTCAATTATCGATGATTACCCGGGTACCCGTCCCCCCCCCATGCGGGCACCCGGATTAATCATTCATCATACGCCCGCCGTGGGCGGGGTGTTGTAGGGGCGTATCGCATACGCCCCACATGTACCCGGTTGCCGGATCATTCGTCCCCGCCCGTACCCGGCCGCCGAATCATTCGCCCCGTGCCGGGGCGTTTGGAGGGCGTATGCGATACGCCCCTACCCGGGCACCCGAATCAACAATTCAACAATTCAACAATTCAACAACTCAACCCTACTCAATGCGCACTTTCTGCGCGGCTGTGCCGGCCTTCACCACGTAGAGGCCGCGCGGGAGGGCGACGGAGGTGTCGCCCGCGGGGGCGTCGAGGGTGCGGAGGCGGATGCCGAGCAGGGTGTAGATCTCTACGC
>MIQB01000034.1 GCA_002890585.1 Tannerella sp. oral taxon 808
TCGATGTGTGCGGTCATGGCGCTGTCCGAGCCGCGTGCTTTTTCCATGTGAAAAATTACGTAACCCATGATCTTGGGGGCTTATTCTTTCATGATAATCTTTGAGGTAACGGGGGAGGCGGGGAGTCCAGAGGGGTGCAGTCCCTCCGGCTTATTGGGCGATTTTTAGCGGACACGAAGTGCAGCGTGAAGAAAATCCCCTAATAAGCTACGGCCTTTTCTTGCCTTAGAAAATATCCACCCGAATTGTAAAAGCCTCTCGTTGTGCACTAAGTGATAGTTAGATATTCTTTTTAGTCTTGCAACGGTGCTGCAAATGCCAACCGTATTTCCGTGGCGCTTGCAGCGTCCCTGCAAACCTCCCTGCTGAAAAAAGCGGCTCTATTCTTCCATCAAACTTACGTTATCACAGCCTACGTATCCTTACAATCATCTATCAAACTTTCGCGGGTTTCCGATGGACACTCCTGTTGACTCCGGAAGGCCTCCGAACGATCGATGTGATTCAATGAGAGGCTTCGATGCGCAGGCCGATGGCTTCGATTCCGTTCAGCTGCTCGTCGCGCATACCTTGGCGGATGCCGATGGTGTATTGCCCCTTGTGGGGGAAGTAGCGGCGGGTGCGGAGGGGGATGCCAAGGTGGTAGAGGGAGATGCCGGAGCCACGCCACTCGCCGTAGTCGTTGGCCAGCATGCACTCGATGGTGTCGTGCGTCATGGGCCCGACGGGGGGCTCTTCGGTGCAGAGCAGCCAGAGGTTTTGGTAGGGGTAGAGGTTGTTGCTGCGGATCTCAAGGGTGAGGTCGTAGGGCGGGGTGTTGTCGGCGATGTCGAAGGTGAAATAGTAGACCTGATCTTTACTCCACGGCTTTTCTACGGCTTGGTAATGGTCGTAGAGGGCCGTGTCGGTGCAGGCGGCGAGGAACGCGAGGGCGACCACGATCAGGCAGCAGCCGATGCCACGCATCCATTTATTGCGCCTGTTCATCGGGCGTTGGTTGTGGGTTATCGGCTGCTGGCTCCTTAGGCGCGGCGTTCGCGTCGGGCTTGGATGCTGGGGGAGCGGCCTGCGGTGTATTGCTGGTGGACGGGGTGGGGCGCTTGGGCTGCCCTTCGTTGGCGGCGTTTTTGGGGCGCCCGTTGGCGTTGCTGGCGGTTGTTTTTTTCTTCTTCTTCCTTTTACGGATGGGGTCGAAGCGGCTCACGTTGTCGTCCAAGATGTCGTGTGTGTCTGGCTTCTTGGCTTGCTTTTCGAGCGAATCAGGAAGCAGCGAATCGGGCTTGATGCCTTTTTGGTTCATGTTGATCACGTCGAAGGCCTGCCGGGCGGTGAGGGTAACGAGGTCTTTGGCGGCCGTTTTGTCGGTCGAGTAGGTGATCTCGTGCTTGAAGAGGTCCATTTTGAAATAATAGTAGACGTGCTCCTTGGTTTCCAGCGTGATTTTACGTGAGGGCATTCCTTTTCGGGCTTCCACGTAGAGATCGACTTCGTAATTGACGCAGCATTTCAGTTTGCCGCATTGCCCGGCCAGCTTTTGCGGGTTCATGGAGATGTCTTGTAGGCGCGCGGCCTCGGTCGAGACGGAGGTGAAGTGCGACATCCACGAGGCGCAGCAGAGTTCGCGTCCGCAGGGGCCGATGCCGCCGATGCGTCCGGCTTCTTGCCTGACGCCTATTTGCTTCATCTCAATGCGCACATGGAAGTTGTCGGCCAAGACGCGGATCAGTTGGCGGAAATCGACGCGCCCTTCGGCGATGTAATAGAAGATGGCCTTGTTGCCATCGCCTTGAAATTCCACATCGCCGATCTTCATGGCCAACCCCAGTTCGGCGGCGATTTGTCGGGAGCGGATCATGGTCTCGTGTTCCCGGGCTTTGGCTTCTTGTGCGCGCTCAAGGTCGCAGGGGCGGGCGATGCGATAGATTTTTTTTGAGTCGGCTGTGCTTTGTCTGACGTTGTTTTTCCACATCTGGAAGAGGACGAGCTTGCCGGTCAATGTGACCATGCCAACGTCGTGCCCCGGACTGGCCTCCACGGCCACCATGTCGCCTTTTTTGAGCGGGATACGGTCTTCGTTCAGATAGTATCCCTTGCGTGTATTCTTGAATTGCACTTCCACGTAGGCCGTCGAGCGTTCCGCCTCAGGGATGTCGCACAGCCAGTCGTAGACAGAGAGTTTGTTTCCTGAGTTTTCACTGCATCCCTTGCATTCCAGACAGCCTCTTTCCGTGTTCTGCACGAAATTCATTGTTCGAGAGAGAAAAGGTGTGTTGTGGACGAAGTGGATTAAGGGATAAGCGCGTGTTGCTTGAAGATTCTCCGGATCGCTTCCAAGGCGTAATCCAGCTGCTCGCGGGTGTGGGTAGCCATGAGGGAGAATCGGATTAGTGTGTCTTGCGATGCCACGGCCGGCGAGACGACGGGGTTGACGAAGACGCCAGCGTCGAAGAGCTCCTTCACGATGAGGAAGGTCAAGTCGTTATCGCGGATGAAGAGCGGGATGATGGGGGTGGATGTATGACCGATTTCGCAGCCCATCTGGCGGAAGCCGTCGAGGGCGTAATGGGTCAGTTCCCACAGGCGCTCCATGTGTTCGGGCTCGGTGAGCATGATGTCGAGCGCTGCATTGGCCGCAGCCACGGAGGCTGGGGTGCAGCTGGCACTGAATATATACGTACGCGCATGGTGGCGCAGGTAGTTGATCGTGTCGTGATCAGCGGCGATGAATCCGCCGAGCGAGGCGAACGATTTGCTGAAGGTGCCCATGATCAGATCCACGTCGTCCGACACGCCGAAATGGTCGCATGTGCCGCGCCCGCATTTTCCCAAGACGCCGATGCCGTGCGCCTCGTCCACCATCACGCTGGCGTTGTACTTCTTGGCCAGCCGAACGATCTCGGGCAGGTTAGCGATGTCGCCCTCCATGCTGAAGACGCCATCCATGACGATGAGCTTCACCTTGTCTGGCTCGCATTTCTGGAGCTGCCGCTCGAGCGATGCCATGTCGTTGTGTTTGTATTTCAGTTTGCGGGAGTAAGAGAGGCGGATACCCTCGATGATGGAAGCGTGGTTCAGCTCGTCCCAGATGATATAGTCCTCACGCCCGGTGATGCAGGAGATGACGCCCTCGTTGACCTGAAAACCCGTCGAAAAGGAGATGGCCTCTTCTTTTCCGACAAAGGCGGCGAGGCGTTTTTCAAGTGCCACATGAATATCCAGCGTACCGTTCAGAAAGCGCGAGCCGGCGCATCCCGTGCCGTATTTGCGAATTGCTTCGATGGCGGCCTCTTTCACCTTCGGGTGGTTAGTCAGCCCTAAATAGGCGTTCGAGCCGAACATCAGCACCTTCTTTCCATCGATGAGGACTTCCGTGTCTTGGTCGCTTTGGATCTCGCGGAAGTAGGGATAAATGCCAGCGGCCTTTGCCCGTTGCGGGGCGTCGTACTTCGCTAACTTCTCTCTTAATAAGTTCATGTTTATGGGGGTTCTTTCCTTGTCTATATGTACAAAAATTATCGGCGGCAAAAGTAGAAAAAAATGGCAGCGGCCTCTGGTAAACACTGAGATTCCGCCACATACGTAGCGCTCCCCGGGCGGGGCGGTCCCCGATGATTATTACAAATAATAATCCCTCACCAACCTTTGGAAGGCATCCGTCCTTTGATGTGCAGTCGTTTCGATCGTCAACGTAGACGGTGTGTATGGGGCAGCGTGGCGAGCGAGCTCTGCCAGCAGGCGTTTGGGCTGTGCGCCCTCCACGGGGATGACGCGCGTCTCGCGGACGAGGTGCAACGAATCGGCTTCGGCCTGCCGCAGCAAGGCGCCGCGCTGCGCGTAGGGCAGGATCAGCGCGATACGTCCATCATCAGTGAGGTGCGCGGTGGCTTGGCGCAACAGCTCCGTGAGCGAGAGCGTGTCCGTATGGCGCGCTGTGCGACGTTTGGCTTCGGGGCACTTCAGCGACTCGTCGAAATAGGGCGGGTTGGAGACGATCAGGTCGTAGGGGGACGATGAGGTGTATGTGCGGAAGTCGGTGTGGAGGATGCAGATGCGTGTGGCGAAGGGCGAGGCGGCGACGTTCTCCGTGGCTTGCAGGCAGGCCTCTTGGTCGATATCGAGGGCTTCGATGTGAGCCTCCGTATTGCGTTGAGCAAGCATGAGTGCGATGAGGCCGCTGCCTGTGCCGACGTCAGCGATCCGGCGTGCACCGGACGTGTCGGCCCAGGCGCCGAGCAGGCAGCCGTCTGTGCCGACCTTCATGGCGCAACGGTCATGACGGACGGTGAATTGCTTGAAGCGGAAATAGGGATTGGACATGTGTGCTCGATCTGGCAAAAAAATCCCTCCCGGCGCTCACGCGTGGGGAGGGTCAATATGAAAACTATTTTGTGATTAACGCTCAAATTGTTTGGCTTTCAACCTCACAAATCAAGAGTTCTCTTCGGTGCGGCGAGCCTTTTATTTCAGGCTGCCGACCATATCTTCTGGCCGCACCCAAGCGTCGAACTGCTCCGGGGTGACGTAGCCTAAACGGATGGCTTCCTCGCGCAGTGTTGTGCCGTTGCGGTGCGCCGTGTTGGCGATTTCTGCTGCCTTGTAGTATCCGATCTTCGTGTTGAGCGCCGTGACGAGCATCAGGCTGTTGTTGACTAACTCCTTGATGCGTGCTTCGTTCGGACGGATGCCGCTCACGCAGTGCTCCTCGAAGCTGACGCAGGCGTCGCCGATGAGGCGGGCCGACTGCAGGAAGTTGGCGCAGATGACGGGCTTGAACACGTTCAGCTCGTAGTGCCCCTGCGTGCCACCTACGGAGACGGCCACGTCGTTGCCCATCACCTGTGCGGCCACCATCGTGACAGCCTCGCACTGCGTCGGGTTCACCTTGCCCGGCATGATGGAGCTGCCCGGTTCGTTGGCCGGGATGATGATCTCGCCGATGCCGCTGCGGGGGCCGGAGGCCATCATGCGGACGTCGTTGGCGATCTTGTTGAGCGACACGGCCAACTGCTTCAGTGCACCGTGAGCCTCCACCATCGCGTCGTGTGCGGCGAGTGCCTCGAACTTATTCTCAGCCGTCACGAAGGGCAGCCCGGTGAACTCGGCGATGTAGCGCGCTACGACCACGTCGTAACCCTTCGGCGTGTTGATGCCCGTGCCGACGGCTGTGCCTCCGAGGGCCAGTTCGCCGAGGTGCGCCAGCGTGTTGCGGAGCGCGCGGAGGCCGTGATCTAACTGCGAGGCATAACCCGAAAACTCCTGCCCGAGCGTCAGCGGCGTGGCGTCCATCAGGTGTGTGCGACCGATTTTGACGATGTCTTTGAACTCCGCTGACTTCTTCCGCAATGCGTCGCGCAGCCGCTCCACACCGGGGATGGTCGTCTCCATCACCATCTTGTAAGCCGCGATGTGCATACCTGTGGGGAAGGTGTCGTTCGAGGATTGCGACTTGTTCACGTCGTCGTTCGGCTGGAGCGTCTTCTCGCCCTCCCCGATCTTCTTGCCCGCCAGCTGGTGTGCCCGGTTAGCGATCACCTCGTTGACGTTCATGTTCGATTGCGTGCCCGATCCCGTCTGCCAGATGACGAGCGGGAACTGATCGTCGAGCTTCCCCTCAAGGATCTCGTCGCACACCCGGGCGATGAGGTCGCGCTTCTCCACTGGCAGCACGCCCAGTTCGTGGTTGGCGTAAGCCGCAGCCTTTTTGAGGTAAGCAAAACCGTAGATCACCTCTCGTGGCATGGAGGCCGAGGGTCCGATCTTGAAATTGTTTCGCGAGCGCTCCGTCTGCGCTCCCCAGAGCTTGTCGGCGGGGACTTTCACCTCGCCCATCGTGTCTTTTTCGATTCTAAAATCTGCCATTGTCTTATCGTTTTTGAGTGATATCGTTATTTCTCTGTCCTTGGTAACAACTGAGGGCAAAAGTATGTGTTCTTACCAATTGCTTTTTCTCGGGTTGTTATAGCCACACTGCGGTCGATTGCAAACCATTAGAAATGACATGCCGGGGAACCTGTAGAGGCGAAAGATTCCCCTCCCCCACAGGCCTCAAACATTTTTTCCCTGACAAAATGCAGCAGGGCTCAAGTGAAATACACGCGCGCCCCTCCATTTCCAGCTCGCGAAGCCATAAAACCGCAGTCCGACAGGGCAGAAGCAAACGATTCTCCACCCAAACCGACCCTCGACAAGCCTTTTAAGAGCCAATCAGGGGTGAAACCGCCCTCAAACGACCCAAAAGCCTTGCATTTAAGCCATTTTTCGTCTGTTTTATACCGTTCGGAACTTCCCGATCGAATTGCATATCATGTTATACTTTTTCGGAAGTTCCCGATAAGCTATTACAATGAGTTACATATCTTCGGAATATTCCGATTATATGATACATACAAAAATAAACCATCGGAACTTCCCGAAGAGATTTAATATATCGTTTACAAGTCTTCGGGAAATTCCGAAAGTCTTAAAATATATATCACTATTATTCGGGAAATCCCGATTAATAGAAATCAATTGAACAAACTCTTCGGGAAACTCCGAATTATTGAAAAAGTACGTTTTCAGCTTATCGGGAAAATCCGAACAATTGAAAACATATAAAATAAGCATTCGGGAAAACCCGAACAGATAAAACATCATAGATCAACCTATCGGAACAACCCGAACGATAGAAATAAACAAGAATATACGATCGGAAAATCCCGATGTATATAAACCTAAAAAAATATACCTTTGCCCTGGCTTTTCAAGGATAAAATAGATGTCCGCAAGGCCTCCACAACGCCCTGCAAGGGCCGCGCAGAGAGCCGCAGACAGAGATCGTGCCCGAAATGGCATGAAAAAGGAATCCGCGAAGGGTGCACAGCGTGATTCTTACATATAAATAATAGGAGAGATGGAAAAGATTGGGAATATTGACCTGACGCGAGCCACCAAGGCTGCGCACTTCGAGTTTATCCGTTCGGTGTGCGCCGCGGCGGAGAAAGAGGCGGACATGCTGGCCAACGAGGTGGCGCGAAAGGCGCTTGAGGCGCTCAAGGCAGCCCACGAAGAGGAGCAGCAGAACCTGACCCTCTCGAACAAAAGCCTGCTGACGGACGACATCCGAGCTGCCGACGCCAAGCGCGACCGGCTGCTGACGGGCCTGAAGGGCACAGTAGCGGCGCTACAGCAGAGCCCGGAGCCGGAGAAGGCGCAGGCGGCCAAGGAGCTGACGCAGCGGATTAAGGACATCCGCGTGCGGCGCAGCTTGCAGTTGGAGGGGGAGACGGCGCTGCTAACGAAACTCACCGAGGAGTGCGAAACGACGTATGCTGAGCAGGTGAAGCGCCTCGGCGTGGGGGGCTTCGTGACGGCGATCAAGGCGGCCAACCAGCAGGTGTACAGCCTGATCAACGAGCGGACGCAGAACCAACGACTGCGCAAAGAGGCGGAGGTGGACGCAGCGCGAAGGCGGTCAGACGCGGCCTACCGATGGCTCGTGGAGGTGGTCAACGCGATGCGCGTGTTGCTCGGTGAGGAGAGCGGCACAGGCCACTTCATCGAGTTCATGAACAAGCTAATCAGGCGCTATCGGCAGGTGGTGTTCGCGCGGCGGAAGCGCAAAGGGGCAGCGGCCACCGAAGAGGCATAAAAAGAAAAAGCCCCGCCGACGAATCTCGGGGGGCCTTTGACCAAAAAACTGCATTGTGAACATTAAAGCGAGCGGCAAACGGGGCTCGAACCCGCGACCCTCAGCTTGGGAAGCTGATGCTCTACCAACTGAGCTACTGCCGCGTCTTTTACTTGCGTTGACGGGCGCAAACATAGACTATCCCTTGGCATTTTAGATAGTTTTGCCCAAGAAAATCAAGAGGGGGGACAGAAAAAAGATCGTTTCATGAGAGAATTTCAGAAGATTAGCACGAGAAAAAGAGGTGGATACGAATCTGTTTTTCGCGAGAAGAGGCCCAGTCTGTTTCGGCGATTGGCCGCCATCTTCGGCCACGCCATTTTTTTCTGGCTGGCCGTCTTCGTGGGGCTGTTCTGGTGGTTAGAGCGCGAGGGGCGCTTCTACTTTTTCTTCATCGAGCAGCGGCAACTGTTTCTTAACGACAGCACCTTCATCGCGCCCTACTTCACACGGCCGGGCGGCGCAGCGCAATTGGTAGCCGACTACATGACGCAGTTTTTCATCCTGCCCCACCGCGGCGCGGCCCTCATGAGCGCCCTGCTCACGGGCGTGGCCATGCTGTCGGTGACCATCATGCGGCGGATCGCACCGCAAGCGCCCGTGTTTCTGATAGGGCTGCTTCCGACGGCTGTCCTGCTGACGATGACGTTTGACATAAACTACTCCTACGCCGGCACGGTAGCTTACGCCCTGATGCTGATCCTGATGTACTTCTACTTCCTGATCCCCTCCGCCTGGGGGCAAGGAGCGTATGCCACGGCGGCCACGGCGCTGCTCTTCTGGCTCGGCGGATCGATAGCATACCTCTTTGCCATGTGCATATTCGCGTGGGAGTTGGCTACACGTTTTTTGCGCGCTTACGGCTTCCTGCTCCCCTTAGTGGTCTCCATCGCGGCGGCCGTCTGGGGCATATACAACGCGTGGGCCAACGAATACCGCTTCCTGCTCGGGCCGGACGGATATTATGCACCGCAGGCTCACGCCGGGCCGATGCTCTACATCGTCTGGGGCTGCCCGGCGGTAATGCTGGCCGTGAGCTACTTCATGCGTGGGTGGAAGTGCGAAAAGCCACAAGTAGGGCGATGGTTGCTTCACACCACACTGCAACTGGCGCTCGTCGGTGGGGTGCTGTGGTTCGGGCGGGGCAATTTGACCGACAACGACACCTCCGGCTACAGCAAAGAGGCCGACTACTACCTGCGGCAGGGGCGTTGGGACACATTGATCAATGGCTACGTATATAATACGTATAAGCACACACCGGCGAATGCCTGCATGCTGAGCATTGCGCTGGCTGAGCAGGGCGAACTGGCCGATCGGCTGTTTGCGTACGACCCGAGCGGCGTCGAAGACATCCTGCCAGCCTGGGACGGGCGCGATCCGCAGATGGCGGCACTGCTCAGCGACCTCTATTTCTCGATGGGTTACATCGACATGGCACAACGCATGGCGCTCGAATCGAATGCAGGCATGGACGACCGGAGCCCACGCATGATCAAGCGGTTGGTGCAGACAAGCCTCATCCGCGGCGCCTACCCTTTGGCCGAGAAGTACATCTACCTGCTCGAACGGACACGCTATTACAGCGATTGGGCGCACAGCCAACGCCGATTCTTGCATAACGACGCAGCGGTGGAGGCCGACTCGCTGCTCGGGCGTAAGCGTCGCTGCTTAACAGATGCAGCAAACGACCTGCCCCAGACGCTCCAACGCATCGCCGAAAAGAACCCCACGCATCGCGCCTCAATCGAGTATGCAGGCGTAATCCTCCTGCTGCAAAAAGACCTCACGCACTTCCGCGCACTGGCCGACAGCTGCGCGGGCCGGATGGTGTTGCCCCGGCTGCCGAAATCGTTTCAAGAGGCCACGTTGCTCTACACCTTCACGGGCGACACGACGTCGCACATGCGTTACCGTCTGCCAGCTGACATGACGCGACGCTACGCCGACTTCCGCCGCCAGGCCGATGCCACGCGGAGTGCCGATGCGCTGCGTGAATCCTTCGGCGACACCTATTGGTTTTACTACACATTCAAGCCGACCGCCACGAAATAACCTGCGTGATGAAAACCCTACTCTCCACCCTGCTGCACCTCATCCTCGGCGTTGCCCTTCTGACGGCTTGCCGACAGGATGCACCGCAAACGGATCGGCTGGCAGGCTATATGCCGCCCATCTTCCCAGACTACACGGAAACGACAATCCCTCCCAACATCGCGCCGCTGCGCTTCCTGCTCGCTGACACGTGTGAAACGAAAAAGGCAGCGGCCACGTTCGAGTGTGGCGCTGAACGCATCACCGTCTGGGCCACCGACGGGCACTCCATCGCCATCGGATCGCAGGCGTGGCGCCGCCTGACAAAAAATGCCGCAGGCCGAGTGATCACCGTGAAAGTGACCGCCCACATCGATGGCCAATGGGTGGGTTACGCTCCCTTCAACCTTTATGTAGCCACCGATTCCATCGACCCCTACATCGTCTACAGCCGCATGAATCCAGACTGCCAAGCCGGCTGCACAAGCCTTTACGAGCGTTGCCTCGAGAGCTTCCATGAACGCCCCATCTTCACAAGCGACATGATCCAAGGCGGCGGAATCGGCCCAGCCATCTTCTGCCAACATAACGCGCAGCGCATGCTCCTGCCACTGCGTGACGCCTACGCCTGCACCCTGCTGACCGACAGCAACGACATAGAGAAACTAAACACCACATCCATTCCCGGCCTGCCCAGCCCCACCCACGCAGCATGGCACCCCTCAGGCCGCTACATTGCCTTCGCCGTCGACCGTAGCGCCCGGCAAGACGCCCGCGAAACGGCCTCAAACATCGTCATCTACGACATCGCAAAGCACGAGCTCTTCACATCCCCGCAGCTCTTCTCCGACTCCACCTCGGCCACCCAACCCGCCTTCTCGCCCGACGGCGAAACGCTTTACTTCTGCGCCACCTCGCAGATGGCCATCACCCGCAGCGACAGCGCCAAATATCACCTCTGCGCCCTGGCCTTCAACATTCACGGCGGACACCGCTTTGGCCGTAAAGTAGACACGCTCTATCACTCCCGACCAGCCTCGCCGCAGCCTACGAAGCGGAAATCGGACAAAACCCCACCCAAGCGGCCCGAAGTGCGCCCGAATGGCAGCGCAGCACATCCCTGCCCCTCGCCCGACGGCCGCTATCTGCTCTTCACGACCGCAGACTTCGGCTGTCGCCCCGCTGACCGCCCCGCATCCGACTTGGCCCTCTACGACCTCAAGCGCAAGGCCTACCTCCCCATCGATACGCTTTGCAGCGACGGCTATGCCGAGACGGCGCAGGCGTGGAGCAGCAACGGGCGGTGGATCGTCTACACAAGTCGCAGCATCGACGGGCTTTACGATTACCTCTTCATCGCCCACCTATCGCCCAACGGCCGGCCGGATAAGCCCTTCCTGCTTCCGCTGAAGGCTGCCGACGGCTACCGCCGCACGCTGCAATCCTTTGCCGCCCCTACGCTTATTACTACGCCCATTCCTTATCGCGCTTACACGCTTAACCGCAAGGCGCACCGCCGCCAGTCCGTTGACATTCAGGGGCTGAAGGCGAAGTAGCGGACAGAGATTAGCGGGCAGCAAGCGGAGGGATACTTCAGGAATCATACGACTTTATTCAAAAAGAACGAGGCTTCCGCGCCTCAACATATAAAAGCACTCATCGGCTTTAAGCTGATGGGTGCTTTTTTATAGGTCTCCTAATATCCTTAAGCAGATGGATGAATCAAAATAAAAACACTCATTTGCCTCAGGCTATTACGAAACAAAACGAAAATATCCATTTTCCTGAGGCAATTGGACGAAACAGAACAAAAACATCCATTTGCCTCAGGCAATTGGACGAAACAAAACGAAAACGCCTATTTGCCTCAGGCAATTGGACAAAAAAAAAATGAAAACGCTCATTTGCCTCAGGCAATTGGACGAAACAAGATGAAAACACCCATTTGCCTGAGGCAATTGAACGAAACAGAATAAAAACACTCATTTGCCTGAGGCTATTGGATACCAAAAAATAAAATCTCCAATCGCCTAAGGCAATTGGAGGAATAGATCAGTGAACTTGAAGAAGCGTAAGGCTTTCAGCTCCTAAATATTTTGACGCAGGATAAGACGAGGCTGAGGGCTGTCTATTATTTCAGCGGCTCGGCGTGGAGGGTGATTTGCGTGCCAAGTCCATATTTACATCGCAGCCGATGCTCTACGCGACACATGATTTCGTGCGCCTCAGAGACTGTCATTTTCCCGTCCACACGAATGTGTACGTCGATAGCGTAATCGTTACCGATGCGCCGTGTCTGGAGGTGGTGCGGATTGCTGACGCCAGGCTCTTCGGTGATGGTGGCGAGAATGTCGCGCTCTATCTCGTCTGGGAGTGATTTTTCTAAGAGATCGTTCACCGCAGGGACGGTTAGCTTGATGGACATCTTAACGATTAAGATGCTGACGAGAACGGCTGCTGCGGAATCGAGCACCGTCCAGCTATGACCCAAAAAGATAGCTCCGCCGATGCCGAGCGCCGTCCCGATGGACGAGAGGGCATCGGAGCGATGATGCCAAGCGTTTGCGATGAGCGAGGGGCTATTTCGCCGGCGGCCGACGGATAGCGTGACGCGAAAGAGTAATTCCTTCACGGCGATGGAGACGAGCGCGGCCACGAGTGCGATGCAGCCTGGCGCGGGCAGGGATTCGCCGAGTATGAAGACGGAGTAGATCTTGGCTGCTCCTTCCCAAAAGATGCCTACGCCGACGAAGAGCAGCACGAGGCCGATGACGGACGTGGCCAGTGTCTCGTATTTACCATGGCCGTAGTCGTGATCCTCATCCCAAGGTCGGGCGGAGAGGTGGATGCAGAGGAAAACGATTAGGTCGGTGGCAAAATCGGAGAGCGAATGGACAGCGTCGGCCATCATGGCGCCGCTGTGGCCGCCTACGCCGGCAGCAAACTTGAAAAGGAGCAGCAGAAAGTTCGCTGCCGCCCCAGCCGCGGTGATGTAGAGCAGCGCGCGCTCGCGCGAAGCATCTTGTTGCGACTGGGGCGCAGCGTGAGGTTTTTGCGTCATCAGAGCAGTTCAGAAGCCATTTCGGCCAGCGCGCTGCGCTCGCCCTTCACGAGGTTGATATGCGCAAAGAGTTGCTGCCCCCGCATCTTGTCTATCATATAAGCCAGGCCGTTACTCTGGGCGTCTAAGTAGGGCGAATCAATCTGCTCGACATCGCCCGTAAAGACCATCTTGGTGCCTTCGCCGGTGCGCGTGATGATGGTTTTGATCTCGTGCGGCGTCAAGTTTTGCGCTTCGTCTACGATGCAAAATGTTTCCGACAGGCTGCGGCCGCGAATGAAGGCCAGCGCTTCGATGACGAGGCGATCGCTCTTCTGCAGCTCGTCTAACAATCGAATCTCCTTCGAGGTGGGGGCAAATTGGGCTCGGATGACGTTGAGGTTGTCAAAGAGCGGCTGCATGTAAGGCGCCACTTTCTCCTTCTGCGAACCGGGCAGAAATCCGATGTCTTTGTTTGCGAGCGAAACAATGGGGCGCGCTAAGAGGATCTGCTTGTAGTCGTCCATCTGTCGGAGGGCGGAAGCGAGTGCCAGCAATGTTTTTCCCGTGCCCGCGCGGCCCGTAATGCCGACGAGCTTCACTTCCGGGTCGTTGAGCACCTCAAAGGCGAAACTCTGCTCCACGTTGCGTGGACGGATGCCGTAGCCCGAAGCCGCGCCCTTATCTACCCGCCGGATGCGCGCTGTGAAGGGGTTGTAACGCGCGGGGACGGAATTGCGCTCGCTTTTGAGGATGAAGCAAGCGTTTGGCTCGGGGCGCTTGGGCAGTCCGACCTCGTCCACATCGATGCCTCCGGGCGAGGCGTAAATGCGATCGATCACTTCGGCGTCGATGCCGTCGTACGTCATTTGCGCGTTGCGGAACACGTCGGCATCGCGCACTTTGTCTGTGATGTAATCCTCCACCGGGATGCCCAGCGCGCGCGCCTTCATGCGCATATTGATGTCTTTGGTTACGAGGATCGTGCGCATATCCGGGTGCTGGCCGGCCACGGTGCAAGCGCAGGAGAGGATGCGGTGATCGGGCGTGCGTTCAGGGAAAGATTCGGCCACACGCTCCTGGTAGCGATCGCCTACGACAACGTGCAGCACACCGCGCCCCTCGCCCAGCGAGGCGCCGTGCAGGTGCAGTTCGTTTGATGTCAGCTCGTCTAACCGGCGTACGAAGGCGCGCGCGTTGTAATTCAGTTGGTCGCTGCCCTTCTTAAACCGGTCGAGCTCCTCCAGCACGGTGACGGGCAGGTAGATGTCGTTGTCCTCGAAATGATCGATGCAGCTGTAGTCATGCAGGATGACGTTGGTGTCTAATACGAAGTTCTTTTTCATAATGTATGGGGAAATAAGGGGTTAGGGGAATGCGGGGGGGCAAACGCGCCCGCTTTTGTGTACAACTAATAAAATCCACCGCGAAATAAGCCCTTTTCACCGACGGGCTGGGCGTAAAGCCGAAGCCTCCGCCCGGCCCGCCGCAACTCCGATGGATCGGCCGCGGCCTCTCGCTTTGAGATATTCCATCTTAAAACCCCGACTTTCGCCCCCGTTTTTTCTATGGATATAAGAATGATGAAAAGGATATTCACCGCACTGCTCCTCACCTTCGCCCTGTGCGGCATGCAAACAGCCGGGGCGCAGCGGACGGTGCGCGTGGAGGGTATTGTGAAAGATTCCGTCACGGGCGATGCGCTGCCGGCCGTCGCCGTGATGCTGAAGGGTACAACCATCGGCACCATCACCGACAACGACGGCCGCTTCACCCTGCAAGCCGAGACTGCAGCACGCACCCTCAGCGTCTCTTATTTGGGTTATGAAACTTACGAACGAGCGCTCACGGGCGCCAATCGCCTGACCATCCTGCTCCGGCCCACTACTTACACGCTCAGCGATGTCGTCGTTCGCCCCGGACATGAGCGTTATTCTCGCCGCAACCCCGCCGTGGACTTTGTCCGGAACGTCATCGAGCGCCGCACGCTCAACAGCCCCCGCAACCACGACTTCTTTAGCTATGACACGTATGACCAGAAGATCTTTGCCAAAAACGACTTCGACGAGACCGAGGAGCGTGGCAAGAAGCGTTATCGCCGCATCGATTTCATCTTCGATTACATCGACACCTCCCGCGTCTCTGGCAAGCCCATCCTGCCGCTCTACAACGAGGAGCGCATCGAGCACACCTACTTCCGTCGCTCCCCACATGCGGAGCGCCGTGTGGTGCAAGGTGTCAAGCGCGCGGGTCTCGTCGAGCTCTTTTCGGAAGATGGTATCACACAGTTTATCGATGAGGTGTTCCGCGAGCCTGACGTTTTTCAAGACAACATCCCCCTCTTCCTCCAGCGCTTTGTCAGCCCGCTGGCCTCCTTCGGCCCTTCCTTTTATAAATACTACCTCACGGACACGGTCGAGATCGATGGCGAACGCTGTGCTGACCTCAGCTTCGTGCCCTTCAACTCCGAGTCGTTCGGCTTCACGGGCCACCTCTTCGTCACGCTCGACTCCAGCTATTTCGTCCGTCGCATCCGCCTGAACGTGCCCAAACACATCAACCTGAACTTCGTCGACTTCATGCAGATCGAACAAGATTTCCGCCGCACTGACGACGGCACACGCCTGATCCTGAAGAACGACATCACCGTCGAGTTCCGCCTTCGCGCCAAGAGCAAAGGCACCTACGCCCGACGCATCTGCCTCTACCGCGATCACTCCTTCGACGCACCCGCGGATGAGACCGTCTTCCGTGAAAACAACCCCGTGATGGAGACCGAGGAAGCCCGCCGACGATCCGACGAGTACTGGCAACAGCAACGCGAAGAGGGCAAAGGCGAGATTGCCCAAACATCTGTCGATAAGATGATGGCCCGGCTGCGCCGCGTGCCCCTGTTTTACTGGACGGAGAAGGTGGCCAACGCCCTCATCGGTGGCTACATCCAACCCATCGAGAAGGGTAGCCCTGTGGAGTTTGGCCCGGTCAATACGTTCATCAGCGGCAACACACTCGAGGGCGCCCGATACCGCTTCGGCGGCACGACGACCACCGCCCTCAGCGACCGCTTCTTCATCGATGGATACATGGCCTACGGCGCGGGCGACCAGAAGCTGAAGGGTGACCTGCTGGCTGAATATTCCTTCAACAAGAAGCGCAACTTTCGCAAAGAGTTCCCCTTCCATTACCTCCGCGCCGAGTATCGCTACGACATCAACCAGATCGGCCAACATTACCTCTACACCAATCCGGACAACATCTTCATGATGCTCAAGCGCCGCCGCAACGACCTCATCACTTACATGCAAAAGGCCGAGCTGAGCTACTACCACGAGCGTTACAATGGCCTCGGCTACGGCATCACCTTGCGCCACCTCACCGAGTGGGGCACGCGTTACGTCCCCTTCCTGCGTTTCGAGTCTGACGGCACCACCTCGCCCGTAAGCCATTATCAATCCGCACAAATGGAGGTCAGCATCCGCTGGGCACCCAACGAAAAGTTCTACCAGTCGCGCAACTACCGCTACCCCATCACCCTCGATGCGCCCATCATCACCCTCACCCACACCTTCGCCCGCCGCGGCCTGCTTGGCACCGACCACAACTACAACCGCACCGAGCTCGGCATCCGCAAGCGCTTCTGGCTCTCGCCCTTCGGCTACATCGACATCTACGGCCAGGCCGGTGCCGTCTGGGACCGCGTGCCCTACCCGCTGCTCATCATCCCGAATGCCAACTTGTCATACAGCATCGAGCCCGAGAGCTACGCCCTGATGGATCCGATGGAGTTCATTCACGACCGCTTCGCCTCGTGGGAGGCCACTTACTTCCTCAACGGCACCCTGCTTAACCGCCTCCCCCTGCTGAAGCGGCTACAGCTGCGCGAAGTCTTCGCCTTCCGCGGCTGGTACGGCTCGCTCACCAAAAAGAACAACCCCTGGCAGCCCGACAACGCCGACCTCTACGCCTTCCCCACGAACACCTACCTCATGGGCAGCCGCCCCTACATGGAGCTCAGCTGCGGCCTCGACAACATCTTCAAGCTCGTCCGCGTGGACTACGTCTGGCGTCTCTCCTACCGCAATCACCCGCACATGCCTAACAGCGGCCTGCGCCTCAAGGTGCAGTTCTCGTTCTGACGATGGTTGAATCATGATGAGTTCTTAACCTCCTAATAACTACATCACTATATTCGCCCCGCGAAAAAAGGAAGAGCCCCTGCCGCCCAGCGCCCGGAGGCATTGCATGAATGATTTACGATCGAACGAGAGGGGAATATGGCATGCAGGACTTCTGCAAACACCAAAATGGGGAAAATGGCATTTGCAGAACTTCTGCAAACACCAAAATGGGGAAAACGGCATTTGCAGAACTTCTGCAAACGTCAAAATGGGGAAAACGGCATTTGCAGAACTTCTGCAAACGTCAAAATGGAGAAAATGGCATTTGCAGGACTTCTGCAAACGTCAAAATGGAGAAAATGCCATTTGCAGAACTTCTGCAAACGTCAAAATGGGGAAAATGGCATTTGCAGAACTTCTGCAAACGTCAAAATGGAGAAAACGGCATTTGCAGAACTTCTGCAAACATCACGGAAATACGGTTGGCATTTGCAGGAATGCTGCAAGTGCCACGGAAATACGGTTGGCATTTGCAGGAACGCTGCAAACGCCACGGAAATACGGTTGGTATTTGCAGGAACGCTGCATCGAGAGCCTATCTATCTGAATGGAAGAATGTTACCTGTAATGTAAAAGGGAATAGGTAACGATTAGGTAATGAGCTAAGTGCTTCGACCTGCTTTGTTCATGTATAACAGAGAACACTCGCTTTCTGCCCGCAAAGATAGTTTTCCCTCGTGAGAACGTTGCCGTTTTGCTGCGACTTTCATATGCACAGAACACTACAATCTTCTCTCGATTGCTCTTTGGGTGCCCTATTCGTGACCAACGAAAGCAGGTGTAAACGGTCTTTTCCCCATAGTCATAACGGTCAAATGTCGTGAAACGACAAGGTAGATCATCTCTATTTTACCGTGTAATTAATTGATAGTAAGGTTGTTAATTGATCCATGCGGGATGCTTCTCTTTTCAAATCACGCAATCTCTTTTTCTCTGCAGTCTCATACCCCTCTTCATGTGTCACGGTGCACGTCCCCCCCTTTAAGGGGGGGACGTGCCCGTGCACCCAGAAGGGGTTTGAATACTGCACCCCCAAGATGAAGGCAAAAATCAGGATGGGGTCTGTCATCTCTGTGCTCTGTGCGAATGACGCGGAATGTTGTCGCACGGGTTTTGACCTTGGGCGTAAAGCCTGCAAACCTGCTGCCGCCATCTTGGAGGGTTTCTGCCTGTGGAGATGTTTTCACCTTATGGGGATAGGTCTCTGTCTTTAGGTACAAAACCTGCGCATGCTGCCTGATACCGTCATCTCGAAGGTCCTCTGCCTATGGATGTGTTTTTGCCTTACGGGGTAAGATTCTGCCCTTTGGCGCAAACAAAGCCTGCGGGATGCTGTCCGATGCTTCCATCTCGGAACACCTCTGCCCGTGGAGGTGTTTCACATTACGGGAAAAGATTCAGAAGCTGTTTGGAGTTTATTTCGGAGGGTACTGAGAAATAACTCCACCCATATGCTTCTCCATTAGGGACAAGTTTACAAAGGGTGAACTACTATACAACATATCTCCCCTGAGATAAGACTTACGAGACAACTGTTCCAATCGAATTGCCCATGTAAGACCTTCGTTTGTCGAGGAGTTAAATCTGAACCTATTTTATATCATATCACTTCATTATGAAATATAACCGGCGAGAAATCCGGCTCATCGTTATTTGCAATCAAAAAAGAGAGAGACAGATATGGATATAAAGAAATTGCATCCGATCATCCTTATAGGAGAAGGGTTAGGTGAGAAATACAAAGCCCTTCCAATTGGTGAGAAGAAGAAAGTGGCCATTTTATCCGATATAGAAATGTCCAATATACCAGCATCGCTAAGTCACAAGAGGAACATCAGCAAAAATACACTCCGGAAATTGGCGACAGGACTGGAGGTTTATCCTGCCTTTTTCTTTGATACAATCGATCCAGCATAAGCAAACAGCAATTCGTGCGAAATCTTACCCCGATTATGATCCAGTTGTTTAGTTCGATGGCCAACAATTTATCTTGAGATCAAGATCGATAAAAGAACCTATCCTTTACAGGTGAGATAATCGGAAATGATACGAACAACCAAGGAGCAGATCTTGCATGCCACGGATGGCGGGCTGCAGGTGTTTCGCCATTACATTCCCTTCGCCATCACACCAGGGAAGAAGTTTCGCAATCCGCTCTACGACGATCGGCGAGCGTCGTGCTTCATCTACAAGGTACCGCGAACAGGCATTTACCGCATGAACGACTTCGGGGATCCGACCTGCTCGGGCGACTGTTTTTGGTTTGTAGCGGCGCTGCACAGCATGGATTTACAAAAGGACTTCCCTCGCATCTTGGAGAAGATCATCCGCGACCTATCCCTGTCCATCTCCTTGCCGGAGTGCGCACCCGGATCCATTCGATCACAAGTCGAAAGCGTTTCAACGCCTCGACCAACACCGACGCTTGCGGAGCCGGCCGGCAGATCTTACCGCATTGAGGAAAAGGCCTTCGACGAAAGCGAACGCGCCTATTGGGGGCAGTATGGCATCACACCACACGTGTTGCAGCGCTATGGCGTCCGATCGCTCCGCAGCTTCCGCAGCGAAACGGCCGAAGGGAAGCGTTACGGCTTTATGAGCAGCACCCACGAGCCGCTATTCGGCTACGTGCGCAAGGATTACGTGAAGATCTATCGCCCTTCAAGTGCGACCCGATTCGTCTATGGCGGTCGCCTGCCGGACATCTACATGTTCGGCATAGAGCAACTCCCGCAACGGGGTGATATGCTGTTCATCACCGGCGGCGAGAAGGATGTGATGTCGCTTGCCGCACACGGCTTTCACGCCATTTGCTTCAACAGCGAGACGGCTGAGATCGACGCCTCCGTCATAGAGATGCTCGTACGACGCTTCCGTCACGTCTTCTTTCTCTACGACGCTGACGAGACGGGCGTGAAGGCTTCCACCCTCAGATGCGAACAGTTCGCCTCCTACAACGTCCGACGGATCGAGCTGCCACTGGCCGGAACGAAGGCTGAGAAGGACATTTCTGATTACTTCCGTTTGGGATACAGCGCGGAGGACTTCCATCACCTAATTACCGACCGCTTGGAGCAGCTTTATACGCAAACGCTCATGTTGCTTGACTCGTGCGAGATCGATTACCGCCATCCGCCCGACCGTTCCCAAACGGTGATCACGTCTCACGGTGTTCCGCTGGGCACCTACGATAACCTGTTCTGCATTACCGGTGGCGAAGGGACGGGGAAAAGCAATTATGTGTCGGCATTGATTGCCGGGACACTGCTAACCGAGATTCCAACACCTCCACCCGATCTGCTCGGGCTGGAGGTTACGCCCAACACGTCGCAAAAGGCCGTCCTACACTACGACACAGAGCAATCCGAGTACCAGCTTCACCGCAACGTGGGGAAAACCCTGCGACGGGTCGGACTCGATGCAATGCCGACGTTTTACCACCCCGTTTTCCTCGCTGCACTCTCTCGCAAGGATCGTTTGCAGCTCATCAAAGACAGCCTCGACCTCTACCATCATCGACATGGCGGCATCCACCCTGTTGTCATCGACGGCATCGCAGACCTGATCCGTTCAGCCAACGACGAAGCCGAGAGCATCGCTGTGGTGGACGAGCTCTATCGGCTGGCGGGCATCTACCACACGTGTATCCTTTGCGTACTCCACTTCGTCCCCAACGGCATCAAGCTACGCGGACACATCGGATCGGAACTGCAACGAAAGTCGGCTGCCATCCTGTCGATTGAGAAGGACGACAACCCGGCACTGTCGGTTGTCAAGGCTTTGAAGGTGCGTGACGGCAGTCCGCTTGATGTCCCGATCATGCTTTTTGGGTGGGATAAGCAGCGTGACATGCACGTCTCCCGCGGCGAGAAGTCGGAAGAAGAGCGTGAGCGACCCATGCAAGATGCAGTCCGCTTGATGTCCCGATCATGCTTTTTGGGTGGGATAAGCAGCGTGACATGCACGTCTCCCGCGGCGAGAAGTCGGAAGAAGAGCGTGAGCGACCCATGCAAGATTATGCACTGGCACACGAAGCCAGTATTCGTGAGCTCTACAAACA
>MIQB01000035.1 GCA_002890585.1 Tannerella sp. oral taxon 808
AAAAAACAAAGGCCCGGAATCAGCGATTTCAGTGCTTTGTAAAAAAACAAAGGCCTAGAATCAGCGATTTCAGGGTCATGCAGAAAAACCAAGGCTGAAATCAGTGATTTCAGGGTCATGCAGAAAAACAAAGCCCCGACCTCTCAGCCGGAATAAAGGGCACAAAAAAAAGCGGAGGGAAGGCGTCGGCCGTAAAGCGAGTCGAAACCTTCCCCCCGGGGGATGAGGTGATAAAGTAGATGGGTTACCCGGCCGTGGCGAGCGTGGCGAGGACGTCGGCGGCGATCTGCTCGTCGGTGAGGTGATTCTCACGGAGCAGTTCGTCCACGTCGTAGCGGTCGTAGAGCTGCTTCTTGACGCCGAAGTTGATGACGCGCATGGCGGACGGGCCGTAGTGGCGCGCGATGCGTTCGCCGAAGCCGCCGTCGAGCGTGCCGTCCTCCAGCGTGGCCACGACGATGTGATCCTTCTTCAGCTCATCGAGTAACGCCTCGTCGACGCCTGTCAGGTAGCGCGGATTGATGAGCGTGGCGTCGATGCCCTGCTCGGCCAGCAGCTGGCGGACGCGGTCGCCCTTCTGGTAGAAGTTGCCGGCGGCGATGAGCGCCACGCGGCTGCCACGGTGGCCGATGCGGAAGGTGTTGAGCGCGGAATAATCCGTGTCGACCGGTTCGGAGGTGTGATACACCTCACCCTCGGGCACGCGGATGGCCACCGAGTGCTTGCCCTGCCGGATGGCCCACGTCTGCATGGCGATGAGCTCCTCGTAGGTGGTGGGGGCGAGGTAGACGAGGTTGGGGATGTGGCTGAGCATGGCGATGTCGAAGAAGCAGATGTGCGTGAAGTCGTTCATGCCGAAGATGGAGGCGCCGAGCACGTTGATGACGGCCGGGTTACTGTTCACGCAGAGGTCTTGCGCGATCTGGTCGTAGGTGCGTTGCAGGAAGGTGGCGTAGGTGAAGTAGACCGGCCGCGCGCCGCGTTTGGCCATGCCCGAGACTAAGGCCACGGCTTCCTCCTCAGCGATGCCCACGTCGATGTATTGCGCGCCAGCCTCACGGCGCCGATCGGCGGTGAAGCCGAGGCCCATCGGCACGGCCGATGCGACGACGACGAGCCGCGGGTCGCGCTTCATCTCCTCGCGCAGGAAGTCGCCAAGCAGGCTGGGCATATACTCGCTGTCGTCGCGCGGGCCGGTCGACTTGCCCGTGGCGAGGTCGAAGGGCATGCGGTAATGCCAAGCCTCCTTCTTCTCTACGGCCGGCGCGTAGCCGTGGCCCTTCTCGGTGTGGATGTGCACCACGGTGGGGCGCGGCGTGCCCTTGACGCGGCGGAAGAGGTCGACGAGCGCGCAGACGTCGTTGCCCGCTTCGAGGTAGAAGTAATCGAATCCGAAAGCCTTGAAATAGTTCAGCTCGGCTCCTCCGTGCGTCTCGCGCAGCAGGCGGAGGTTGCGGTAGAGGCCGCCGTGATTCTCAGCGATGCTCATCTCGTTGTCGTTAACGACGATGATGATGTTCGTGCCGATTTCTGCGGCCACGTCTAAGCCCTCGAAGGCCTCGCCGCCGCTGAGGCTGCCGTCGCCGACGATGGCGACGATGTTCTCTGTTCCGCCCAAGATGTCGCGACCCTTCTGTAGGCCTGTGGCTAAGGCGACGGCGGTGGAGGTGTGTCCGATCTCGAAATTGTCATACTCGGGCGATTCGATCGGCGAGCTGTAGCCCGAGATGGCATGCGCGTCGGCGTCGTTGAGGAAGCCGTGGGCGCGTCCGGTGAGGATCTTGTGCGGATAGCTTTGATGAGAGACGTCGAAGACGAGCTTGTCCGCCGGTGTGTCGAAGACGTAATGCAGGGCCACAGTCGCCTCGGTGAAGCCGAGGTTGGGCCCGACGTGTCCGCCGTGGCGACTGACGCGGTTCAATACGGCGCCGCGCACCTCGTCGGCCACCGTTTGTAGTTCATCGACCTGCAACTTCCGCAGGTCGGCAGGGGATTGGATCTTTTCTATGTACATAGTTCTTATGCGCCCTTGGCGCGGTAGTTATCGGCCTTCGGCCGGGTAGTTATGCGGCTTTCGCCGCGGTAGTTATAAGTAGTTAGAAGTAGTTATCGGCCTTTGGTCGCGGTGGCTGCGCATCGCACATCGCGGGGATTAAAACACCGTGGGCTGCTTGATTGTTTACTTGCCAATGGGGCGAGGAATAAACTATTCGCCCCCGGATTACGTTTCCATGCTGTACACATTTAATTTGAAGGAGAAACAGACAATGAACCCAGAGAATGAAAACAAACAATGGTGGACGCCGCGCCGACTGATGGCGGCGAAGGTGGTTACGATCGGCATCCTCACGCTGCTGCTGATGATCCCGATGATGCTGATCGAGAACTTGATGAACGAACGCGAACGGACGGCTGGCGATGCCGTCGCGGAGGTGGGGCAGAAGTGGAGCGGGGAGCAGACCGTCCTCGGCCCCGTGCTGACCATCCCGCGCTACACGACGCAGTGCTCCGACGAGTCGAACCGCCCGGAACGCGTCCGGGAGATCGTGAACATCCTGCCCGAATCGCTCGACATCACCGGCGATGTGCACACCGAAGAGCTGCGGCGCGGCATCTACGAGGCCGTTGTCTACCGCTCCACGATGGAGCTGCGCGGCACATTCGTCCTGCCGCCCGAGCTGACGTTGCGCCCCGACGATCCAAACTTCCCCATGAGCGAAGCCATGCTAAACCTCGGCCTCTCCGACCTGCGCGGCATCAGCGAACCGGTGTCTGTGGAGTGGGATTCTACGCAGACGACGTTCGACCCTGGCATCCGGCACGATCAGCTGCTCTCCTCGGGCGTATCCTGTCGGGTCAATGTGGCGCCGCTGGCTGCGGGTCGCACCGTGGCGTTCCGCATACGGCTCGCGCTGAAAGGTTCCGAGTCGCTCTACTTCGCGCCCGTGGGCAAGACGACGACGATCGCCCTGCGGTCGAACTGTCGCACGCCGAGCTTCACAGGCGCCTTCCTGCCCGCGAACCGCTCGGTGACGGACAGCGGCTTCGTCTGCGACTGGAAGGTGATGCACCTCAACCGCAACTATCCGCAGGTGCTCACAGGCGATGATCGCCAGGAAGCCCTCGAGGAGTCCATCTTCGGCGTCGATGTGCTGCAGCCCGTGAAGCGCTACCAGCAATCGATGCGTTCGGTGAAGTATGCCATCCTCATCATCGTGCTCACGTTCGTCGTCTGCTTCTTCGTGGAGGTGCTCCAGCGGCGCCACATCCACCCGCTTCAGTACCTGCTCGTCGGGCTCGCGCTGAGCCTCTTCTATTCGCTGCTGCTCTCCATCTCGGAGCACACCAGCTTCGGCCGCGCCTACCTCATTGCCGCGGTGATGACCGTCAGTCTGATCACGTGCTACATGGCCGGCGTCCTCAAGCTCCGGCGCACAGCGATGGCCATCGGCGGACTTCTGGCGGGGCTTTACGTCTACGTCTACGTCCTGATCGGCATGGAGTCGTACGCCCTCTTGGCCGGCAGCGTGGGGCTGTTCGTCATCCTGGCTGTTATCATGTACGTGTCGCAGAAGATTGATTGGGGGAACGGGCGGTAGATTATGCCTATCGTAATCCCGGTTGTGCAGCCTTACAGAAGCTGTTTTGAATTTATTTCGGAGGCTATCGGGAGCATGTTTCTGATGATTTTGTTTCATCATTTGACGAGCATAGCAAGCTATGTGAGGATAAATGATGGGACAAAAGGGCAGAAACAGGCCCCGATAGACCCGAAATGAAAAGAGAAAGCTCCACCCTAACAGCTCCTTAAAATAATCACTCAATAAATTCAAAACAGCTTCTCGGTCTACTTTTGCCGCCGTGCGCAAAAACACTACGCACCTAATCCCAAGTATTCTACATTATCTCCATAAACATGAATCAATCAATGAAGCGAGGCACCCTGTGTGTGCAAGGCGGCTGGCAACCGAAGAACGGTGAGCCGCGTGTGGTGCCGATCTACCAAAGCACCACGTTCAAATACGAATCAAGCGACGAGATGGGGCGACTCTTCGACCTCGAGGCGTCCGGATACTTCTACACCCGGCTGAGCAACCCGACGAACGACACCGTGGCGGCTAAGATCGCCGCACTCGAGGGGGGCGTAGCGGCCCTGCTTACCGCATCGGGTCAGGCGGCCGCGTTCTACGCCACGCTGAACCTTTGCAGCGCGGGCGACCATGTCGTTTGTGCTTCCGAGATCTACGGCGGCACCTTCAACCTCTTCGCCGTGACGATGAAGCGCATGCAGATCGACTTCACCTTCGTCGATCAAGACGCACCGGAGGAGGAGATCGACCGCGCCTTCCGACCGAACACGAAGGCCGTCTTCGGCGAGACCATCGCCAACCCCGCCTGCGCGGTGTTAGACATCGAGAAGTTTGCCCGCATAGCCCACCGCCACGGCGTGCCGCTCATCGTGGACAACACCTTCGCCACGCCCATCAACTGCCGACCCTTCGAGTGGGGCGCCGATATCGTGATCCACTCCACGACGAAGTACATGGACGGCCATGCGACGTCCGTGGGCGGCGTCATCGTCGACAGCGGCCGCTTCGATTGGGAGGCGCACGCGGAACGGTTCCCCGGCCTCACCACCCCCGACGCCTCCTACCACGGCATCGTCTACACGCAGCGGTTCGGCCCCGCGGCCTACATCACCAAGGCGGTGGCGCAGCTCATGCGCGATCTCGGCGCCATCCCCTCGCCGATGAACGCCTTCCTGCTGAACCTCGGCCTCGAGACGCTGCACCTACGCATGCCGCGCCACTGCGCCAACGCGTTGTCCGTGGCCGAATACCTCAGTCAACAGCCGAAGGTGGCGTGGGTGCATTACCCCGGCCTGAAGGGCGATAAGCATCACGCAGCAGCGCAGAAATACCTGCCCAACGGCTCGTGCGGCGTGCTGACGTTTGGTCTGAAGGGTGGGCGCGAGCAGGCTGTCCGGTTCATGGACGCCCTGCGGATGGTGGCCATCGTCACCCACGTAGCCGACGCGCGTTCGTCGGTGCTCCACCCCGCCAGCCACACGCATCGCCAGCTGACCGATGATCAACTGAAGGCGGCCGGCGTAGCCCCAGATCTGATCCGTTTCTCCGTCGGCATCGAAGACATCGAGGACATCCTGGCCGATGTGGAGCAGGCGCTTCAGCAGGCGTGAACCATCCTGTGTGCATAACCACTTATAACATAGAAGACATGACAGATTTAGCAATCATCGGAGGCGGGCCGGCCGGCTATGTGGCTGCCGAGCGCGCCGGAGCGAAAGGATTGAGCGTAACGCTCTTTGAGAAGAACAACCTCGGCGGCGTCTGCCTTAACGAGGGCTGCGTGCCCACGAAGACGCTGCTCTACAGCGCCAAGGTGTACGACTACGCCCGCCACGGCGACAAGTACGGCGTCAAGGCTGAGGGCGCCACGTTTGACTACGGCAAGATCGTAGCCCGCAAGAACAAGGTCGTACGCAAACTCGTGGCCGGCATCGGCGCGTCGATGAAGGCGCATGGCGTGAATGTCGTCAAGGGCGAGGCGCGCATCACGGGTCGGAAGGAAGACGGCACGCTGACCATCGAGTGCAACGGCGAGGCGTACGAAGCAAAGAATCTGTTGCTCTGCACCGGTTCCGAGGCCTTCGTGCCGCCCATCCCCGGCGTACCCGAGGCGGGCGACGTGATCGTGACGAACCGCGAAATACTGGCACTCAAGGAGCGCCCCCAGTCGATCGTCATCATCGGCGGCGGCGTCATCGGCATGGAGTTCGCCAGCTTCTACAACAGCCTCGGCACGGAGGTGACCGTCGTGGAGATGCTGCCCGAAATACTCGGCGGGCTCGATGGCGAGGTGAGCGTCATGCTGCGCGAGGTGTACGCCAAGCGGGGCATCCAATTCCGCCTCTCGTGCAAGGTGACGGAGGTGCGCGGCAATGAGGTGATCTATGTCGACGCGGAGGGCCACACGGCCTCAGCCACGGGCGAGAAGATTCTGATGAGCGTAGGCCGCCGCGCCGTGACGGCTAATCTGGGTTTGGAGACGATCGGCGTGGAGACGGTGCGCGGCGCCGTCAAGACGGACGCGCAGCTGCGCACGAATGTGCCGAACGTCTTCGCCGCGGGCGACATCAACGGCTTCTCCATGCTGGCACACACCGCCAGCCGCGAGGGCGAGGTGGTGGTGAACAACCTGACGGGCACGCCGGACGAGATGCGTTACGATGCCGTTCCGGGTGTGGTCTACACCAACCCCGAGGTGGCCGGCGTGGGCCTGACCGAAGAGCAGGCCGAGAAGAGCGGTGTGCGCTACGCTGTAGCTAAGTTGCCGATGGCCTTCTCCGGCCGGTTCGTGGCCGAGAACGAAGGTGCCAACGGGCTTTGCAAGGTGATCTATGACCCGGACAAGCGCACCGTATTGGGCGTGCACATGCTGGGCAACCCGTGCAGCGAAATGATCTTCGGCGCAGCGATGGCCATCACGCAAGGCATGACGATCGCAGAGCTGCAACGTGTCATCTTCCCGCACCCCACGGTGTCGGAGATCATCAAGGAGACGCTGTTCACGATCTGAACACGTCGTCCCTCCGCTCGATGATAAACGGCCGGGCAATACACTGCGCGTGTGTTGTCCGGCCGTTAAATGAGATCCGAATGCCTCCCCGTCTTTGACTACCCCAAACTACCCGCGAACTACCCTCTGACTGCCCTTCTGACTCCCCGCTAACTACCTTTTATAGTCAATCGAAAATGGATGACGAATAAATGGGGTATTGTAGGGGCGACCCTTGTGGTCGCCCTCTCCCAAAGGGCAGGCACAAGGCCTGCCCCTACAAGGCGCACCGGGAACCCTCATTTATTCGCAAACCATTTTCATTCGACTATAATTACTCTTTAATCGCCCTTTAACTCCCATCTAAATCCCTTTGACTACCCAGTGAAATCCATACTCGATGAACTCAACGATGCACAGCGCGAGGTAGTGCTCTATGGCGACGGCCCGTCGATGGTTGTGGCCGGTGCCGGATCGGGCAAGACGCGCGTGTTGACGTACAAGATCACCTACCTGCTCGCCCAGGGCTACGAGCCGTATCGCATCCTGGCGCTGACCTTTACGAACAAGGCCGCACGAGAGATGAAGAGCCGCATCGCCGCGCTGACCGATGAGCGCACCGTGCGGCAGCTCTGGGCCGGCACCTTCCACTCCATCTTCTACCGCATCCTGCGCGAAGAGGCCGATTGCGTGGGCTACAACCCCGACTTCACCATCTACGACGCCGCCGACTCCCGCAACCTGATCCGCAGCATCCTACGCGAGATGCAGTTAGACGAGAAGACGTATCGCCCGGGCCTTGTGCAGAGCCGCATATCGAACGCCAAGAACGCCCTCGTCACGGCCGAGGCTTACGCCCGCAATGGCGAGCAGATGGAGTACGACGCCCGCGCCCGTGTGCCCCTCATCCGCGAGATCTACACCCGCTATCAGAACCGTTGCCGGCAGGCTGAGGCAATGGACTTCGACGAGCTGCTGCTGCAGACGAACATCCTCTTCCGCGATCACCCCGAGGTGCTGGCCCGCTACCAGCAGCAGTTTCGCTACGTCCTCGTCGACGAGTATCAGGACACCAACTTCGCGCAGCACCTCATCGTCAAGCGCCTCTGCGAGAAGCACCGCCACATCTGCGTCGTGGGCGACGATGCGCAGAGTATCTACTCCTTCCGCGGCGCCAACATCGACAACATGCTGCGCTTCAAGGACAGCTATCCCGAGTACCGCCTCTTCAAGCTGGAACGCAACTACCGCTCCACGCGCAACATCGTGGAGGCGGCCAACAGCCTGATCGATAAAAACAAGGGGCGGATCCCCAAGAACGTCTATTCCGAGAACGAGGCCGGCAGCAAGATCCGTGTCCTCTCGTCATACACCGACTACGAAGAGGCTTACCTCATCGCCTCGCAGATCACGGAATTGCAGAAAAAGGAGCATGCACCCCTGTCGGAGTTCGCCGTGCTCTATCGCACCAACGCCCAGTCGCGCGTCCTCGAGGAGGCGCTGCGGAAGAAGGGCATTGCGTATCGCGTCTACGGCGGGCAGTCGTTCTACCAGCGCAAGGAGGTGAAGGACATCATCGCCTACTTCCGCGTCGTGGTCAACCCCGACGACGAGGAGGCGCTCAAACGCATCATCAATTATCCCGCGCGCGGCATCGGCGAGACGACCGTCACGAAGCTCATGCGCGCCGCCATCGAGCATGGTGCCAGCCTTTGGGACGTCGTGAGCGACCCCGCAGCCTACGCCCTGCCCGCCAATCAAGGCACACTGCGCAAGCTCAGCGCCTTTCACGCATTGATCCATGAGCTCCGCTCGGAGAATGGGGAACGCTCGGCCGTAGAGATGGCCGAGCTGACGATCAAGCGCAGCGGCATCGCCGCGGAACTCTACCAAGACCGCTCCGTGGAGGGCGTCTCGCGGCAGGATAACATGCAGGAGGTGCTCAAGGCCGTCCGTGAGGCCGAGGGCAAGGCACACGAAGAGGGCGCCGACGAGTACTTCCTCTCCGACTTCCTTCGCCAAGTCTCGCTGCAGACCGACCAGGACGAGAAGCAGGATGAATCCACCGAGTGCGTCACGCTGATGACTGTCCACGCGGCCAAGGGGCTGGAGTTTGACAACGTCGTCATCGCTGGCATGGAGGAGAACCTCTTCCCCTCACCGATGGCGATGGACAGCCCGCGCGCCATCGAGGAGGAGCGCCGCCTCTTCTACGTCGCCCTCACCCGCGCCCGCCGCCATTGCCTCATCACCTACGCCAAGACGCGCTTCCGCAACGGCTCGAGCCACTCCTGCACGCCGAGCCACTTCCTCGACGACATCGACCCCGCCTTCCTCATCCGCCCCGACGACCCCGCCCTGATGGCTCGCCCCGCCTCACCGCGTCCGCCCGTCTACACGGCCACCTCCGGACACGCATCGGCGCGCTTCAGGCGTATCGCCACCGACGACAACCAGCCCGCGCCGCAGCAGGTGGACGCCATCGGCGACCTGCACAAGGGCGACACCGTCCGCCACAACCTCTTCGGCACCGGCACCATCGTCGCCCTCGAGGGCAAAGGCGGCAGCGCCAAGGTCACCGTCGACTTCGAGTACTCCGGCCGCCGCTCGCTGCTGCTCAAATACGCGCGCCTCACGGTCGTAAAGGAATAACCCATACATCCGGGCGTCCACAAGGGGCGCCCCTACAACCCGGGCGCCCACCTCCGTTCTTCATTTTTAGTTTTTCGTTTTTACATCCATCCCATGTCCCCCTGCTACGTCATCGAGGAATCCCTGCTCCGCCGCAACCTCTCGCTCATCCGTGAGGTCAAGGAACGCGCCGGCGTGGAGATTATCCTCGCCCTGAAGGCCTCCGCCCTGTGGCACGTCTTCCCCATCGTCCGCGAGTATATCCCGTGCGCCACGGCCAGCTCCGTGTGGGAGGCGCGCCTCGTCGTCGACGAGATGGGCACCCCCGCCCACACCTATTCGCCCGCCTACACCGAGGCCGACTTCCCCGAGCTGCTCCGCTGCAGCAGCCACATCACCTTCAACTCCCTCACCCAGTACGCGCGCTTCCGCCCGATGGTCGAGGCCTACCCTCGGCCCGTCTCGTGCGGCCTGCGCATCAACCCCGAGTATTCCGAAGTCGGCACGGCGCTCTACAACCCCTGCGCCCCCGGATCGCGCATGGGCATCACGGCCGACAAGTTGCCCGACCGACTGCCCGCGGGTGTCGAGGGGCTACACTTCCACACCCTTTGCGAATCGTCGGCCGAGGACCTTGTGCAGACGCTCCGCGCCGTCGAAGCGCGCTTCGGGCGCTGGCTGCCGGAGGTGCGTTGGCTCAACATGGGCGGCGGCCACCTCATGACGCGCGCCGGCTACGATGTCGACCTGCTCGTCGACACCCTCCGCCGTTTCCGCGCCGCCCACCCGAACCTCCGCGTCATCCTCGAGCCCGGCTCGGCCTTCTTTTGGCAGACGGGCTACCTGCAAACGACCGTCGTGGACATCGTCGAGAACGGCGGCATCACCACGGCCATCATCGACGCCTCCTTCACCTGCCACATGCCCGACTGCCTCGAGATGCCCTACAAACCCGTCATCCGCGGTGCCACGGAGCCGATCGAGGGGCGGCCGACGTACCGCATCGGCGGGTGCAGTTGCCTGAGCGGCGACTTCATGGGCGATTGGTCCTTCCCCCGCCCCTTGCGCGTCGGCGACCCGATCATCTTCGAGGACATGATCCATTACACCATCGTCAAAACGACCATGTTCAATGGCATCCGCCACCCCGCGCTGGCCATCCTACCCCTTGGCGCCGATCGCCCGGAGGTTTTCCGCACGTTCACGTACGAGGATTACCGTCGCCGCATGTCGTAGGTGCGAAACCGGCCTCGTTTACCCTTCAAACGTCTGGCGTATCCCGAAAAGACGCCCCGTTTGGCCCGCTCCGAGTCGTCGAGGCGGTGAAAATGGGTGTAAATCGAATGCTTTTAATGTGATCGTATACCGTTTACGCCGTAAATCGAATGTTTTTAATATGGATGTATACCATTTACACTGTAAATCGGAGGCTTTTAATATGATCGTATATCGCTTACACTGTAAATCGAATGCTTTTAATATGATCGTATATCGCTTACACTGTAAATCCTATACAATCAATATAAAAGCATTCGCTTTACAGCGTAAATTGTACACGATCAATATGAAAACAAATAATTTACGGGGTAAATCGTATACGATTACTGTAAAAGAGGATAATTTACAGTGTAAATAATACACGATCAGATTAAAAGCATTCGTTTTACGGTAGGTTTTTACCTTTGCGGGCACGGCGGAAGGGCAAACGTGCCTCCAAATGGCAGCCCGCAACCCAGAGTAATATGAAAGAAAGGAAGGTATAGCATGGACGAAGTCATTCAAATCCAAAAACTCAGTCAGCACAGGCTGAGCAACGGCGCGCATAACGAGTTCCACACGACGATTTACAGCTACGTCAGCGCCGAGGACGCCGAAAAGATCGGTGTGCCCGCGACGCTCATAGCGGAATACGGGGCGTGCCTCGAGGAGGCCGCGGAGATGATCAAGGAAACGCGCGCGAGCTCCAAAACGGGCGCGATCAAGAAGAAAGATGCCGAATGCGACCGTCTGTTGTCGTTCATCCTGGCCGTGGTGCGCGCCATGCGCCTCTCGCCGCGGGCGGACGAGGTGGAGGCGGCCGAAGACCTGTACATCCAGCTGCGCGTCGGCAAACGCATCCAGGCAGAGGGCCCCAGCGTCAAGCCCGCGCGCATCGATGCGCTGCTGATCGACCTCAGGAAGCCCGAGCATGCCGTGCACCTGACGCGTCTCCGGCTCGACGAGGCTGTCGACCTGCTCGAGCGGACGAAGGACGAAGTGCGTGCGCTGCAGGCCGATCGCACCGGCGAACGAGCCGAGAACAAACGGCCGTCGCTCACCCGGATCCGTCCGACGACAGACCGCGTCTACGGGCGACTGATCCAACGTCTGCAACTGGCCTATGTGGGCGGCCTCCCGCCCGTCGACCGGGAGGTGATCCGCACCCTCGTGAAGCGCATCAACGAGCATATCGGCCACACCCGCATGACGCACAAGCAAAGCCATTCCCACCGCAAACCGCGGCGCAAAAAGACGGACGCCACGTAAGGGCATATAACCACCGGGCGCCCACAAGGGGTGCCCCTACAACCCGGGCGCCCACAAGGGGTGCCCTACAACCCAGGCGCCCACAAGGCGCATGACTACCCTCTAACATGGAAATAGGCAAATACAACACCCTGCGCGTGGCTCGGCGCGTTGATTTCGGGCTTTACCTGACCGACGCCGACGGCAACGAAGTGCTGCTGCCCACGCGCTACATCCCCGACGCGGCGCACGAGGGCGACGAGCTGCAAGTCTTCGTCTATCACGACAACGAAGGCCGCCCCATCGCCACCACCGACCGCCCCCGAGCCACCGTCGGCGAGTTCGCACGCATGCAAGTCCGCCAGGTGGCCGCCGCCGGTGCCTTCCTCGAGTGGGGACTGATGAAAGATCTTCTCGTGCCCTTCCGCGAGCAGAAAATCCCCATGCAGGCGGGCCAGTGGCACATCGTCTACGTCTACCTTGATCACATCACCCACCGCATCGTCGCCTCCGCCCGCATCGACAAGTTCCTCGACAACACCCCGCCCCGCTACACCCGCGGCCAAGCCGTCGACCTCTTCGTCACCGGCGAGACCGAACTCGGCTTCAAGGTCATCATCAACCACCTGCACTCCGGCCTCCTCTACCGCAACGAAGTCTTCCGCCCCCTCCGCACCGGCGATCGCGCCACGGGGTACATCAAGGCGGTGCGCGAGGACGATAAGATCGACGTCAGCCTCTACTCCCTCGGCTACGACAAGATCGACGGCATCGCCGACCGCATCCTCGAGGCGCTGCGCGGAAACGGCGGCGCCCTGCCCGTGCACGACAAGAGCGACGCAGACGAGATCCGCACCCTCTTCGGCTGCAGCAAGAAGAGTTTCAAGCAGGCCGTCGGCGCGCTCTATAGGCGCCACCTGATCACCATCGAACCCGCAGGCCTCCGCCTCGTCCCGGAGGATTGACGATGGAGGCACTGATCCGTTTTTACGACGAACGCATCGCGCAACATCGGGCCACGCTCGAGGCGCTGCGGCGAAAGATCTACCATGCCGGCACGCTCCGCCTGCTGATCGTTGTGGCCGCCTTAGTGGCCGTGTGGATCGCTCGCGGCGCAGGGTGGGCCGTGCTGATGGGCATCGTGGTGGCGTGTGCTGTGCCGTTCGTGGCGCTGATGGTTTACCACAACCGACTTGCGGCGCGGAAGGATTTCGCCGCGGAGCTGTTGCGCCTCAACGAGGCCGAACGGCGGGCGATCGATTACGATTTCAGCGCATTCGATGGGGGAGGGGAGTACGCCGACGCCGCGCACCCCTTTGCGCTCGACTTGGACGTCTTCGGTTCGCAGTCGCTCTTCCGCAGCCTCAATCGCACGGTGACGTCGGCCGGGCAATCGCTTTTGGCCCAGTGGTTCATGCGTCCGCTGACGGAGCGCGCCTCCGTGCTGCGCCGTCGGGAGGCCATCCGCGAGCTGGCCGATCGGCCCGACTTCCGTCAGCATTTCTATGCCACGGGCATAGCGAGCAAGGGGCAGCGCGCGGGAGCGTCGGACGAATGGATAGCGGGCATGCCACGCTTTGCGGACGGCGTCGTGTGGCGTGTGCTGAAGGTGCTTGTGCCCGCGCTGTGGATCGTCGTTGCGGTGGGGTGTGCCGTCGGTGCCTTCCCCGCGTGGACGGCCGGAGGGATGCTCGCCGTGAGCTTCGGCGTGGTCAATCTGCCAGCCAAGCGCATCCACGCGCTGTGCAAGTCGGCCGACCGGATGGAGGGCGTGCTCAGGTCATACGCCGCGTTGATTGCTCGGGTGGAGGCGGAGACGTTCCGCGCTGAGGCGCTCGTCGTGCTGCGGCGTCGCTTTGTCCCGACGGAAGGCACGAGTGCTTCGCAGGCCATCCGTGGATTGTCGCGCCTCATCGGGGCACTCGACCAACGCTACAGCATGGCGGGGTTGCTCCTCAACTTGCTCCTGCTGCGCGACGTCTGGTTGGCCGGTCGCGTGGAGCGATGGATGACGCGTCACGCGGGGCACGTAGCCGATTGGTTCGAGGCGTTGGCTGAGGTGGACGCGCTATGCTCACTCGGCGGCTTCGCCTTCAATCACCCGGACTATCCCTATCCCGACCTCACCGACGCATATTTCTGTATGGACGGGCGCGGACTCGGTCATCCGTTGATCCACCGCGACCGCTGCGTGCGTAACGACTTACACATCGCTCGGCCGCCGCACTTCGTCGTCATCACTGGGGCGAACATGGCCGGCAAGAGTACCTACCTGCGCACCGTGGGCGTGAACTTCCTCTTGGCGTGTATGGGGCTTCCCGTGTGTGCCGAACAGCTGACAGTCTCGCCCGCGCCGCTCTTCACCAGCCTGCGCACGGCTGACTCGCTCGCGGCGGGCGAATCGTACTTCTTCGCCGAGCTGAAGCGCCTGAAGCAGATCATCGACCGACTGCAAGCGGGCGAGCAACTCTTCATCATCCTCGACGAGATCCTTAAGGGTACCAACTCGGAGGACAAGCGGAAGGGTTCGCTGGCACTGATGAAGCAGCTCGTCGGCCGCGGAGCGTGCGGCATCATCGCCACGCACGACTTGCAACTCGGTGCCTTGGCCGACGAGTTCCCCGATGCTGTCGAGAACAGTTGCTTCGAAGCCGACATGACGGCCGATGCGCTCACCTTCTCCTACCGCCTGCGCCCCGGCGTGGCCCAAAACATGAACGCCTGCTTCCTGATGAAGCAGATGGGCATCGCGTTTGAATGATCGCTCTTCTATCATCTTCCGCCGGCAGGGTAGGGGCGTATCGCATACGCCTCCACTCAGGTATCTGACCAGCATTTTTCACTTTTCGTTTTTCAGTTATTCCTCATGCAATCCAAATACAACCCTGATGCCGCCCGGCGCTTCGCTGAGGCATGGGCCGGCAAAGGCCAAGAAAAGAGTGACACGATACCCTTCTGGAGCGAATTGCTTAGCCGGGTGTTTGGTGTAGAAGACACCTCCAGCTTCATCCTCTTCGAGCAGGGAGTCCGGCTCGGGCACATCTCCTTCATGGATGCCGTCATCCCCTCCACCCATGTGCTCATCGAGCAGAAGAGCCTCGGCGTAGACCTCGACAAGCCCCAACGCCAGAGTGATGGCACACTGCTCACCCCCTTCCGTCAGGCTGTGCGCTATGCTGGCATGATCCCTTACTCAGGACGCCCGCGCTGGATCATCGTTAGCGACTTTGCCCGGATCCGTGTCTACGACATGGAGGTGCCTGAGGCGCCGCCGCGAGTCATCCTTTTAGAGCACCTCCCGGACGAGCTCGACAGCCTCGACTTCCTCGTCAACCGCGAGGTGAAGAGCATCCGGAAAGAGGAGGAGGAGCTCTCCGTCAAAGCGGGCGAGCAGATCAACAAGATCTACGGCTTGCTGTTAGAGAAATACCTCGACCCCACGTCGCCCGACTCGCTGCGCAGCCTCAATATGCTTTGCGTGCGCCTCGTCTTTTGCCTGTATGCTGACGATGCTGGCCTGTTTGGCAAGCGGGGGTTCTTCTACCGTTACTTCGAACCGCTCATCAAATATCCCGAGCTCTTCCGCTCTGAGCTGATGCGCTTTTTCCGTGTGCTTGACACCCCGCATGAGCAGCGCGACCCTTACGCACCCGGCTTCTCTAAGCTGCCCTACGTCAACGGTGGGCTCTTTGCCGACGACAGCGTGGAGGTGCCCGAGTTCAGCACCGATGCCATCAATGCGTTGATGATGGTCGACGAGAAGAAGAAGTTCGACTGGAGCGGCATCTCGCCCACCATCTTCGGCGCCGTGTTCGAGAGCACACTCAACCCCGTGACGCGCCGCACGGGGGGCATGCACTATACCTCGGTGGAGAACATCCACCGCGTGATTGATCCGCTCTTCCTCGATCGGCTGCGGGACGAGTTCGATAATCTGAAAGCCCTGCGCGATCCGGAGAAGCGCCGCCGCGAGCTGCAAGCCTTTCAGCGGCGTCTTGCCTCGCTCACCTTCTTCGATCCGGCCTGTGGCTCGGGTAATTTCCTTACGGAAACGTACCTCTCGCTCCGCCGGTTGGAGAATGAGATCGTCCGCGCCTACTCGGAAGATGCTACGGAGGCGGACTTCGAGGGGGAGGACTTTACGCCGATCCTTGTCTCGATTGATCACTTCTATGGGATTGAGGTGAACGACTTCGCCGTCGTGGTGGCGCGCACGGCCATGTGGATTTCTGAGACTGGGACGAAGCGCACGACGGCCCGACTGCTCCATCAACGGCTGCCCTACTTCCCACTTCGCTCCGAGGCGCACATCGCGGAAGAGAACGCCCTGCGTATAGACTGGCGCGCGGTCTGCACGGAGCCAGACTATATCATAGGTAACCCGCCGTTTGTGGGTTATTCCTTGCAGTCGAAGGAGCAGAAGGGGGATCTGCTCGGCGTCTTCGGAAAAGACTGGAAGAACGTAGGCAATCTGGACTATGTCAGCGGTTGGTATAAAAAGGCTGCCGAGATGATGAAGGATACGCCCACTCGCGCCGCCTTGGTATCGACAAATTCCGTCACGCAGGGCGAGAATGTGCCCGCGCTTTTCCTGCCGCTCTTTGCCGACGGCATGCACTTCGATTTTGCTTATCGCACCTTCCGTTGGGACAGCGAGATGGCTGAGAAGGCGCATGTGCATTGCGTGATCATCGGGTTTAGTATGACTCCGAACGAGGCGCCGCGCCGGATCTATTATAACAAGGTGGATTTTGTTGAGGTGAAGCATATCAACGCTTACCTAATGGACGCGGAGGATGTGTTTGTGGAAAGCAGAAAGAAGCCTCTCTGCGAAGTGCCAGAAATGGGGAGCGGGAATCTTCCCATTGATGACGGTAACTATCTCTTCACGGAGGCTGAGCGCGACGCTTTTATCAAGCAGGAACCGGAGGCAGCTAAGTATTTCCGCCCGTGGTACGGAGCGCGAGAGTTCATACACAACAAGCCGCGCTATTGCCTTTGGTTGGGAGACTGCTCACCGGCTGAGCTGCGCCGTATGCCGCATGCTTATAAACGTGTGGAGGCCGTCAGACAGTTTCGCCTGAAAAGCAAAAGGCCGGCGACAAGAAAATTAGCGGATATGCCGACACAGTTTCATTTCAAGAATATGCCCGACACCAGTTACTTGCTGGTGCCAAGTGTCTCATCGGAGCGCAGAGAGTATGTCCCGATCGGGTTTATGACACAGGATATGATTTGCTCTAATAAAGTATCACTGATCCCTTCTGCCGGCTTGTATCACTTCGGCATACTGACTTCGGCGGTGCATAACGCTTGGATGCGCGCCGTCTGTGGGAGGCTCGAAATGCGCTACCGCTACTCGAAGGACGTTGTTTACAACAATTTTCCTTGGCCTGAAGCTCCGACGGAGGCTGACCGGGAGACGGTTGAGGCTACGGCGCAGGCCATCCTCGACGCTCGCGCCTTGTATCCCGACAGCTCGCTGGCTGACCTCTACGACGCCGCGACCATGGCGCCCGAGCTGCGCCGCGCGCACACGCGTAACGACGCGGCCGTGCTCCGCCTCTATGGCCTGCCTGCCGATGCCTCGGAGCCGATGATGGTGGTCCACCTGATGAATATGTATAAGGAATTAACAACTAAAAGCTAAAGACGAAAGACGAAAAACGCTGGCGCCCGGCTGTACACGGGCTTTTCGTTTTTGGCTCTTCATTTTTCCGTTAAGGGCTAAAGACGAAAAACGCGGGCGCCCGGCCTGTAACGGACCTTCCGTCGTTAGTTCTTCATTTTTCATTTTTCCGTTTATGACTACAGAAGATCTCTATCGCCTCTTCCTCAGGCACCCGGATGTCACGACCGACAGCCGGCGCGTGGCCTCTGGAGGCCTCTTTTTTGCGCTCAAGGGCGAGCGCTTCGACGGTAACGCCTTCGCCCGGCAAGCGCTCAGCGACGGCTGCGCTTACGCCATCGTAGATGACCCGGCGCTGGGCGGCGATGACCGACTCCTACACGTAGACAGTGCCCTCGATGCACTGCAAGACCTGGCCCGGATGCACCGCGAGAGGCTCCGCACACCTATTGTCGGCATTACCGGAACGAATGGGAAGACGACGACGAAGGAGCTTGTGGCTGCCGTCCTGGCCCGACGCCTCCGGACGCTCTGCACGGAGGGAAACTTGAACAACCATATCGGCGTGCCGCTGACGTTGCTCCGACTCACGAAGGCGCACGAGGTGGCCGTCGTGGAGATGGGCGCTAACCACCCGGGCGAGATCCGCGACCTCTGCGCCATAGCCCGTCCGGACTGCGGGTTGATCACGAACGTCGGGCGGGCGCACCTTGAGGGCTTCGGGTCGTTCGAGGGCGTGGTCCGCACCAAGGGCGAGCTCTACGATTGGCTCCGCGCCACGGGGGGGCGCATCTTCCTTGACGAGGATAACGAGCACCTCACGGCGATGGCCGTCGGGGCGGACTGCGTGGGCTACGGCAACACGATGCGGCCCACGACGCTCATCGCCGGGCAGGCGGTGGACGGCCAGCCGCCCTTCCTCAGCTTCGCCTGGCGGGAGCGCGACGACGATCGACAGCACAGGGTGACGACGCGGCTCGTCGGCGGGTATAATCTGAAGAACGCGCTGGCGGCCGTGACTGTGGGGCGCACGTTTGGCATACCGGCCGACGAGATCTGCCGCGCCATCGCGGACTACACGCCGACGAACAACCGTTCGCAATGGATGGAGACGCGGCGCAACCGCCTGCTCATCGACGCGTATAACGCCAATCCGAGCAGCATGCGGGCGGCCATCGACAACTTCGCGGCGTGGACGGTCGGCCCGAAGGCGGTCATCTTGGGCGACATGTACGAGCTGGGCGACGAGAGCCCTGCGCTGCACGCGGAGGTGGTGCGTCGGTTAGCGGCCTGCGGCTTCGACCGCGTCATCCTCTGCGGCCCGCGGTTTACGGCCGTCGGCCGGGATCGGTACGCGTGTTTCCCCACGGCGGAGGCCCTCGCGGAGGCTCTCGCCGACGAGCCCTTGAGCGGCTACCACATCCTTATTAAAGGTTCACACGGCATGCACTTAGAACGGCTCATCCCCGCGCTCTGATGCATGGCATACTTTCGACGACATGATGAAAAAAAGGACTGTTATACTGAGAACATTGGCCGTGCTCATGGGGCTGATCGCGGTTGGCACGGTGGTGGCCTACTTCGTGCTTCGCCCCGATCGGGAATGGCTGGCCTTCTATGTGGCGTGCTGTGGCGGCGTGCTGGTGGTCAACCTCGGCCTGATGATGGTTTTTGCGGCAAAAAATATCAGGAAGTGACGGGCGGCGACAGTTGTTCCGGCGGCGTTGGGGTTTTGTAGGGGCGTATCGAATACGCCTCTTTTTTTATTTAGGAAAGCTGATTGCCGGGCGGCGGTAGGGGGGGCGGCGTTGGGGTTTTGTAGGGGCGAAAGATTTTTCGCCCCTACGATTTTTAGGATGGTTAATTGACGGGCGTCGGCGGGGCTTCCGGCGTTGGGTTTTTGTAGGGGCGAAAAATTTTTCGCCCCTACGATTTTTAGGAGGGATGATTGACGGGCGGCGGCGGTTGTTCCGGCGTTGGGTTTTTGTAGGGGCGAAAAATTTTTCGCCTCTAGGATTGTCGGAGAGGGTGATCGCCCAAAATCGATAATACATCCGGCGTTGGTTTTTTGTAGGGGTGAAAAATTTTTTGCCCCTACGATTTTTAGGAGGGTTAATTGACGGGCGGCGGCGGGTCATCCGGCGTTGGAATTTCGTAGGGGCGTATCGAATACGCCCTTCAAACGCCCCG
>MIQB01000036.1 GCA_002890585.1 Tannerella sp. oral taxon 808
AACATTCGGACACATAACAATAGACTCCAAACAAAAGACCGTGCGACAATCTCAAGTAAAAGTCTTTCCATTCTCCGAGAAAGTCTTCTCATTCAAGTACTCCTTCCACTGCTCATGCCATTGCGCTAACAGCCGGCAAACTGTTTTTTATCGGATTGTGTAAGCTGCAGGCCAATTTCCTTCAACGCAATAGAGGCCGGATGTTTGGGATGCTTGATGAGCAACTGCCTGATATGCTTTATTTGATGGTATTGGCAATATTGGTAAGGAATTGCCCCAAGGCCGTTTCTTTAACGTGAGTTCGATGTAAGCAATTCATTCGCCGATATAGGAATGGAACTCCCTTGCACGAGGTCTGCAAGCCTGCTTGCAGGGTGTCTACAAGCTACCTCGCAGGCGGTCTGCAAGCCATTGGGAAGGGTGTCTTCCCCGAGGCGGGGAAATGGATTTCTTACATCGAACTCACCTTCTTTAGCGGACGGTCTATCAGAAATGACACCGTTGACCCGGCTCACTTGCCTTTTGAGGTAGGCTATTCCCGAGAGGTAATCTTCTATACGCTCCTTTCGATAAATGAAGCTGAAATGAAGGACGCGATGGGTCGCTACATCCATGAAAAGTACTACGCCAAAGTTTCTACTCCAGTATGTGGTATCCATTTGAAACGCCACAGTTCGAGGTGCTATAGAGGTAGAACTGAGAGGGCAACTTTTCATCCGACGCTTTACTGTATGTAGAACAGGATATTCCTAATCGTTCTGTGATCTGTGAGATGGTATATGTGCCTTCAGCGTAGTATCGATGAACCACCGAAGAATCCACATGCAAACGACCGCTAAAGTAGTGTGTACAGCTATGGCAAAACCTATAAGATGTACCATTTCGTGTGCCCTTACGAATCACCTCTTTTGACCCACAATGAGAGTACTTTTTTTCGAGTTTGATCTCTCATAATACTAGATATTACATATACATGTATCACAGTGTATTATTGCCCCTCGCAGGAACATATTTGACCCTTAAGCCCAAGTATACCATTGTTGGAGCTCGGAAAAATGAAATTGGTGATGATCTTTGGCCTCTACAGATCGCGCTCAATGTGAGGTGGACGGAAAAGCGAAAAACAAAACGTCCTGCTGGGCGATAGGGAGCGGTTCCCTTTTTGCCCAGCAGGACGTATTCGTTTGGACAGGCGAGCACCTGTCTCCCAGCCCTACTTACCCATTCATCGAGGCGAGAAGCTCGGCGTTGTTGGCGGTAAGCTCCATCTGCTTCTTGACGAACTCCATCGCCTCAATGGTGTTCATGTCAGCGAGGTAATTGCGGAAGATGAAGAGGCGGTTGCGGGTGCTCTCGTCTTGCAACAGGTCGTCACGGCGAGTGCTGGAGGCTTGGATGTCAACGGCAGGGTAGACGCGCCGGTTGGCCAGCTTGCGATCGAGCTGAAGCTCCATGTTGCCCGTGCCCTTGAATTCTTCAAAGATGACGTCGTCCATCTTCGACCCCGTATCGGTCAGGGCGGTGGCGAGGATGGTGAGGCTGCCGCCATGCTCAATGTTGCGAGCTGCACCGAAGAAGCGTTTGGGCTTTTGCAACGCGTTGGCCTCCACACCACCGGAGAGGATCTTTCCCGAAGCCGGCTGCACGGTGTTGTAGGCGCGAGCCAGGCGGGTGATGGAGTCGAGCAGGATGACAACGTCGTGACCGCATTCCACCATGCGTTTGGCCTTGTTGAGCACGATCTCGGCGATCTTGACGTGGCGGTCGGCGGGTTCGTCAAACGTGGAGGCGATAACTTCAGCATCTACGCTGCGCGCCATGTCAGTCACCTCCTCGGGGCGCTCATCGATGAGCAGGATGATCATGTAGACCTCCGGGTGATTAATGGCGATGGCGTTAGCAATGTCTTTCAGGAGCATCGTTTTACCCGTCTTGGGTTGTGCCACGATGAGGCCGCGCTGACCCTTGCCGATGGGCGAGAAAAGGTCGACGACACGCACGGCGTAGGGGTCGTAAACTTTGGGCGAGCGGCGCTCGGTGAGGTTGAATTTTTCGTTCGGGAAAAGCGGCGTGAGGTGGTCGAAGGGGACACGGTCGCGCACTTCTTCAGTCGGGCGGCCGTTGATGGTGTCTACCTTGACGAGCGGGAAGTATTTCTCCCCTTCGCGCGGCGGGCGGATGGGCCCCTCCACGAGGTCGCCGGTGCGGAGTCCGAAGAGCTTGATTTGTGAGGCGGAGACATAGACGTCGTCCGGTGAGGCGAGGTAGTTGTAGTCCGATGAACGGAGGAATCCGTAGCCGTCGGGGACGATCTCCAAGACGCCCGTGGCCGTGAGTATGCCGTCGAAATCATAGAGTGGTGGGGGCGGCACGGCGGGGGCATTTTCGCGCAGGTTGGGGTTGCCAGCTCGCTGCCCCGGCTGACGTTTCTTGGGGTCGTTTGAGGGCTTTTCCTTCGGCTGCGGCGTGGAGGGTTGCATGGGCAGCACCTGATCGAGCACGGAGTTCGTGTCCGTGGTGTGCTTAAAGATGGTGCGCTTCGGATCCGCGCTGACCGTCGGCGTGGCCGGTGTCTCTTTCACCTCAGGTGCAGCTCCCGACTCGGGTTTATCCGGCGTCTCTGCCTCGGGCACGGTGGGTGCTTCTGCCACCTCCATCGGCTGAGCGATGGGCTGCGGTTCGGCCGCGGGCGTGTCCTCAGCCTCCAGCATCGGCTCGGTAGCCAAGATGGGCTCCGTATCGACCGGCTGCTCCTCGACGGGTTTCTTCTTCGGTGGACGGCCCGGCCCGCGACGCTTCACGGCAGGTTTCTCGGCCGTTTTCTTCTCCTTCTCAGCCGGTTTTTCCTCGGCATCGATTTCCTGCACCTCTTCCGGCTTCTTCTTGGGTGGGCGGCCCGGCCCGCGACGCTTCACAACAGGCTTTTCGGCCTCTTTCTCTTTTGCCGTTTCCTTCTTCTCTTTCTTTTCTGCGGCAGTCTCAGACGTCTCTGCTGGTGGATTTTTCGGCGGCCGTCCGGGTTTGCGGCGCGGCTTCGTTTCCGACTTCTGAGCCTCTTTTTCTTTTTGCATACCGGCTACTGAGACGGCCTGTTGGTCAAGGATAAGGTAGATCAGCGCTTGCTTGTCAATGCCTTTGATCTCGCCAAGCCCCAACTCAGTTGCGATCGTTTGCAGTTTGGGGAGTTCCATGTCTGTCAGTTCGACAATGTTGTATTTAACCATTTGTGTGATGAATAAAAAAGTGGGGGGAGCGGGTGGCTATTACAGCTCTTTAGGCTGTGCCGGGGGGGCGCCTATACCGAAGGGATATATGCGCACATCCTTCAGCAGTATTGTGTTTCCCCGCTTGATGATGTATCAATTAATAATAGTGTGAGCTGGATTGCTTTTATGCCCTCCCCGCTTTTTGATTGACGTAGTAAAAGATGTTGTAAACGTGGGGAGGATGAAGCGGGGGCAAATGTAAATCTTTCACTCAGACGCCAAAATCAGGAGAGCACCCGCATCAAAATGACAGAGATCAAAAACTGACGCGCGGAGCTTTCCATCGATTGCTCTGATTAGTCCTTCGGTTTGCAAATCATTTCCGACCGGCTATAAATCGGACGATTGTCAGAACGTTTCTGATTCCCCTCCTCCTGCCTCGAAAGCCGGTGGCAGGTTGACGAGGTAAAGCCGACCCGTGGCGCGCGTCACGGCGGTGTATAGCCAACGGTAAAAGTCCTCCCCAAGCATCGCCTCCGTCAAGTAGCCGATGTCCAAGAACACATTTCGCCACTGCCCGCCCTGCGCCTTGTGGCAGGTGATGGCGTAGGCATACTTCGCCTGCACGGCGTTGAAAAACGGATCCTCCTTCATTCGTTTCATTCGCGTTGCCTTCGTCTTCACCTCTTTATAATCTTCCAACACGGCGTAAAACAGCCGGTCGCTATCCTCCTTCGACAGCGTCGGCGACTCACTCCTGAGCGCATCTGTCAAGATCCGCAGCTCCACCTCCGCGGCATCGTCTTGGAAGCGCACCAGCACATCGGTGAAGTGAAAACCATACAGCTCAGTCGAACGTCGCACGCGCAGCACCTCCACGATCTCCCCATTGGCAATGAAGTTCGACTCCGGATCCTTTGCCCGCGACCAGCGGTAATAATTGTTTTTGACCACCATCAACCTTTCGCCTCGCTCGAGCTCCTCCTCCCGGCCGAGAATGTGCAACCTGATGCCGTTGTTATAGCGTGTTGCACGCTTATTCGATCGGCAAACCACGATCGTCTCGTCCACCCCATCGCTTCCGTAAGCCGACGCAATCTCTTCGATCAGCTCACTGCCCGTCACCTTGCTAATGTCGCGAAACCCCTTCAGCTGAAGCACCGGGAAGCGCGCCGTCCGCAGGCTCCGCAGCCCATTGCGAATCAATGTGGCGTTAAACAAGATGCCCGAGTCCACATCCTGCCGCACGACCTCCGTGAGCGACACTTCATGCACCTCTAACCCATAGCTTCGGAGCCGCTCCACGCTCAGGGCCGGGCTCTCTCGCAGCATCACCGGCGGCAGCTGCGCCGAGTCGCCCGACAAAATCAGCCGGCAGCCCTTTCCCTCATCGTAGATATACTCCATCAAATCGTCCAACAGATGCCCACTCCCAAAGGCCTGCGCACCGGCCGTTTCGTTCGAGATCATCGAGGCCTCATCAACGATAAAGAGCGTGTCCTTGTGCATGTTGTTCGTCAATGAAAAGCTCCCGAAATCGTTTGAGAACGACTTCTGGCGATAGATCTTCTTGTGAATCGTAAACGCCTCCCGCTCGGCATACTCAGCAAACACCTTCGCCGCCCTGCCCGTAGGCGCCAGCAGCACGCTCGGCCTACCCATCGCCTGGAGGGCCTTCACCACAGCTCCAAGCACGGACGTCTTGCCCGTCCCCGCGTAGCCCTTCACGAGCAACAGCGACCGGGGCGTGGTGGCTGCCGCAAAAGCAGCAATGGCCGCAATCGCTTTTTGCTGCTCTGCTGTAGGGTTATAAGGGAAATGTTCCGTGATCTGCTTATAGATGTATTTATCAAGCATACTCAGTCAGGTATGAATAATTTTTGCGATAAAGGTAGACCTTTGAAAACTATCATACATTTGCCGCATAAAAACCAAACATTCAAAAATAAGTATACACGGATATGAGAATTACACTGAAAATCTTATTGGTTGCGGCGGTTGTGCTGCTAGCCTACATGTGTTACAGAAGCATCATGGGGCCGATTGAGTTTGAAAATGAGCGTACGGCTCGTGAAACAGCCATTGAGAATCGCCTGATTGAGATTCGGAAGGCTCAGATCGAGTATAAGAACAGAAACGGGCGCCACGCCGGATCGTTCGAAGAGCTGGCCAAGTTCCTGAATGAAGCCAAGCTGCCCTTCGTGATCAAAGAAGGCGTCCTGACCGACGATCAGATGGAGCATGGCATGACAGAAAAGAAAGCCGCTGACATCGTTCGCCGTGCACGCCAGACTGGCAACAACGACGAGGTGATCAAAAATGGCTTGCAAAACTTCCGCCGCGACACCATGTGGGTATTGGCTAAAGACACCCTGTTGGGCCCCAACTTCAATGTCGACTCCCTCGCCTACGTGCCGGTGAAAGGCGTCAACGCCAAGTTTGAGATGGATACGGCCACGCTGGAATCCTCCTCGGGCTATACGGTGAAAGTCTTCGAGTGCCGCGTCCCCTACGATGTCTATTTGGGCGACCTCAACAAGCAGCAGCTGGCTAACCTGAAAGACAAGATGCGCAAGATGAATAAGTACGAAGGCCTCAAAGTGGGCTCCGTGACGGAGATCAATAACAACGCCGGTAACTGGGAATAAACCGCGCACATGAGCCTTCGTGTTCCCGACTCGCTAACGGCGAGCCATTCGGAAAACTACAGAACGTCTGTCCGGCTTTGGCCGGGCGGACTTTCTTTTTCCGGGGGGATCCCATCGGATGAGGGATCCTTTTTTTATGCAGAAACGGAAGTGGACGCAGCGCAGCCCTACCTGCAAGCGCTCCGTGACCTCTTCCGCCAGCATCCGTTTCTCACCTACCCCTACGCCTCCGTGCGCGTCGTCATGAGCGAGCCGAATTACACATGGGTGCCGGAGGTGATCTATGAGGATGAGGCCAAGGAGCGCCTCTACCGTTTCTCTTTCGCTGGAGCCGTCGAGGAGGTGCTTGCGCAACCGTTGGAAGCGATGGAATCTGTGTTGCTTTTTGGCTTACGGCACGATCTGCATGAGTTCGTTTTACAAACGATCCACAATGCGCGGTGGGAACACGGCCTCGCATCGTTGCTACAGCGTTGGCACGGCCACAGCCTGCGTGCACTACATGCTGAGGCGTATGCCATCGTGCACGATCGGACGATGGATGTCACTTGCTTCGATCGGGGCGCCTTGCGCTTCCTTAACCGATTCGAGGTGGAGACGGACGACGACATCATGTATTACCTGCTTTACGCCTGGAAGCAGCTCTCGCTCGACCAGCGCAGCGACACGCTCACCCTGTCGGCCGTTGCATCGACGGCCTTCGACTTGAAAGAAAAGCTACAGACCTACCTGCGGAATATCCGTGTGGAGGCCATCGAAACCTTATACCGCACCGATGACCGCGAGGCCACCCTCGGCAACCAAGCGGAGGCAAATGCAGTGAACGCATGAGAATCATCCGAGGCATCTACGGCCGCAGGCGCTTCCAAGTGCCAACCACTTTCAGCGCGCGCCCCACAACCGACTTTGCGAAGGAGAACCTCTTCAATGTGCTCGAAAACCTCGTCACGTGGCAGGATGTCCGCGCCCTCGACCTCTTTTCTGGCACGGGCAGCATCGCCTTCGAGCTGCTCTCGCGCGGATGCAACTCCGTGACGGCCGTTGAGGCCAACCGTGCACACGCAGCCTTCATCGCCGACGTGGCCCGGCGCCTATCCCCCGCCCCGGGCACTTTCACGCTGATCCGCGGCGACGCCTTCCGCTACCTCCGCACCGCCCCCGCCTTCCCGCTCATCTTCGCCGACCCCCCCTACAGCCTGCCGCGCCTCCCCGAGCTCCCCGAAACCATCTTAGGCGGCCAGCTGCTGTGCGCAGGCGGCCTCTTCATCCTTGAGCACCCCGGCACGTACGATTTTTCCACCCATTCCTGCTTCAGCGAGATGCGCGTCTACGGCGCCGTCCACTTCTCCCTCTTCCGCGCCCCGGAATTCCCGAAACACACCCTCGCCGACGCATCCACCCTTCGGAATCCCCCCGTCGGCTCAATTGCGGCCTCTTCGCGGACTGTTTAGGTATACTTTCTATGCGAAACGATGCTTAGGCAGTATGATGAGTAATTCCATCTAATAGGAAGATCTCATATACACCCTGTTTGCTTTATCCCTTATATAAAAACCTCCTATAGGCAGTGTGTAAGCACTTTCTTGCATCCGTAAAGAGCGCTTAGACATACTGCCTAACCATAGTTTTGTCTGAAAGTAATACTTACACACCTTGCATAAGTATACCTCCCATCAAAAACTAAACATATACAGTTGTATGAAGTATTCCTTTCGTTGCAATCTATACTTAGACACAGTGTATGAGTATACTTTCCGCCGGATTTTATACTCATACACTATGACTGAGTATAAAATCCGGTGGCATTTGAACTGATACATTTGTATTAAGCGCATTTCCCGGTGTAATCTATACCCACACTCAGTGTATAAGCATGCTTTCCGACGGATTTTATATCCATACACTATGACTAAGTATAGTTTCTGATGGAAATCTAATCCATACAGACCGTCTAAGCATCGTTTCGCATAGAAAGTATACCCAAACAGTCCGCGAAGAGGCCGCAATTGAGCTGACGGGGGGATTCCGAAGGGTGGATGCGTCGGCAAGGGGTGTGTTTCGGGAATTCCAGGGGCGAAATGCGCTGGCGGGGGCGTTTTTGGGGAGAATCCAGCGGTGGATGATCCAGCGGGCACATGGTCGGCGGCTCGTTACTGTGCGCGACTACAGATCCTGCTTCTATATTTGCGCCCGTTAATTCATAACACCAAACAGATATGAAAAGGATAGGATTGTTAGGAGTCGCTCTGTGCTTAGTATTGATGTGCTGCGCTTCGTGCAAATCGAAACAGAGCGCGTACAAGGCCGCCTACGAGCAGGCCAAGGAACGCGAGATATCAAGCGACGAGCCAGAAGAAGAGATCGCTCCGGTATCAAAGTCGAAGACAGCGGGTGAAACGCGTCAGGAGAAAATCACCCCCGTGGAGGGCGAAGATGGCGACGCCATCAAGTTGTTCAGCGTCGTAATCGGCAGCTTCAAGAACCTCACCAACGCGAACTCCCTCAAGGAGCGCATGCAGAACGAAGGCTACACGCCCGTGCTCGGTGAAAACGAATACGGCATGATGCGCGTCATCGTAACCAGCTTTGAGACGAAGGCCGAGGCCGAAAAAAGCCGCGACGCCATCCGAGCCAAGTATGCCCCCAACTTCCAAGACGCTTGGGTTTTGGAACGCACGTATTGATTCACGTTTACGTGAAGAAGATTTGAACAAAGAAGCATGAAGGATGCCCCGCCGCGCTGTTGGTCGGGGCATCTTTTTTTATGACAGCAAGAGTCAGAGAGACACCCCCCCTATGCGTATAGAAAAAAACTTCCCCCTCAGAGGCTACAACACCTTCCACCTGCCCGCCCGCGCCCGCTGGTTCATGGAGTATGACAACGAAGACGAACTCGGGCGCATCCTCCGCGACGAGTACTTCCAAGAGCTCCGATCGCTACACATCGGCGCCGGCAGCAACCTCCTCTTCGTGACCGACTTCAACGGCATCATCGTCCACTCTCGCATCCGCGGCATCACGCCCGTCCGCGAGACGGAGACCGACGTCACCCTGCGCATCGGCGCCGCTGAAGTCTGGGACGACGTGGTGCACTACGCCGTCAGCCGCGGTTGGGGCGGCATCGAGAACCTCTCCCTCATCCCCGGCGAAGCCGGCGCCGCCGCCGTCCAAAACATCGGAGCCTACGGCGCCGAGCTAAAAGACGTCGTCGAGAGCGTAGAAGCCTTCAACCAACTCACCTTCGAGCGCCACACCTTCAGCGCCACTGACTGCGAATACGCCTACCGATACAGCGCCTTCAAAGATCCACACCGCGACCCGCACATCGTGACCCACATCAACCTGCGGCTCCGGAAACACCCCACACTCCAACTCGACTACGCCCCCTTGCGCGAAGCCCTCGGCAACGCCCCCCTACACCCCACAATCCGCGACGTCCGCGAAGCCGTCATCGCCATTCGCCGCAGCAAGCTCCCCGACCCCGACCAGCTCGGCAACGCCGGCAGCTTCTTCATGAACCCCCTCATCGATCGCCCCCACTTCGACCGCCTCCGCGCCCTTCACCCCGACATCCCCTCCTACCCCGCGCCCGACGGCCGCATCAAAATCCCCGCCGGCTGGCTCATCGAACGCTGCGGATTCAAAGGCCTACGCGAGGGCGAGGTGGGCGTCTACGAACGGCAGGCACTCATCATCGTTAATCACGGCCACGCCACCGGCGACGACATAGCCCGCTTCGCCGAACGCATCCGAGACACCGTAGAAGAGCGCTTCGGCATAAGCCTCACCCCCGAAGTCCGCTACGTGGAATAATCCTTCGACAAATCTGATCAGGCGCTTACATTTGCCCACACTTTATTTTTCTAACATTTAATACAACGCACAACCATGAAAGAAATCAATTGGTCCGAGATTCCGTTCGGTTACATGAAAACCGACTACAACGTGAGATGCTACTACCGCAATGGCGAGTGGGGCGAGCTCGAAATCTCCTCATCTGAAAACATCGACATCCACATGGCCTCCACCTGCCTGCACTATGGCCAGGAGGCCTTCGAGGGGATGAAAGCCTTCCGCGGCAAAGACGGCCGCATCCGCGTCTTCCGCATGGGCGAGAACGCCCGACGCATGCAGTCCTCCAGCCGCGCCATTATGATGGCCGAGCTGCCCGTGGAGAAATTTGAAGAAGCCGTGCGCCGCGTCGTAAAGCTTAACAGCCACTTCGTGCCCCCGCACGACAGCGGCTCGTCGCTCTACATCCGCCCGCTGCTCATCGGCGTTGGCCCGCAAGTAGGCGTCAAGCCCGCTTCGGAGTATCTCTTCCTCATCTTCGTCACCCCCGTAGGCCCATACTTCAAGGAGGGCTTCCGCCTGTCGAAAGTCTGCGTCATGCGTGGTTACGACCGCGCCGCACCCAACGGCACAGGCATGGTGAAGGTCGGTGGCAACTACGCAGCCAGCCTCGCAGCAGGCGTCAAGGCACACAACGAGGGCTACGCCGCCGTGCTCTACCTCGACCCCAAGGAAAAGAAATACATCGACGAGTGCGGCCCGGCTAACTTTTTCGGTGTGCGTGGCAACACATACATCACGCCAGCCTCCAACTCCATCCTGCCCTCGATCACGAACAAGAGCCTCATGCAACTGGCCGAACACATGGGCATGAAGGTGGAGCGCCGGCCGGTACCCTTCGAGGAGGTCGCCACCTTCGACGAAGCCGCCGAGTGTGGCACCGCCGCCGTCATCGCGCCCATCTCCACGATCGACGATCTGGACGAGCACAAGTCGTACGTCATCTCGAAAGACGGCAAAGTGGGCCCCGTCTGCGAAAAGCTCTATCACAAGCTGCGCGCCATTCAGTACGGCGACGAACCGGACGAATTCGGCTGGATCACCATTATTGAATAGTGCACAAGCAGCGTCCGCCGGCCTATCCACATCCGTAAGGGCAGAAACAAATAATCGGAAAACACGATGGAAACGAAAAAGTTTTTGGTCTACGGCATAGCGCTGCTGCTGAGCGCCGGCGGATGCAACGAAAGCGAGGTGACAGAGGTGGGTGAAGCATCTTCATTGAAGGTCTATCACATCACCAACTCAGGCTGCCTCTCCAACCTTCGATCAGGCGCCGCAGATGTCCCGGAGACAATCAAACGACACGAGACGCTCCACCTGAAGGCGCTCGGAAACGGCTGGCTACAGATCCGGCACGACAGCGTGATCTACCAGTGTGCCGCGCGCATCGAGCTGCACGCCAGCCGCTCCGGCAACCTGATCCACATCGAAGAGCGCGACGTAGCCACGGCACAAGCCAATTGCCTCTGTCCCCAAAACCTGCAATACGAGCTCCCGTTAGCGTACGGCGATTACCAGATCCGCATCAACGACGGGCAGACATTCCCGTTCACCCACACCGCGGGCTTGGACATGACGATCGTCATCGGAGAGTATAAGGGGCAGTACTGAGCGCGTGCTCGTTTGCAGAATTGAGAGAATTGAAAAAAGGAGGCCGTCGGGTTGAAACGATCCCGGCGGCCTTCTTGGTTTTTGGAGTATTCGTCGGAGGACTTATAGAGGAGCCCCGACAACGTGTCCGCCCATCGCTCCCCATCGTCCCTGCATTATATAGGTGAGCTTAGGAAGCCTTCCGAAGCGCAGAATCAATGATTCCAGAGGTTAGGAAGCCTTCCGAGGCGTAGAATCACTGATTCCGGAGGTTAGGAAGCCTTCCGAGGCCTTAGAATCACTGATTCCGGAGGTTAGGAAGCCTTCCGAGGCATAGAATCAATGATTCCAGAGGTTAGGAAGCCTTCCGAGGCATAGAATCAATGATTCCAGAGGTTAGGAAGCCTTCCGACGCGAAAAATCTTCCCCTCTCCAGCCGTATGCAAAAAACCGCTAAACCGTATTCCAAGCCGCTGTATATCTTTGCCCCCGTCAAGCGATTGCACACCATGCGATCGCATTTTTATTAATCAAAACGAGTAAGTTAAGTAATAGAAGTATGAAGATTTTTTTCTGTTCGGCGCTTTTGGCATGCATGGTTTGGACAGCCTCTGCACAGGAGGCCGTGAGTTGCCGCTTAGGGTTCAGTTATGAGTTCAGCAACAACAAAAACTGGGGGAAAGACAAGCCCGTCATCATGAAAGTCTACCCCAATTCACCGGCCGAAAAAGCCGGCCTGAAGCAAAACGACATCATCGAACGCATCAATGGCGCCAAGATCGAAGAGATCTCACCCGACGACGTCGATTCGCTCATCTCCGATTCTGAAGTGCGCGACATCAGGCTTACGATCCACAATTTCGATAACGCCTCACGCGAAGTGCCCATCGAAAAAGAGTGCTCCTCCGTCAATGCCCTCAACGAAGACCAGCTCGCCACGGCCTTCTCCATGTACAGCGTTGAGAACACCCACGACCGCCTCTTCATCTGCCCCTTCATCACCAAGACAACCGACGACGCCGTCGACTTCTCCCAATTCGGCACCTTCGATTTCACCGAGACCGACGACAAGAGCATCTCCAAGATCGAATCCGCCATCAACAACACCCTCAAAAGCGAACTCACCAAGAAGGGCCTCCGCCAGCAATCCATCAACCCGGACTTCGTGATCAATACCTATTATAAGTTCAATAAGAACCCCAACTTCAAAAAGAAAAGCCGCGAGACGGCCGAGCAATCACCCACCTTCCGCTACGACATCACCCGCGACCGCGTCACCAAGTTCCCCTTCTACGACTCCAGCACACCCGAAAACGAAGCCGAATACATCCTCCAGTTTGGCATCCGCTTCATCGACCAGCGCCACGTCCGCGGCCGCGTCCTCTGGGAGTGCGAAGCCAACGAGCTGATGAGCAGTCCCTACGCCGTCGACGAATACGCCTCCATCCATATCCCCCTCATGTGCATGCAATTCCCCTATGTCAAATACGAACGCAACGCACAATTCATCCTCACGAAGAAGAATTACAACTACACCGGCCTTCATTACAGCATCTACGAGCTGAACAAGATCGTCGACGTCGACTACGGATCGCCCGCCTCCAAAGCAGGCGTCAAGCGCGGCGACATCATCGACCGCATCAACGGCAAACGTATGGATCACACCGCCGACGAGTTCACCGCAGCCTACCGCCAATTCATCACCAACACGCTGAAATACCGCGACAGCGGCACACGCTTCACCAACGCCAACGGCTTCCCCAACTGCATGTTCTGGGACAAGTTCAAGTACCCCCAGATCGCCCGCGTGTTTGAGAACGACAAGTACATGACAGGCTTCTCCTACCTCTACTTCTTCGCACCCTACGTCAATCCCGAGGGCGCCGATGCCAACGTCTGCATCCTGCACCTTCGCCGCGGCACGGAGAAGTTGGAATACATCATCCGCCCCCAGCGGCGTTCTGAGAAGACGATCGAACTGAACTGATCGACGTGTGATCTATCCCGACAACTTTGAACACAAACTCGGCTTCGACAAGATCCGCGAACTGATCGCCGCACAATGCCTCAGTTCGTTAGGCCGTGAACAAGTAGATGGCCTACGTTTCTCGCCCGATGCGGCGGTCGTAGCCGAAGAGCTGGAACAAACAGGTGAGTTTGTTCGCATTTTGCAGGGGGAGCGTGCTTTCCCTGCAAATTATTTTATAGACGTACGTCCCACGCTTAGCCGCATACGGCCCGAGGGTACCTTCGCTGACGAAGCAGAGCTGTTCGACCTCAAGCGCTCGCTACAAACCATCGCAGACATCGCACGCTTCTTCCTGCCCGTGGATAAAGGCGACGACGCGGCGGCTGAGTACCCCGTGCTGTCTGCGATAGCCGGTCGCGTGCCCATCTTCCCTGATCTTATTCGTCGCATCGACGCCATCCTCGACCGCTACGGTCGCACGAAGGATAGCGCTTCCCCCGAGCTGGCACGCATCCGTCGCGACATGGCCACCGTCTCTGGTAGCATCTCTCACAACCTGCAATCCATCCTCCGTGCGGCGCAGACCGAGGGATGGGTAGATCGCGACACAGCACCCACCATGCGCGACGGTCGATTGGTCATCCCCGTAGCACCCTCCTTCAAGCGGCGCATCCGCGGCATCGTCCACGACGAATCGGCGACGGGCAAGACGGTTTACATCGAGCCCGAAGCCGTTGTAGAAGCCAATAACCGCATCCGCGAACTCGAAGCCGAAGAGCGCCGTGAGATCGTCCGCATCCTCACCGCCTTTACCGACATGCTCCGCCCGCTCGTGCCAGACATCCTCCAATCCTACGCCTTCCTTGCCGTCATCGATTTTATCCGCGCCAAAGCCCTCTTTGCCGAAAGCATCGGTGCCATCGTCACCCTACCCAAGGACGAGCCATTGATTGACTGGCAAGGGGCGGTGCATCCGCTCCTACTCCTCGCTCACCGCAAAGCCGGTAAAGAGGTCGTCCCCCTCGACCTCACGCTCGATACCGAACACCGACTGCTCATCATCTCCGGGCCGAACGCCGGTGGAAAGTCTGTCTGCCTGAAGACTGTCGGACTGCTGCAATACATGCTCCAGTGCGGCATTCCCATCCCACTGCACGAACGCTCGCGCACAGGCATCTTCGAGCGCATCTTCATCGACATCGGTGATGAGCAGAGCATCGAAAACGATCTCAGCACCTACAGCTCACACCTGACGAACATGAAGTACTTCATCCGCTACGGCAACGAGCGCACGCTGCTACTCATCGACGAATTCGGCAGCGGCACGGAACCACTCATTGGCGGCGCACTGGCTGAGGCATTGCTCGAGCGCTTCAATCGCCGGCACTCGTTTGGCGTCATCACAACGCACTACCAAAACCTCAAGCAGTACGCCGAAGATCACGAGGGCGTCGTCAATGGCGCCATGCTCTACGATCGCAACTTGATGCAGCCGCTCTTCCGCCTCTCCGTCGGCCATCCCGGTAGCTCCTTCGCCATCGAGATCGCCCGCAAAATCGGCCTGCCTGACGATGTCATTACTGAAGCCTCCGAAAAGGTGGGCAGCGATTACGTCGATATGGACAAGTACCTGCAGGACATCGTCCGCGACAAGCGTTATTGGGAAAACAAGCGACAAAACATCCGCCGCCGCGAGAAGCAACTCGAAGAGCTTACCGCGCGCTACGAGCGGGATCTCGAGGCTGTGAACAGCCAACGAAAGGCGATCATCAGTGAGGCCAAAGAGGCCGCGCAACGCATCGTCGGCGAAGCCAACGCGCGCATCGAGAACACCATCCGCGAAATACGTGAGGCGCAGGCAGAGAAGGAACGTACGCGCACCGCACGCCGCGAACTGGATACGTTCAAAGAGACCGTCAGCCAAACCTGCGAAGACGACGACCGCATTGCCCGCAAGATGGAGCAGCTGCGCCAACGTCAAGAACGGCGTCAGGAAAGGAAGAAGCAGCCGGAAGCTGCCGCGAATGCTACACCGAAGGCTGCCGCTCCTCCACCCCTCACCGCCGGCGATGCGGTGCGCATGAAGGGGCAGACGGCCGTCGGAAGCATCTTGGAAATGCAAGGCAAGCAGGCCGTCGTGGCCTTCGGGGCGATCAAGAGCACGGTGGCCACTGATCGCTTGGAGCGTGCCGAAGCGGCCGCCCTGAGGCGCACTGCGGAGCGCAGCAGCACTTTCCTCAGCGAACAGACGGCCGACGCAATGCACAAGAAACGCTTGCATTTCCGCCAAGAGATCGATGTGCGGGGCATGCGCGGCGATGAAGCATTGCAAACGGTGGCCTACTTCATCGACGACGCCATCCAAGTCGGTGCTGACCGCGTCCGCATCCTCCACGGCACGGGCAACGGCATCCTCCGTCAGCTCATCCGCCAATACCTCCCGACCGTCCCCGGTGTGGCCCACTTTGCCGACGAAGACGTCCGCCTCGGTGGCGCCGGCATCACCGTCGTAGACTTGGAGTAAAACGGGAAAACGAAAAGTCCTCCGGACGACGAGACCCTGAAGTCTTGCGCCCGGAGGACTTTTCGCGCTTCGTTCTTAGCCTTTAGTTTTTCCGATTGTGCGGCTTGTATTTCTCCATCTCCGGCAGATAGCGGCGGATGGCGGCGATGCGCGAAGCGTCGCTTGGGTGGGTGCTGAGCAACTCAGGCACACTCGAACCGCCCTGCGACATGCGTTGCCAGAAGCCCACAGCCACGTTGGGGTTATAGCCCGCCATCGTCATAAACACCAGCCCCATATAGTCGGCCTCCGACTCGTGCTTGCGCGAGAAGGGCAGGATGACGCCCACCTGCGCTCCAAGCCCGAAGACGGTGGCGGCAAGTTGCTGCGTGGCGGCCGACTTCTTGCTCAGCGCTGCGTCCAAGATGGCTGCGCCATATTGCGCCACAAGCTGCTGGCTCATGCGCTCGTTGCTGTGTTTGGCCACGGCGTGTGCCACCTCGTGACCGAGCACTACAGCCAGATCGTCGTCCGTCGGTGTCAGGTCAAGGAGGCCTTCGTAGACCACGATCTTCCCGCCTGGCATGCAGAAGGCGTTGTGCTGGTCGCTCTTGATCAGGTTAAACTCCCAACTGAAATTCTTTAGCTCGCTCTCCATGCCATTCTGGCGGAGATACTCCTCCGTGGCCGCCGCGATGCGCCGCCCCACACGTACGACCTTTGCCGTTTTCGCTTTATCAGACGACTTCTTTGCCTGCTTCATGTAATTGTTGTACTGCGTCAAGCTGGCCGAAAGCACTTCGGAGTCAGAGACGAGTAACATCTGCCGCCGCCCCGTCAAGGGGACGACGCTGCATGCCGTCACAAGTAGCAGCATGCATAATCCAATGATCTTCTTCATTTCCTTTTTACGATATGATTAATCGGCGGCAAAAGTAAACCGGCAGGTGGGAGTGGTTTAGGATGGGCGTCATAAATGGCGAATTGTAAAGCTGTGAGACCTACCCCCCCCCCTCGGGATTGGCGTACTTTTGCCCGCGTAACAGAAAGGGGTAAGCGCAAGCCTCCGTGAATAGAAGTAAGACATGAATAAGTCCGCAGTTGAAGTGACAGGCATCTCTCGCAACGGTCTGGTGTTGATGGTTCGAGGTAAAGAATACATGTTGCCATACAGCCGGTTCCCGTGGTTCGAGCAGGCGCGGGTCAGCGACGTGTTCGACGTCGAAATGCGTGGCCGGAGCCGTATCCGTTGGGAGGCCTTAGACGTTGACCTCAGCTTGTCCATCATCGAAAACCCAGATCGGTATCCGCTTACAGCCAAATAATCGAAACAAGAAACAGAACCCATGGCCAAAACGAAGACTGTATACGTCTGCTCCCAGTGTGGGGCGGAGGCGCCGAAGTGGCAGGGCAAATGCCCAGCGTGCGGCGCGTGGAATACGTATGTGGAAGAAATCATCCGCCCGGAACCGGCCTCGCGACGAGCGGCGGGGGGAATCAGTCGGGGGACGGCGCAGCCGCAACTGCTGCGCGACATCACCGCCGAGGAGGAGGTGCGCATCGATATGCACGACGCGGAGCTGAACCGTGTGCTGGGCGGCGGACTTGTCCGCGGATCGCTCGTCTTAGTGGGCGGCGAACCGGGTATCGGCAAGTCGACCTTGGTGCTACAGACCGTCCTCCGCCTCAGCGACCTGCACACGCTCTACGTCTCCGGCGAGGAGAGCGCCCGCCAGCTGAAGATGCGAGCTGACCGCCTCGCTACGGACGGCAACGCGGACACGGCGCACTGCCACGTCTACTGCGAGACGCACTTAGAGCAGGTGCTGGCTGAGGCTGACCGCCTCCGGCCCGACCTCGTGATCATCGACTCGATCCAAACGATGTACACCGAGGCGGCCGAGTCGTCGCCGGGCAGCGTCACGCAGGTCAGGGAGTGCAGCGCGGCCATCCTCAAGTTCGCCAAGGAGACGGGCACACCGGTCGTCATGATCGGGCATATTAATAAGGAAGGGAGCCTGGCGGGCCCGAAGGTGTTGGAGCACATCGTGGACACGGTGCTGCAATTCGAGGGCGACCGGCAGTACATGTACCGCATCCTGCGCAGCATCAAGAACCGCTTCGGCAGCACCGCCGAGCTGGGCATCTACGAGATGCGGCAGGGCGGCCTGCGCGAGGTGGACAACCCCTCGGAGCTGCTCCTGACGCAGAACCACGAGGGGCTGAGCGGCGTGGCCATCGCGGCGGCCGTCGAAGGTGTGCGGCCATTCCTCATCGAGACACAGTCGCTCGTCAGCACTGCCGTCTACGCCACGCCCCAGCGCAGCGCCACGGGCTTCGATCTGCGGCGGATGAACATGCTGCTGGCCGTACTTGAGAAGCGCGCGGGCTTCAAGCTGATTCAGAAGGACGTCTTCCTGAACATCGCCGGCGGGCTGCGCGTGAGCGACCCAGCCATCGACCTGCCCGTCATCAGCGCCGTGCTCTCCTCCAGCATCGACCTCTCCATCGACCGCGGCACATGCCTGGCCGGCGAGGTCGGCCTCTCGGGCGAGATCCGTCCCGTGCACCGCATCGAGCAACGCATCCGCGAGGCGGCCAAGCTCGGCTTCCGCCGCATCATCGTGCCGCAGATGAAAGGCCTCGAGTCCGTCTCCGACCTGATCGAGCTGCATCAAGTGCGCAAAGTGGAGGAGGCCTTCCGGTTGTTGTTTGGGTAAAGTATGAAGGGTAAGGGAGAGTGATTCATGATCCTTGATTACCCCAAGGGCACACGGGCAGCGGATGGCTCCGCCCCGCCATTAATCATTGGCCATTGGCCATTTCCCGTTGGCAATGGGGTCTGAAACGCGTTTTTTGCCTCATTTCCTATTGGCAATGCCCCTTCAAACGCGTTTTGCATGCCATTTCCTATTGGCAATGGGGTCTGAAACGCGTTTTTTGCCCCATTTCCTATTGGCAATGCCCCTTCAAACGCGTTTTGCATGCCATTTCCCGTTGGCAATGGGTGATCTCTGAAATGAATGAACATTCCGACAAAAGCAGCCGATTCGGAAATGCAGAGAGAGGGCGGGATTCGGTGGCTCTTTGTTAAGATTCTTAACAGATGGCTCATTGACAGCTGTCAGAGGCATGCAAAACGCGTTTTAGGTGCCTCTGACTGTTGTCAATGGGCCAAAAAACACGTTTTAGATGCCTCTGACAGTTGTCAATGGGTGGAAAAACGCGTTTTAGATGCCTTTGACAGCTGTCAATGGGTGGAAAAACGCGTTTTGCATGCCTCTGACAGCTGTCAACGGGTGACGCCGCCTATACTATTAAGGGGCAATGATCAATGATTACCCCAAAGAGAGACGGCAGAATCCACCATTAATCGTTTATCATTGACCATTACTTATGAATACAGTAGATCAAACAATGGCAGACAAGCTGTCCGCCTTCTTCCGCACGCAGCCGACGGTAGATAAAGCATGGCTGTTCGGCTCCTGCGCACGTGGCGAAGCGACGCCAGAAAGCGATGTAGACGTGCTGGTACGTTTTCAGGTCAACGCCCGGGTGACGCTCTTCTCGTATGCGTCCATGCAACACAAGATAGAGCAGTTGCTGAACAAGCGTGTGGATCTCGTGGAGGACGGCCGATTAAAAGACTTCGCCCGCGAAAGCGCCGAGGCAGATAAAGTGTTGATATATGATTCAAATGAATAATCCATCCATGCAC
>MIQB01000037.1 GCA_002890585.1 Tannerella sp. oral taxon 808
GGCAATATTGAGGATTATGAAAATATATACAAGTTGTATATAACTGAAATATCGGTGCCGCTACCTAACTATGATGCAGTCATAATGAGAAATCTTGTTTCTATTTGGTGGGGAGATAAAAAAATAGAAAGGTGCACAACGACTCGGAGACATTTATATTCTATCAAGAAGGAAAGAGGTGCAACACTTCTTATTCAGCAGAATGATGATGGATATGTTACGATCGATCTCTATCCTGCTTATCTATTTACAGAGAGATATGAGATAGATAGCAGTGGAAAACAGATTCGGTTACGTGATATAACGGTAATTAGAAAGCCTTCAACGGAAGATTTTATTCGATTGTATGAACATCTCGATCCTAATTTGCTGCACAAAACAAAGGTTCTGCGTTCTATATGGGACGATTTTAATGCTTATATGGAATACACCAGATTGGATGGGAAGTCATCTTGCAAAGAACAATGCCGAATCAAATGGCTGAGATTTATGAATAAAAAAGGTAGAAACAGAGGGAAAGAATGGATTATACAGGATCCTAAAGTCAAGGAAGCTCTTGTAAGTTCGAGGGTGATTATGAAAGATTTTATAGAGTTTGCAGGCGCATTCTCTTCTATTTTTTAATTCTAATCCCTTATTCCCCGCCTCCCGCCGTTCGGATCTTCTCCTTTGAGCGCATCCGGACGGCGGGAGGCTTTTTTATGGTGGTGTGATTGATGGTAATCCTTTGGATTTTGCGAGGGCGTGAAACATGTCGAATGCGTTTTCGGAAGGGTGCTCAACGTATGTTTTTACGCCCCCACCCTAACGGTAGGAGGGGTGAAGGGTGACAAAGTGTCTGCATTTGCAGTTCTCGAGACACTTTTTCATGTCAGAAAGGCGTAAAAAAATGGGCTGAGAGGTTCTAAACGTCTCCGGAGAGGTGAAAAACGTCTCGCGAGAGGTTCCAAACGTGTCGTGAGAGGTAAAAAACGTCTCACGAGAGGTTCTGAAGGTCTCGCGAGAGGTAGAAAAGGTCTCGTGAGAGGTTCTGAACGTCTCCGGAGAGGTAAAAAGGTCTCACGAGAGGTTCTGAAGGTCTCGCGAGAGGTAAAAAACGTCTCGTGGATGTGCGGACACCTTTCCCGTAAAAAATGAAGCATTATCTTTACGCCATCTAAAAATCATAGATTATATGGCACGGAAAAATTTAGTATCAGCATCCATAACGGATGAAGCAATGACCGCTGTAAAGAAGGGCCTTGGAGACATCGCAACCGCTCTTCCATTCTTGATCGTATTGAGTGCGGAAGAAAGAAGGAGGACGAGAGTGATGGGACATAAGAGTGTCGAATTTGTCAACCTGGCATTGAACGGCGCTGAATCTTTTTCGGAGTATCTGCTCTCTTCCTTCAACAAGGCTGAGATGGCAAAGGACATCGAATTGATTAACAAGCTGTGGAAGATCCGTGTAGACGTGGCCTCGCTGCTTGAGAAGATTGACGATACCATTTATGGCGCATCGGCCGACGCAATAAAGGCCGCAGACGAGGTTTATGAGTACTTGAAATCGGCCAGCGGTAAGAACGCTGCAGTGAAAGCTCTTGTAGCTGAGATGAGCAAGCGCTACGAGCGCCCAAGCAAGAAGTCGAAAGACGACAGCAAGAAGCCTGAAGACAAGAAACCCGACGACAAGAAGCCTGAAGACAAAAAGCCCGAAGACAAGAAGCCGGGTGGCGGCGACGACATCCAGCTGCCCTCGGAGCCGCCCAAGAAGCCGGACGGCGTGGCCTAATTCAGGGTTGATCATTATTGATTATTGCCGAGCCTCGCGGAGACGCGAAAAATCATTCGCTCCATCAACATTTAATTCTGAATAACTGATGATTATGCCGGGTACACCAAGCGTGTACCCGGCATTTTTTTGGTATTCCCGCCGATGGCCGCACGCGAATACTCCCCCCCCACATCCGGCGCCCGGCAAATCATTACTCCTCATCAATCGACGAATCCTCCCGCCCCACCCCGCGCGTGAGGACGAAGTCGGGGTACACCGCAGCGCAAATCGTGAAGATGTCGGCGCGCGGCGTGAGGTGCTCGCGAAGGCGGAGGCGGCCGGCGGAGGCGTCGAAATCCAAGAGACGCACGTCGCGGAGCCAGTCGGCCGAGCGGAGGCGAAGCATCTTGAAGACCGTCTCCTTGGCGCTCCAGCAGAGGGTCGGGCGGAGCGGGTCGTCCGGGTCAGGGCCGGCGATGAGCTGCTCTTCGTCAGGGCTGAGGAATCGGTTGCGGAGGCCGAGTATACGCGGCATGGGGCGCTCGACGTCGATACCCACGGCCGGCGTGCGGGCACAGATGGCGGCAGCATAGCCGCGGGTGTGCGTGAAGCTGACATGCACGTCGGGCGCGTCAGGCAGGTAGGGGTAACCCTCGGGGCGGTAGGCGACGGCCGGCTCCCGTCCGCCCATCATCACCTTCAGCAGCGCGCGCACGGCGAGCCATTCAGTACGTCGGCCATCGGCACGGATGCCGTCGAGGAAGGGTCGGTGCGCCTCGCGTCGCTCCAATCCACGGAGCAGCTCCGGCCACGCCTCCTCGATGCGCCAAATGCCCCACTGGCAGTCAGGCTGTGTGTGTATTTCGACTAACGGCACGCGGCACGGATGGGGTTATCTCCAACGAAACGATTGCATCAATTCCGCCACATCGCGCCGGAGGTAATCCGTGAGCGGCGCGACGGAATCAGGGTCTACGCGGTCGGGATAATAAAGAGCACCCTGGAAGAAGCGTGTGGCGCTGTCGGTAAGCATGAATCGGATGGGCGCGGGCGAATCGCCGACGATGTAAAAGAGGACACCGTAGACGCGTGCCTCGGGATCGTCGTAGGCCTGCTCCGTGATGGCGCGCGCATCGCGGACACTCCGGCGGACTAACTCGCGACACTCGTCAACGGCCGCCGGAAGCATGGCCGGCGTAATGTCGATGCAGCTGCAATAGATCTTCACGCCCCACGCGGGGTACGCAATGTTCAGCCTATCATCCGCCGACCCGACCGGAGGCAGCTCGACGGTGGAGAGGCGCGAGACATGGAAGGTGTATGGGCGATCTGTGGCGGCAAAGTCGGCATAGCGCGCCGGCGGCAAGTCGATGCGCAGCATGCCGCGCGGCTTGGGCATAGGCGTGTTGCAAGCTGCGAAGAGGAGAGCCGAAAGGGCGATGGCGATGCGTTGACGGATCATTTACGCCTGCTCGCCGGGAATGCGGTAAAACTTCACCTTGAGCACACGTCGCTCGTTGGCCTCGAGCACACGGAAGCGGTAGCGGCCATAGTCGATCGTCTCGCGCCGGCGGGGCAGCGTACCCTTGATCTTCAGCAGCAGTCCGGTGAGCGTCTCCACGTCTTCGGTGAGGTCGCCAAACTCCTCCTCGTCGATGTTCGTTTCGCGGAAGAAATCGTTGAGTTGCGTCTTGCCCTCGAAGATGTAGCTGCCGTCGGGCAGGCGGAAGAAAGGCTTCTGTTCCGTGTCGTACTCATCGCTGATGTCGCCCACAATCTCCTCGATGATGTCCTCCATCGTTACCAACCCCGAGGCACACCCAAACTCGTCGACAACGATGGCGATGTGCACCTTGTTCGTGCGGAACTCCTCGAGCAGGTCTTCGATCTTCTTCGTCTCAGGCACGAAGTAGGCCGGCCGGACGAGCTTCTGCCAGGCAAAATCTTTCGGGTTACGGATGTACAGCAACAAGTCTTTAGCATACAGCATGCCGGTGATGTTGTCGTCCGACTCCTCATAAATAGGAATGCGGGAGAAGCCACTGCGGATAATCAAGTCGAGCACCTCCTCGAAGGTGCATCTGGCGCTGATGGCCTTCATATCCACGCGCGGCACCATGATCTCGTCGGCCGTCTTGTTATAAAACTGCCCGATCTCCTCGAGCATCTCGTGCTCGTCGGTCACCTCCTTTTCCTTGGCGAGGATGGTGGCAGACTCACCAGCGGGTGCCTCGCCGCGGTGTATGGGAGGCGGAATGGCCGCAAGGCGTCGGCTAATAGGCGAGCAGAGGAAGTCGGCCAACTTCAGCACCGCCGCAGTGGCGCGAGCCACACGCAAATTGCCCCCACGCAACAGCCACCGCGGCATGAGTCCACAACAAAGGAACAGCAGTAGCCCGCCGCTGAGCAGCACCGTGACGCACCCCACCGCCGACCGGAGTGCCTCTGGCCACAGCAGCGCCACGCCATACAGCCCGACCGCTCCCACGGATACGGCCACGAGCGATTGCACGGCCGCGAGTGAGAGACGCGTCTGCTGCGGTCGGTCGTATAATAAATGGATGAAGCGGTCGGTGGGGCTTTTCTCCTCACGCGCCTCGGCCAGCTCGTCGGTCGAGAGGGCGAAGAGCGCCCGCCCACCCGCGGCCAGTGCGCAGGCGAGAAGCAAAAGGAGGAATACGATAACGAAGGTAAAAACGGCGTCCGTCAGCAGGACGCCGGTGGCTGCCATAGGCAGCGGAAGGGGCGAGGAATAGTCTGATTCCAAGGAGTGAGTGATGAAGGGTTAGAAAGGCAGATCGTCCACAGGGTCGGCATCGGCGGGGGCGATCGGCTCGGGTTCGGGAGCGAGCGGTTCGGGCTCTGATTTGGCGGCAAAGGCTTTCACTTCGGCGGCGGCATCGGCGGGTTGCTGTGCGTTGTCAGCGGGGGGAGTCTGCTGCGGAGGCACTGTTGCCGTCTTGCGGGCGACGGCCGAGGGAGAAGAACTCGATGCGGTCGGCGTAGATCTCGGTGATGTAGCGTTTGTTTCCGGAGGCGTCGTCGTAGCTGCGGGTGCGGATCTTTCCCTCGACATAGACGAGCGATCCTTTGTGGACATAGCGTTCAACGAAGATTGCGCGGTCGCGACCGGCTACGATGTTGTGCCACTCGGTGCGTTCTGGGATTTCCGTCCCGTTGGCGAGGCGGTATCCGCGCTCGTTGGTAGCAAGGGTGAAGTTGGCTACGGCGTTCCCGTTGTCGAAATAGCGGATGTCGGGTTCACGCCCCACGTTTCCGATTAGGATGGCTTTGTTCAGCGACATAGGTATAGGTCTTTTGATTGTTAAAGTGCGCCAAAAGTAGGGCTTACAAGGGGATGGCAAAATACGGCATGGCTACGTCTGGTGGGCATCGATGAGTTCCAAGAGACGCTGTATCAGTCGCGGGAAGGGGTAGCGGCTGAGCTCGGTGCGGGGGATGCACGTCAGGCGACGGAGGGCAGCAGAGGGCTGTTGGATGTGGGCTGTGTAACAGGCTACATGAAGGATGCGGTGGGTGAGCACGTGGCGAAGATCAGTGGCCACGAGGGCGAGGTCGGTGCACTCCGTGTCGGCAAAGAGCGTACGGAAGTCGGGGGTATGCATCAGCTCATCGAGGGTAGCGGGGGAAGAGGTCTCGAGGAGGGGTAGCTCGAAGAGGCCTTGCCAGATGTCGCCGGCAGGGCGACGGTGGAGGTAAGTGTAGCCGGTGCTCGTGGTGACGTAGAAATAATGGAAGTAACGAGGAACGGGCTTCGTGCGATGCTGCTTGACGGGGAAGCGGTGGGGATCGCCGGAGGCGTGGGCGGCACATCGCACAGCGAGGGGGCAGGCATTGCAGTCGGGGCTTCGGGGGACGCATTGCAGGGCACCGAACTCCATGATGGCTTGGTTATGCTGACACGCATGTTCGGGCGGCATCAGCTCGCGGGCCAGAGCGTTGTATGTATGCCGTCCCACGGCCGTATCGCAGGGCGCATCGATGGCGAAGAGCCGCCCGAGGACACGCAGCACATTGCCATCGACAACGGCGTAAGGGGCATTGCGCGCAAAGGAGACGATGGCAGCGGCGGTGTAGTCGCCAATGCCGGGCAAGGCGCGGACGGCGGCGTAATCCGTGGGGAAGTGACCGGAGAACTGATCGCGGATGGTGCGGGCGGCGGCGTGCAGGTTGCGGGCGCGGGAGTAGTAGCCAAGGCCCTGCCAGAGGTGGAGGACGTCTTGCTCGTCAGCGTCGGCCAGGGCACAGACGTCGGGGAAGCACTGGAGGAAGCGGCGGTAGTAATCCATCCCCTGCGCCACACGCGTCTGCTGAAGGATGACCTCGGAGATCCAAATGCGATAGGGGTCGCGGGTCTCGCGCCAGGGCAGGGCACGGCAGTGCGTGGCGTACCACTGGCAGAGGATGTGGCTCACGTCGTAAGCAGGCATATCAGACATGCTCCCCCCCGCTTACTCCAGCAGCGCCCGGGCTCGCGCCAGCGCCTCCTGGATGTTGCTACAGATGTTATCCGCTCCGAGCCGTGCATCCATGCCGCCGCTGACGAGCATGGCGCGGACGTTGTCGTTGACCCCAGATAGAACCACCGTAATGCCCTCCCGATGCGAAAGGCGGCAGAGGCTCTCTAAGTTGTGCAGGCCGGTGGAGTCCATGAAGGGCACCTTGCGCATACGGATGATGCGGATGGTGGGCTTGCCGCCGGGGACGAGCTTCATGCACTCGTCGAACTTGTTGGCGATGCCGAAGAAGAAGGGGCCGTCGATCTCGTAGACCTCTACGCCACGGGGGACGTCGAGGTGCTCGTCTTCGTGGCGGATCTCGCCCTCGTCGGAGAGGTCGATGTGATCCGTGGTGACGGAGACGCGCGTGGTCTCAGCGATACGGCGCATGAAGAGCACCATGGCCAGCAGTAGGCCGATCTCGATGGCGATGGTGAGGTCGAAGACGACGGTCAGCAGGAAGGTGGAGAGCAGCACGGCCACATCGCTCCGAGGGTTCTTCAGCAGCGATCGGAAGGTGCGCCATTCGCTCATGTTGTAGGCCACGACGACGAGCACACCGGCCAGGCAGGCCATCGGTATGTGGCGCGTCAGGGGGCCGAGGAAGAGCAGGATGAGCAGTAGCACGATGGCATGGACGAGCCCGGCCACGGGCGTGCGACCGCCGTTGTTGATGTTCGTCATCGTGCGGGCGATGGCGCCGGTGACGGGGATGCCGCCGAAGAGGGGCACGATGATGTTAGCCGCGCCCTGTGCGATGAGTTCCGTGTTCGAGTCGTGCCTGTCGCCCGTCACGCCGTCGGCCACGGTGGCGGAGAGGAGCGACTCGATGGCGCCGAGCATGGCGATGGTGAAGGCCGAGGGCAGGAGCAGGTTGATCGTCTCCGGATTGATGGCGATGCGCGTCGGCGTGGGCAGGGAGGCGTTGATCTCGAAGCGGTCGCCAATCGTCTCGAGGCCTGTTAGGCCGAAATGTTCGCGCAGGATGTAAGCCACAATAGTCATCAACACAATGGCGGCCAGCGAGCCCGGCACACGCTTCGAGACGCGCGGCGTGAGCACGATGAGGACGATGCTCGCCACGCCTACCGCCGCGGCCGGCCACGAGATGGTCGTGATGCTTTCGGCGTACACCACCCACTTTGTGAGGAAGTCGCTCGGCATATGCTCCACCGTCAGCCCGAGCAGGTCTTTGATCTGCGTGGTGAAGATGGTCAGGGCGATGCCGCTCGTGAAGCCCACGATGATGGGATAAGGGATGAACCGGATGACCGTCCCGAGCCGCATCAGGCCCATGAGCAGCAGGAAGACGCCGGCCAGCAGCGTGGCGATGGTGAGGCCCTCGATGCCGAAGTTTTGGATGATGCCGTAGACGATGACGATGAAGGCGCCCGTGGGCCCACCGATCTGCACCGAGCTGCCGCCAAGCAGCGAGACAATGAAGCCGCCGATGATGGCCGTGATGAGCCCCTTCTCCGGGCTCACCCCGGAGGCGATGCCGAAGGCGATGGCCAGCGGCAGGGCCACGATGCCGACGATGATGCCGGCCATCAGGTCGCCGGCGAATTTCTCTTTGGAGTATGTGCGGAGTACGGCGAGGAGTTTGGGCCGGAAGTCTATCTGAAGTTTGCTGTTCCCTTTCATTTATTTAGAGGAGAGATGGTGGAGTATGATATTAAATCAACGAGAGCTCGGCGTGGGTCAATTCATTCACCTATATAGGGATGGGACTCCCTTGCATGATGCTTGCAAGGAAGGGTGTCCTCCTCGAGGCGGGAAGGGTGTCTTCCCCGAGGCGGGAAGGGTGTCTTCCCCGAGGCGGGAAGGGTGTCTTCCTCGAGGCGGGAAGGGTGTCTTCCTCGAGGCGGGAAGGGTGTCTTCCCCGAGGTGTGAAGAGGATCTTCACTTAGGTATGAAGGATGTCTTCACTGAGGTGTGAAGAGGATCTTCACTGAGGTATGAAGGATGTCTTCACTTAGGTGTGAAGAGGATCTTCACTGAGGCGGGAAGGGTGTCTTCCCTCGGTGCAGGGAAATGGATTCTCACTTTATCAATATGAAGTAGGCTTAATAAAAGCGTTTGCATTTGGGCTTTGCAACTTACGCGCTTGATCGTCGAGGGCATGAAAACAGCCCCATCGGAGGGGATCCGATGAGGCCGGTTCAATAAGGATATAACATAAAGGAGATGAAGACTCAACGCAGACCTGTGCCATGCTTGCCCGAGAGCAAGACGAGCCTCATGTTGGCTGGGGCGATGCGCAGGCGGGCGCCGGAGGGGTAGAGATAGGGCGTGATGCCCGTGGTAGTGCGCACGATGCCATTACGCTGCTTCGACACGGCGTAGCGACGATTGACGGGGATGGCCAGCAGCCGGAGGTCTCGACTCGGATCGCGCTTGATCTGCGCCTCGATGAGGGGGACGATGTTGGCGTAGTAGTAGGTGCGCGTGGTGGCGCTGAAGCCAATGTCAGCCGACCCGTCCTCGTCCGTGGAGCGCTGGTAGAGGAGGCCGTTGTCGATCGTGTGGTTATCGAAGAAGGCGCGCACGGAGTCCTCCGGAAGCAGCAGCAGGAAGGGCGGCGGCACGAGGGCATTGCTCCACTCGTCTTGCGGCATGAAGCGCAGCGAGAGGGCAGCCGTATTGAGCACGCGGCCAGCCGTCGTGCGGGCGATCTCTCGAGTGGGGATGACGATGCGCGGGCAGATGCCAGCTGGGGTCTTGATATACGCTATGCTGTCGCCGCCGGCCGTCAGCAGGGAGGCGTCGTCGGCCACGCTGACGTGGTTGTATTGGGTCACCTCACGGGTGACGAGGAAGGTGACGGAGTCGCGCACCAACGTGTCGTTCTTCGCACTCTTCGGCCTGCGGTAATAGATGAGCATGCGCGTATCGCTCACCTCGATCATGGAGCCGCTGCCGTAATCGGTCGTGATGTAGAGGCCGGGGAAGAAGCTGTTGAAGGCCCTCTGTGAGGCAAAGGTGGCGGGGCGCTTCACCGTCTCATCGTAGAGGGACTGCCCGAGGCTGGTCGGCAGGGTGATGCGGATGTTGCGACGGGCGATTTTAGTCTGTTCGTAGGTGCGCGTAGAAGCGTTGTAGATGTCGCGATAGGAGCTGTCGGCGGTGGCGGGGAAGTCGGTGAGGCGGTAGACGCGTGTTCCGATGGGGTGCTGCATGTCGACATATTCCGTGGGGTCGATGCGGGTGTAGTGCAAGCGTTTGGGTTCACGGTTCAGGGCGTAAACGCGGGCGCGCATGGTGACGCGTGAGTCGCCCGTCCAGTTTTCGAAGCAGAGATTCAGCACCACGGAGTCAATTTGTCCACCCTGCGGCGTGTGGGGGAATCGGAACCCCTGTTGGCAGTAGAACTGGAAGAGGTAGTCGTACTTGATTCGCCCGAAGGCCGGGTCGTCGAGGTCGCCTAATAAGCCGTAGTCCGTACGGATGTAGAGCGAATCGGTGCGGATGGTGGAGGCGGTCATCTGAAAGGTGTCGCTGTAGACCGTGCTACGGTCGCCGCCTGGCAGCGTTGTGGATCCCACCTGGGTGAGGTCGTCTCGGCAGGCCGAGAAAAAGGAAAGCCACCCCGCGCAGAGCAGGGCGGCCGCGATCCGAAGGTTGATTCTCATTTTTTCTTCGCTATAGTCTGGTAAAATGCATCGTAGGCCTCGATGTAATTCTCGGGGTCCTGATAGGGCAAGATCTTCTTTTTGTTTTGGGTGATAAACTCCTCAAGCTGGCTATCGATGGTGGGGCTGCCCTGTATGATGCCATCGGCATGCTTAATGGCGAGCTTGTTGAGGGCGATGTAGTCGTACCCCTCCAAGAGTTTGATGTCGCGATCGGTCGCCCCCTCGAGTTTCAGCTTGCGTGCGATTCGGCTGTTGAGCGCCGGGTGGAACTCCTGGTCGTAGAGGGAGTAGATGACCTTCGACCGGGCAAAGCAGGGGTCGTCGAAGTATTTGCGTTTAAGCAGCAGGGAGGCCAAGGCGGAGAACCAGCCGTGGCAGTGGATGATGTCAGGCATCCAGCGGAGTTTGTGTATCGTCTCGAAGACACCGCGGATGAAGAAGACGGTGCGCTCGTCGTTGTCGGGGAAACCGTTGCCCTTTTCATCCGTAAGGGCTGCCTTGCGGTGGAAGAAGTCTTCGTTATCTATGAAGTAGACCTGCATGCGTGCCATTTGTATGGAGGCTACCTTGATGACAAGCGGATGGTCCGTGTCGTCGATGATGAGATTCATGCCCGAGAGGCGAATCACTTCGTGGAGTTGATTGCGGCGTTCATTAATGCATCCATACTTGGGCATAAAGGTTCTGATTTCATAACCGCGCTCCTGCACTCCTTGGGGCAGATGCCGACTGATGTTTCCGATGGGGGTCTCGGGGATGTACGGCATTACTTCTTGGGTAATAAACAAAATTCTCTTTGCGTCCATATTTTCCTTCGATAACTTGAAACTGTGCACAAAGGTAGCAAAAAACGGGAGCCTCCGGGGGGCCGTTTGGGCGCTCCTGGCCAGGGCTGTAGGGGGGCAAAGGCCTTTTCATTACAGCCTTTTCGGGCTTCTCTCGGATGCCATTTCTTGGGGGTATATGTGTTACAGTTTTTGTTGCTTTGCGGCCAATTCAAACCATTCATTATATATCCCATTATGAATACAATCACCACCGTTCAGGAGCTGCGCCAGCGCTTGAGCGAAGATCGAAAAGCTGGACGCCGCATCGGGCTTGTACCTACGATGGGCGCACTCCATGCGGGCCACCTGAGCCTCATCCGCCGCTGCGTGGCCGAGAACGACGTTTGCGTGGCCAGTGTCTTTGTCAACCCCACCCAGTTTAATGACCCTCACGACCTCGATACGTATCCCCGCACTCCGGAGCGCGACGCTGCACTCCTCCGCGAGGCTGGCTGCCGCTACGTCTTCATGCCATCCGTGGGCGAGATGTATCCCGAGCCCGACACGCGCCAGTTTCGCCTTGGCGCCGTGGCTACCGTCATGGAGGGCGCCTTCCGGCCGGGGCACTTCAATGGCGTGGCGCAGATCGTCAGCAAGCTCTTCATGGCTGTGGAGCCGGACAAGGCTTACTTCGGCGAGAAAGACTTCCAACAGATCGCCGTCATCCGCGCGATGGTCAGTGAGCTTGGGCTGCCGGTCGAGATCGTACCGTGCCCCATCGTGCGCGAGGCCGACGGACTGGCTTTGAGTAGCCGCAACGCACGCCTCACACCTGAAGGACGGCAGGTAGCTCCACGCATCTACGCTACACTCAAGGAGAGCCGCACGCTCATTGACACCAAGACGCCCGACGAGGTGAAGGCTTGGGTCACAGACACGCTGAACGCCATCCCCGGCCTGCGCGTGGAGTATGACGAGATCGTAGATGGCACGACCCTGCAACCCATTCATGCCTGGGCCGACTCCGCCTGTCCGCGCGGATGCATCGCTGTTTATTGCGGCGACGTCCGACTGATCGATAACATCAGCTACAAATAACCCACAACCCCTAACTACCGGGCGTATGTAATACGCCCCTACATCCCCTACCCTCTTTATGTTTATTGAAGTATTGAAATCGAAGATCCACCGCGTGACGGTGACAGACGCCGATCTGAACTATATCGGCAGCATTACGATCGACCGCACGCTGATGGAAGCTGCCGGACTGATCGAGTATGAGAAGGTGCAGATCTTGGACAACAACAACGGCGAACGCTTCGAGACGTACGTCATTGCTGGCGAACGCGATTCGGGTACCATCTGCCTTAACGGCGCTGCTGCTCGCCGCGTGCAACGGGGCGACATCATCCTTATCCTCTCCTACGCCACGATGGACTTCGAGGAGGCGAAGCGCTTCCGCCCCACCGTCATCTTCCCTGACACGGCCACCAACCGCCTCGTGAAGGAATAAGCGCGCATGCCCACGCCTACGCAGACTTACTCCAACCGACAGATCTGGGATATCACCCTGCCCATCTTCCTCAGCCTGCTGGCGCAAAACGTCATTAACATCACCGACACGGCCTTCCTTGGGCGTGTCGGCGAGGTGGAGCTCGGTGCTTCGGCCATGGGCGGGCTCTATTACATCTGCCTCTTCACCGTCGCCTTCGGCTTCAGCGCTGGCTCGCAGATCATCATCGGCCGGCGCAACGGTGAGCGCCGCTACGCTGAGGTGGGTCCCGTCGTCATGCAGGGCATCCTCTTCCTGCTCGCCTTGGCGGCTTTCTGCTTCGTAGCCTCCCACCTGTGGGCTGAACCGCTGATGCGCCTCATGGTCTCCTCCGACACCCTGCGCGCCACCACGATGGAGTATCTCGACTGGCGCATCTACGGCTTCTTTTTCGCCTTCGTCAGCGTCATGTTTCGCGCCCTCTTCGTGGGCATCACTCGCACGCGCGTCCTGACGCTCGCCTCGGTTGTCATGTCTGTCGTCAATGTGATGCTCGACTGGGCGCTCATCTTCGGCCATGCTGGCCTGCCCCGCCTCGGATTGGCGGGCGCCGCCATTGCCTCTGTCGCGGCCGAAGGTGCCACCGTCCTCTTCCTTATCGTCTACACCCGCCTGACCGTCCCGCGCCGCCGCTACGGCCTCGACCGCCTTCGCGCGTTCGACTTCCGCCTGCTCCGCCAAGTGCTCAGCATCTCCGGGTTCACCATGCTGCAGTACTTCGTCTCCATGTCCACTTACTTCATCTTCTTCCTTGCCGTCGAACGCCTCGGCCAGCGCGATCTGGCTGTGGCTAACATTGCCCGCAGCCTCTACATCGCCCTTTTCATCCCCGTCAACGCCCTCTCCACGGCTACTAACACGATGGTGAGCAACCTCATGGGCGCCGGCCAGGCGTCGGCCGTCATTCCTCTTATCCGCCGCCTCACCCTCATTGCCCTCGTCATCACAGCCATCTTCGCCGCCCCGCTCGTCCTCCTTCCGCGCCCGCTGCTTTCGGTTTACACCAACGATCCGCACCTCATTGCTGCGGCCGTCCCCTCGCTCAGCATCATCGCCGCGGCCGCCATCTCCTCCGCCTTGGCCAGCATCATCTTCAGCGCTGTTTCCGGCACGGGCAACACTCGCCCCGCCTTCCTTTTGGAGATGCTCGCGCTTGTGGTTTACACCATATATATATACGTGGCCATCATCCGTCTGCGCCTGCCTGTGCATCTGAGCTTCATCTCCGACATCGTCTACTACTTCGCTCTCTTGGGGGGTGGATTGATCTACTTCCACCGAGCGGCTTGGCAACGCAAGGCCATCTGAACGCGCCCGCTCCGCACTCCCCGCCATATCTCGCATCTTTGTCAGACTAAACATTAACCCCTGTAATACGCGTCGACTTATGAATACACATCATCACCACGATCATGGCCACGACCATGATCACCACCACGCGCACCATCACCATCACCACCACCATGCGGCCGACATGAAGGGGCGCAAATTGCTCTGGGCTACGGCGCTCAACTTCTCTATCACGCTTGTGCAGATCGTCGGAGGGATCGTTTCCAACAGCCTCTCGCTGCTCTCCGACGCCATCCACAACCTTGGCGATTCGTCGGCCATCTTCATTGCCTTCTTAGCCGGCCGCCACGCTGAGAAGCGTCCCGACCTACGCAAAACGTTTGGTTACAAACGCTCCGAGATCTTGGCGGCACTCTTCAACGCCGTCGCGCTGATCGTCATCTGCGTCTTCCTCTTCATCGAGGCTTACGAGCGCTTCCTGCACCCGGAACCGATCCGCGGCGCCGTGATGCTGACGGTGGCCACCTTCGGGCTGCTGGCTAACCTGATCTCGGTCGTCATCCTGCACCGCGACAAGGAGCGCAACCTGAACATCCGCGCGGCTTACCTGCACCTCTTGGGCGACACGCTCTCGTCCGTGGCCGTCATCCTCGGCGGCATCGCCATTTGGATCTGGCAGCTCTATTGGCTCGACCCGCTGATCACCGTGGCCGTGGGCATCTACATCATCTGGCACACCTGGGGCATCGTCCGCCAGACGGTCGACATCCTTATGCAGGCCGCGCCCGAGGAGGTAGACCTGCACGACGTGCAAAAGCACACCGAGGGAATGGCTGAGGTGAAGGACATGCACCACCTGCACATCTGGAAGATGGACGATGAGCACATCCACCTTGAGGCGCACATCAACCTCTGCGAAGACCTGCCCCTCTCCGACGCACAAGCGATCGGCCGCCGCATTGAGGAAATGCTCCGCGCCGAGTTTGGCATCAGTCACGTCACGTTGCAATTGGAGTACGAAGGCTGCCGCCCCCGTTGCGGATTGATTCAGGCGTGAGGGAGGGGGGCGAAACGCAATGCTTTTCGGACTTCAAAAATCATTTTGGAGCAAAATGCAATGCTTTTCGGGCTTCAAAAATCATTTTGGAGCGAAATGCAATGCTTTTCGGCCGTCAAAATTCATTTTGGAGCAAAATGCAATGCTTTTCGGGCTTTGAAATTCATTTTGGAGCGAAATGCAATGCTTTTCGGGCTTCAAAAATCATTTTGGAGCGAAATGCAATGCTTTTCGGCCGTCAAAATTCATTTTGGAGCAAAATGCAATGCTTTTCGGGCTTTGAAATTCATTTTGGGGCAAAACCCACCGGGTTTCGGGCTTTGAAATTCATTTTGGGGTGAAACCCACCGGGTTTCGGGCTTCGAAATTCATTTTGGGGCAAAACCCGCCGGGTTTCGGGCTTTGAAAATCATTTTGGAGCAAAACCCGCCGGGTTTCGGGCTTCGAAATTCATTTTGGGGTGAAACCCACCGGGAATTGGTCTCCTAAATTCTCAACGATGAATTATCCATTCCGCCCCCCAATCAACCCATACTTCCTGACGAAGAATGCGCGATAACCCAAGACGACGACCTCGGCCACGATCAGGGCTAAGGCGTAGAGGTAAATGCTGTTGAGGTGGAAGTAAATCATCACTGAATAGCAGAGGAGGAGGGCCGCGGTGGAGCAAATGACGCTGATGTTGAACGGGCGCTGCCGACCGAAGGCGACGAGCACGGAGGTGCCGAAGAAGACGGAGAAGCCGGAGAAGAAAAGGTAAAGGCAAAGCAGGCGCAGCAGGGCGGAAGCCTCGGAGAGCTCGCCGTGGGAGAGGATGCGCACGATGGGGTCGGACAGGGCGAAGAGCGTCACGGTGATGGCGACGATGAGCAGCGCTACGATGCGCAAGAGCGAAGGGAGCATGGCGCGATCGCGCGAGCGGGAGAGGTTCGGGTAGAGCGCCTGGTTGAGCATTTGGATCGGTACCATGCCGCCGTTGATCACCTTCTGCGCCACGTCGAAGGCGGCCACCTCGGCGCCCGAGAGGTAGATGCCGCTCATGATCTTGGCCATGTAGGCATTAATGGCTAACGAAGCACGCGAGGCGAAGAAGGGGATGCTGTCGAGGAAGGTTCGGCGGATGAAAGCGATGGGGGGGAAGCAGAGGCGTATGCCGTCGCGGACAAAGACGTAATAACACGAAACAGCGGCCGAAAGGATCAGTCCGAGCGACTGCAAGAGGGCGATGTAGGGATAGTCGTCGGCGTGGCGGATAAAGAGGAAGAGGGTGACGGTGTAAAAGGCAATGGAGATGAAGCGCACGATGGTGAGCACCCTCATGTTCTCCCGACCCTGGTAGTACCAGACGGGCAGCCAGATGTCGGACAGGCACGCGAGGAAGGCGAAGGCGAGCAGCGTGGAGATGGCGCTTAGTGCGGGGATGAAGCGGATCATCAGCGCCAGCACGGCTGTGACGACGAGGGCCAAGGCGGACTTGATGAGGATGACGGAGCTGAAGATCTGGTTGAGCCGCTGGGGGTTGTTGCGGTGGATGGAGACATCGCGCACGGCGGAGATGTCGAGCCCGAAGTTGATGAAGAGGGTGAAGAGGGCGACGATGGCTTGGGCAAAGACGACCGTGCCGTAGCGCTCCTCACCGACCACACCGAAGAGGTAAGGCAGGGCAATGAAAGGCATCACCATGCGCATGACCTCGAAGAGGGTCAGGTAGGAAGCGTTTTTGAGTACGAGGCCGTATTTGCCGAACATGTGAGGAGTCGGGGGGGAGGGGGAGCGCTTCAGTCGGCGGCGGTGTCGGTGCGCTTCATTTCCTTGCGGAGCAACCGGTACTGGTCGCGGCAGACGATCCATCCGATGGAGAGCACCAGCGTCAGCACAAAGAACCCAGCCAAGGCGAACACTTTGCGCGGCGCAACGGGTTTAGCCTTGACGAAGGCCGTGTCGACGATCTTGGCGCGGTCCGTCTTCTGGCCGAGTGCGAGGCCAATCTCTTCACGCTTCTGCAGCAGGATGAGGTAGACGCCTTGCAGAATCTCTTGCTGGCGCTTGTAGTCTACATAGACGCGTTCTTGCACGGGGATCGACCCCATGCGGTCGAGCAGCTCGCGCTCTTGCTTCTCCAAGGAGCGGCGGGTCAGCTGCATGCTCTGCTGTGCGTTGTTGATGCTCTGGAAGACGGTTTCGCGGAGGCGATCCACTTGTGTGGTGAGCGAGGCCACCATGGGGTTCTGCTCGTTGGAGTTGCGGATGGCTTTCTCGCGTTCCAAGAGGGCTTGGTTGTAGAGGAAGATGGCGCTGCCCTCGGTCTCCGCAGCGCCGGAAGTGAGCAGCGAGGGGACGAGCTTATACCGGTTGGCGGGGTTCTTCACGAAGGCATCCATCAAGGCGATCATGTTGGCCTGCGTCTCGGCCTCGATCATGCGGCCCTTCAAGTCGCGCATGTATTCAGCGTAATACTGTATGTCATACTCCACATCCGTGATCTTGTTTGCTGCCTTGTAGCGCTCAATGTTTCGCTCCACCTTCTCTAACTCGTCCATCACGTGCGCGATGCGTTCGTTGAGGAAGACGAGCGAGACGTCGCTCTGGGACTTCTTGTAGTCGTAGGCCTCTTGGTTATAATAATCGATGAGTACGTTGAGCATATCCTTGGCGCGGCGGCGCTCATAGTCGGTGCAGCTGAGCTCGATGATGTTGGCCGACTTGGAGTAGTCTTCGATCAGGAAGTCGTCCGCAGCCTTTTCGGCCACCCACCTGGGGGGATAGACGGTGATGTCGAGCTTCACGCCACCGTTTGACGCTCCAGCGCGCTGCTTCACCCGCTCGAAGCGGAAGGTCTTGCCGTGCAGTCTCACCTCGGCAGGGAAGCCGTCGAAGTGAAACGTCTCCTTCTTACCATCGGCCTTAGCCTTGATCGTCACCTCGTCGCGATCGGTGGCGGTGAGGCGAAACTCCACCTTGTCGTCGAGTGCATCGAGGGTGGTAGAGTCACAGATTACGTGCACGGGTTCTTCGCCGTAGAGCTTAATGAAGGAGAGGGGGCGCCGATATTCCGCATAGAGCCCCAGTCGCGTGACCATCTTGCGCATGAGGCTATTGGAGCGCAGGGTGGAGATCTCGTCGTCGATGCTGACGCCGCTTCCGCTGCTCAGCCCACCCAGGCCGAAGGTCTTCATCACGCCAGCAGCGTCGCCCAGACCGATGCCACCGGAGGCCATCATGCTGGCGTCGTCTTGTATCTGTATGCGAGCCATGATCTCGTAAGTCTTCGGGTAAACCAATAAATAAATGATAGCTGCCACCAGTGAGATGATGGCTGAGACGAGGATCACGGTGCGTTGCCGTAGGTATCCGGCGATGATGGGGCGCAGCCCGACGGCCTCGCGGTCGTCAGCAGCGATGGGGCGTGAAGCCTCCTGGTCGAGTTCGTTGTTCATTTCCATCACTTCCTTCTGAGCGCCACTACGACGGTGGTGATCACCGAGGCCGCCGTGAGGATGGTCGATATGATTGTCAGGGTGTATTGTTGCGCTGAGCTGTAGTTGGCGTTGCGCTTCTTAGCGTTGTTGGGCTCTACGTAGACTACATCGTTTTGCTTGAGGTAGAAGTAGGGCGAAGCGAAGATGTCGGGGCTGGTCATGTCTACGCGGCCGTATTCCTTGTGGCCGTTGTTGTCGCGCACGATGAGGATGTTTTTCCGATTGGCATTGATCGTCAGGTCGCCCACCATACCGAGGGCGTCGAGGATGGAGAGGCGATCGTTGCGCACGTTGATGCTTCCCGGGCGGGAGACTTCGCCAAGGACGGTGACTTTGTAATTCACGATCTGGATGTTCACCATAGCTCCGTCCACGTATTTGCGTATTTGTTTCTGTAGCTCTTCCGTCAGCTGGCCTTTGGTCAGGCCGGCGGCGTGCACTTGGCCGAGGACGGGGAAGTTGATGTTGCCCTCTTTGTCCACTAAATAGGTGCGGAGCTTGGTGTCAGACGAGACGCCGGTCTCGCCCTGCGTCATGTAAGCAAACGGTGGGGGATTGAACGGTGTCACCACAGAGGGGTTCCACGCGGTGACGGTGATCGTCAATAAGTCATCCTCTGCAATGGTGGCCGAATAAGTGCGGTTCATCCGTTCCCAGTCAGCTTTTGTGAGCTTGTCGATGCCTTGGAAATAGGTTACATCCTTCGGCACGGAGCAGGCTCCCAATAAGATCAGCAGACTTACAATCGGTAATAGTTTACCCTTCATTATCAATTCGTTTTTTTTAACGGGTCGCAAAGATATTGATATATCAACTCGTGCGATGGCCGCATGTTTTGGCAAAAATTCCATGTTACAACGCGGCCTGTAGGCATTTATTATCTCCCCGAATGGGCATGAAAAAGGGAGCGCCGCAGCCGGTGCATGACGCCCCCTGATTCCCCTTGTAGATGCCATGTTTTTGATCATCGCCACTTGGCGGAAAGCTCCGCGCGCCAGTTTTTGATCATCGCCACTTGGCGGTAAGCTCCGCGCGCCAGTTTTTGATCTCCGCCACTTGGCGGTAAGCCCCGCGCGCCAGTTTTTGATCTC
>MIQB01000038.1 GCA_002890585.1 Tannerella sp. oral taxon 808
AATAACAAAAGAGCATTCGGCTAATTATATGAGGCTCATATAATAACAAAAGAGTATTCGGCTTATTAACTGGTGACCATTTAATAACAATAATCACTCTGATTTATTAAATAGAGGCCGTTCGATGACTATCATTTATTCTCCCCCTTAACCGCCCCTCTATCTTTGCCCCGGATCCACTCCCCCACCCTTTTACCCTCTAACCTCTACTCTCTGCCCTCTAAATAATGACCCCTGACGAACAAAACATCATGTACCTGCCCGGCGTCGGGCCGCGGCGCGCCGAAGTGTTGAAGAAGGAAATCAACGTGACAACCTTCGACGATCTGCTCCATTATTTCCCCTACCGCTACGTCGACCGCAGCCGCATCTACACCATCCGCGAGCTGGAGCGCATCGTTGCGGGGCACGGCGACAAGGCGCCCTACGTGCAGCTCCAGGGCCGCATCACCGACTTCCGAAACGCAGGCGAAGGGCGCACCAAACGCCTCATCGCCCGCTTCACTGACGGCACGGGCACGGTGGATCTCATCTGGTTTCAGGGGCAGAAATACATCCTCGATAAGTACCCCACGGGCCGCGAATACATCGTCTTCGGACAGCCGCGGGAGTTCATGCACGAATACTCCTTCATCCACCCCGAGGTGGATCCGGCCGACCGCGCCGCACGCGTCTCCGGCGGCCTCGTACCGCTCTACAACACCACCGAACGCATGAAGCGGGCCTCGCTCCACTCGCGCACCCTCCGCGATTTGCTCTACACGCTCCTCACGCGCCTCGAGGGCCACCTGCCCGAGACGCTCCCCGCGCGCCTCATCGCCGAGCGCGCGCTGATCCCACGCTCTGAGGCCATGCGCCAGATCCACTTCCCCGAGTCGGCCGAACGGCTCCGGCAGGCGCAGTACAGGCTGAAGTTTGAGGAGCTGTTTTACATCCAACTCGACATCCTGCGCACGGCTGCGCTGCGGCGCAATAAGCTGCGGGGCATCGCCTGCCCGCGCGTGGGCGAGGCCTTCAACACGTTCTACAGCCACCACCTGCCCTTCGCCCTGACCGAGGCGCAAAAGCGCGTCGTGCGCGAGATCCACAGCGACATGAAGAGCGGCCGGCAGATGAACCGCCTGCTTCAGGGCGACGTGGGCAGCGGCAAGACGCTCGTCGCGCTCATGGCCATGCTCCTGGCCGTCGACAACGGTTGCCAAGCCTGCCTCATGGCCCCCACCGAGATCCTCGCCGGGCAACACTTCGCCACCCTCAGCGAGCTGCTCGGCGACATGCACGTACGCGTGGAGCTGCTCACTGGATCGACCCCAAAGAGCCACCGCACCACGTTGCTGCCGGCCGTCGAGGCGGGCCAGGTGGACATCCTGATCGGCACACACGCGTTGATTGAAGACACCGTCGCCTTCCGCCGCCTCGGCCTGGCCGTCATCGATGAGCAACACCGCTTCGGCGTGGAGCAGCGGTCGAAGCTCTGGGTCAAGAGCCGCCTCGTGCCTCACGTGCTCATCATGACGGCCACGCCCATCCCCCGCACGCTGGCCATGACGGTTTACGGCGACCTCGACGTCTCCGTCATCGACGAGCTGCCCCCCGGCCGCAAGCCCGTCAAGACGGTCCACCGCTACGACGCGAAGCGGGCTGAGGTCTATGCCTTCCTGCGCAGCGAGATCGGCCGCGGGCGGCAGGTTTACGTCGTTTACCCACTCATCGAGGAGAGCGAAACGATGGATTACAAGAACCTCGAAAAGGGCTTCGAGACCTTCCGCGAGGTCTTCCCCGAGTACACCGTCTGCATGGTTCACGGGCGGATGAAGGCGCGTGAGAAGGAAGTGGAGATGCAGCGCTTCGTCCGTGGCGAGGCGCAAATACTGGTAGCAACGACGGTGATCGAGGTGGGCGTGAATGTGCCCAACGCCTCGGTCATGGTGATCGAGAGCGCCGAGCGGTTCGGACTGTCGCAGCTGCACCAGTTGCGGGGACGCGTGGGGCGCGGCGCGGAGCAGTCGTATTGCATCCTTGTCACGGGTTATAAGTTGAGTGAGATCACGCGCAAGCGGCTCGAGATCATCGTGTCCACCTCCGACGGATTCCGCATCGCCGAAGAAGACCTGAAGCTGCGCGGAGCCGGCGATCTGGAGGGCACGCAGCAAAGTGGCGATGGGCTCTCGCTGCGCATCGCCGATCTGGCCCACGATGGCGGCATACTCCGCACCGCCCGCGAGGCCGCCTCACGCATCCTCGATGCCGACCCCGACCTCACACAGCCCGAGAACGCCCTGCTCCGCGCCCGCCTCGATGCCCTCTTCCGCCGGCGCATGAACTGGGGGCTGATCTCATAAGAACGAATCACGAATAATGCACAATGAAGACTGAGAAGAAGACGAATGCAGCGCGCCTGCTCGACAAGGCCGGCGTGGCTTACGAGACAGTCCCCTACGAGGTGGACGAAAACGACCTGGCTGCCACCCATGTGGCCGAACAATTACACGAAGACATCGCGCAGGTGTTTAAGACGCTCGTCCTCCGTGGCGACCGCAGCGGGCTGTTCGTCTGCGTCGTGCCCGGCAATGCAGAGGTAGACTTGAAAAAGGCGGCCCGCATCTCGGGCAATAAGCACGCAGCCATGCTGCCCATGAAGGAGCTGCTCCCCGCCACGGGTTACATCCGCGGTGGCTGCTCGCCCGTGGGCATGAAGAAGGCGCTGCCCACGTTTATCCATGAATCCTGTCTTGGTTTCACCCACATCTACGTCAGTGCTGGCCGCCGCGGTCTGCAACTGAAGCTCGCCCCCAACGACCTCATCGCCTTTGTCCACGCCACCGTCGCCGATCTGGTGGAATAATCCATTCGGTGCGGCCCCTACAACCGACGGAGATTAAAAACTGGCGCGCGGGGCTTTCTGTCGATCGACAGAGATTAAAAACTGACGCGCGGAGCTTTCTGTCAATCGACAGAGATTAAAAACTGACGCGCGGAGCTTTCTGTCGATCGACAGAGATCAAAAACTGACGCGCGGAGCTTTCCGTCGATCGACAGAGATTAAAAACTGACGCGCGGAGCTTTCCGTCGATCGACAGAGATTAAAAACTGGCGCGCGGAGCTTTCCGCCAATTTGATGCGGTTGCCAATGCCCCCCCCCCTCTGGCAACATATTTGCTAAAGAACGGCGACACACAAACAGAATAACAATCATAAACCAGCATTATATGGACACAAATGAGCCGATCGAAGCAAACGATCAAGTGAATGAAGCATGCACCGAGGCGACAAAAGTGCAGAGCGAAACAGCAAATACGTCAGCCGAAAACGCCGCAGCTGACGATATGGCGGACACGCCTACAGACGAGCCCGCTGCCACAGATTGGGAAGCGAAATACAACGCACTGAACGATGCGCACCTGAGGCTCCGCGCAGAGTTTGACAACTACCGCAAGCGCACCCTGCGCGAAAAGTCGGAGCTGATCCGTAGCGGCGGCGAGGCAGCCCTCGTCGACCTGCTGCCCGTGATCGACGACTTCGAGCGCGCATTAGAGACGATGAAGAAAACATCCGACCCAAAAGCCGTCAGCGAAGGCGTGGAGCTGATCTATAACAAGTTCATGGCCTACCTCGGCCGGCAAGGCGTGAAGCCCATCGAAGCCGTTGGGCAACCCTTCGGCACGGAGCAGTTCGAGGCCGTCGCCATGATCCCCGCCACAGACGAGGCGCAGAAAGGCCACGTGATCGACTGCGTGCAGACGGGCTATGTGTTGCACGACAAGGTGATCCGCCACGCCAAGGTGGTGGTCGGTGAATAACCCTATATAAAGGAATAGAGACAGTGGAAAAGCGAGACTATTACGAGGTGCTGGGCGTGGCTAAAAACGCATCGGCAGACGAGATAAAGAAGGCCTACAGGCAAAAGGCAATCCAGTATCACCCGGATCGTAACCCGGGCAACAAAGAAGCGGAGGAGAAATTCAAAGAGGCGGCCGAGGCTTACGACGTGCTAAGCAATGAGGAGAAGCGTGCGCGCTACGATCAATTCGGGCATGCAGGCATGAGCGGCGCAGCCGGCGGCGGTGCGGGTGGCTATGGCGGAGGCATGTCGATGGAAGACATCTTCTCGCAATTCGGCGACCTGTTCGGAGGGCACTTCTCAGGGGGGGGCTTCTCCACCTTCTCGGGCTTCGGTGGCGGAGGCAGACGCACCGTGCAGCGCGGCTCTGACTTACGGGTGAAGGTGAAGCTCACGCTCAAAGAGATAGCTACAGGCGTGGAGAAGAAGATCAAGGTCAAGAAATACGTGCCTTGCACACACTGCCACGGCACCGGAGCAGAAGACGAAAAAGCCGTTGCGACCTGCCCTACCTGCCACGGCAACGGCTACGTGACACGCGTGGCCAACTCCATCTTCGGCCAAATGCAAACACAATCCACCTGCCCCACATGCGGCGGATCGGGCGAGACGATCACGCGGAAGTGCCCCTACTGCAACGGCGAGGGCGTCGTCCGCGACGAAGAAGTGATCACACTCCACATCCCCGCCGGCGTAAGCGAAGGCATGCAGCTCTCCATGGAGGGCAAGGGCAATGCAGCCCGGCGCGGTGGTGTCAACGGCGACTTGCTGGTCGTCATCGAAGAGGAGCCTCACCCGGAGCTCATCCGTGATCAAGACGACCTGATCTATAACCTCCTGCTCACCTTTCCACAGGCTGCACTCGGTGCGTCGGTGGAGATCCCGACGGTGGATGGGCGCGTGAAGGTGAAGGTCGAGCCGGGTACACAGTCGGGCAAGGTGCTCCGTCTGCGCAACAAGGGGCTGCCCTCCATCAACCGTTATGGCACGGGCGACTTGCTGATCAACATCAAAGTGTACGTCCCCGAACGACTGACACCGGATGAAAAGAGCAAGATCGAGAGCATGGCCAGCTCAGCCAACTTCGTCCCCGACCCGTCAGCTAAGGAGCGCATCTTCCGCACCCTGCGGGACTTTGAAGATTAACCCCCCGTCCGCCACATGGCCTACTACGAATTTCAATTCACCTACGACCACCCTGCAACGTTAGATGCGGACACGATCAACGATGTGCTGGCTGCGGAGTTAGGCACGATCGGCTTCGAGAGCTTCCTGCCTGAGGCCGACGGTTTGCGCGCCTACCTCCCTGAAGCGGTATACCACGCTGAGGCGCTCCCGCGGCTGCTCGCCGCCTTCCCCCTGCCCGACGTAACCTTCCACCACACCCACACACTCATCCCCGACCGCGATTGGAATGAAGCGTGGGAGAAGAACTACTTCCAGCCCGTACGCATCGGCCGGGAATGCCTCATCCGCGCCTCCTTCCACCAACCGGAGGAGGGCTTCACACACACCATCGTAATCGATCCGCGCATGGCCTTCGGCACAGGCAACCACGCCACAACGGAGCTGATGCTGCGTGAGATGCTCCCCCTCGACCTGAACGATCGGGAGGTGCTTGACATGGGCTGCGGCACAGCCGTGCTCGCCATACTGGCTGCTCGCAAAGGCGCACGCCGCGTCGTAGCCATCGACACCGATGAGTGGGCCTGCCGCAATGCTGTGGACAACTGCCGCATGAACAACACCACCGATGTGCAGGTGATCCACGGAGGCGCCGAACAGCTTTCCTCATGCGGCACGTTTGACTACGTCTTTGCCAACATCAACCGTAACACCCTGCTGCAAGACATCCGCCATTATGCCTCCGCACTCCGTGCTGGCGGGCGGATCTACCTCAGTGGATTCTACACCGGGGATGCGCCTGCCGTGCAGCAAGAATGCCGCTCACAGGGGCTCCCGTCGAGCTACAGTGCGTCACTTGGCGAATGGACTGTAGTAATGGCTGAGAGGGATTGGTAAAGATCATTAAAGCCCATAGCTGTGACACCCTCCAGTGGGCATGAATACGTACGTTTGCGGTGATCATTAACGGATTTTTAATTGTAAACCACTATGAAGAGTAATGTAGATTCTAAGTTCCTTTTAGGACTGGTGATTGGCGGAGCCGTCGGCGCTGCCATCGGCTATTTGGCCGCAACGGATAAACGTGAACAACTTATCGACGAGCTGAACGATGTGATCGGTAAGGTGCGTAGCAGTGTGAACCTGGCTATCTCGAAATACAAAGAATGCCGGGTGCCTCAGATCATCGATGAGGTGGAAGAACACGCTGCTGCTGATGACGCCGAACTCGCGTAACAACTTATGAAGCGCGATTCGCAGCTGTTCTTTCAGGAGATTAAAAAGGATTTGACCCACTACGGAGAGCTCCGGTTAGAGCTCTTGAAGCTGGGTGCGTATGAGAAGGCGGGAAAGTTATTTTCCGTCCTCTCATACACTTTAATATTGCTCACCCTCATCTTCTTCCTGACCCTGTTCCTCTTCCTTGCGCTCGGGTTCTTCCTGAGCGAGTGGTTGCACTCCACCGGGGTCGGTTTCTCCATCGTTGCCATCCTTTATGTGATACTCGTCGGCGGGGTGGTAGCCTTCAAAAACAAAATACGGAGGCTGATACTCAATGCCTTGTTAGAGGTGCTTATGAATGACGATGACGACGATGACACTCCACCTGCCACAAACGAACCCCATGACAACAATCCCACCCAAGCAGACCCCGCTCAGCAGGCTGCAAGCTGATAAGCGACGCCTGCAAGACTTATGTAAGGAGCAGGAAGGGCGACTGAACACGCACTTCCAATACATCCAAGACAACGCGGGCAACCTGCTGCTTGCAGGCGTGTCTGCCCTACTCTCCACGACAGGGACGCCGAAGCCGACGAAGGGTGAAAAGGCTACGCAAAGGCCCCTCCGCACACAGACGGGGCGCCAGGCACCGCACATACCAGGGCTCCCCGCGGGGCTCACGTCCATGCTGAAGATGCCCAAGGCACTGTCGTTGGGTGTGGGGTGGATGCCCGTAGCGTGGGAGGTGGCCCAGCCGCTACTCATCACGTGGAGCATCAAGCGAGTAAAACGCATGATTGGCGGGATCTTCACCCGTAAAAAGAAATAGCTTTGTCACCGTTAAAACAAGAGATAGAGAATATGCAGAGTGAAGGAAAAATGAGGCGTACGATTTGCAAACTCCTTGCCGCAGCCATCCTCGCCGGATTGCTCGTGGCGTGTGCCACCCCCTGCGGCTGTTAGAACAGATAAGTGAGAGACAAACACATACACAACACAATCAACCCTTTAATTTTTAAGATAATGACGAAAGTAGGTATCAATGGATTTGGCCGCATCGGACGGTTCGTGTTCCGTGCAGCCCTGAAGAGAAACGACATCGAGGTGGTAGGCATCAACGACCTCTGCCCGGTGGATTACATGGCATACATGCTGAAGTATGACACAATGCACGGCCGGTTCGACGGCACCGTCGAGGCCGATGTAGAGCACAGCACACTGACGGTCAATGGCCGCAAGATCCGCGTCACGGCGGAGAAGGATCCGGCCAACCTGAAGTGGAACGAAGTGGGCGCCGAGTACGTGGTGGAATCCACCGGCCTCTTCCTGACCAAGGAGAAGGCGGAGAACCACCTGAAGGCTGGCGCGAAGTACGTGGTGATGTCGGCACCCTCGAAGGACGACACACCGATGTTCGTCTGCGGGGTAAACCTCGACGCCTATAAGAAGGGCACACCGATCGTCTCCAACGCCTCCTGCACCACCAACTGCTTGGCGCCGATCGCGAAGGTGCTGAACGATAGCTTCGGCATCAAGGAGGGACTCATGACCACCGTACACTCAACGACTGCCACACAGAAGACCGTCGACGGCCCCTCGCATAAGGACTGGCGCGGCGGACGCGCTGCCAGCGGCAACATCATCCCCTCCTCCACAGGCGCAGCCAAGGCCGTGGGTAAGGTGATCCCCGCCCTCAACGGCAAGCTGACAGGCATCTCGATGCGCGTACCGACCCTCGACGTTTCGGTCGTTGACCTGACCGTCAACCTTGAGAAGCCGGCCTCGAAGGAAGCCATCTGCAAGGCCATGAAGGCGGCTTCGGAAGGCGAGTTGAAGGGCATTCTGGGTTACACGGAGGATGCGGTGGTATCGTCCGACTTCTTGGGCTGCACCCTGACCTCGATCTTCGATGCGAACGCAGGCGTCTACCTGACGGACAAGTTCGTGAAGGTCATCTCGTGGTACGACAACGAGATCGGGTACTCTAATAAGGTGCTCGACCTGATCGCGCATATGGCGAAGGTGAACGGCTGATTCGGGAAGCCGTCTTCCCCCCTTTTGGAGGGACTTCGCCTATTGTAAATAGGAACGCGGGGCGCCACTCTCAGCAATGAGGGTGGCGCCCCAACTTTTTAAGAGGGGCTATCAGCCTACCCTCTCCTGAGGCTACCCCTGATCGATCGCAGTATATGGCAATCCTTATTACCATATACATATATGTATACTGATGGTATACAAGTATGTATACTGAGGATATACATATATGTATACGGAGGACATACATATATGTATTGTGTATACGTGTAGTGGCAATGATCAATGATTGCACGATGCACCGTCCCCATTCACCCGGGTATTATGGGGTATGCGCATGTGAGTGCCGCCTAAACACGACAAAGGCAGCAAGCCACTGGCGTCGCTGCCATGCTTGCTGCCTTTTGAGGGGAAAGGGGGAGGCGCCGCCATCTCTATGCGGCCCTTCGCCCTATGGGGTTAGCGGATCAATACCCCGGGTTCTGCTTCATGTTGGCATTGGCGTCCACCTCATCTTGCGGGATGGGTAGGACGATGCGGAAATACGTGCGATCGAACTTGCGCGATTCAGCTGTGGTCAGCGTGTAGTGATAGCCCTTCTCCGCCTCGTCGGTATAGCGGACGATCGTCTGGTTGTTGCGCATGGCATCGAAGAAGCGGTGCCCCTCGCCCACGAGCTCCTTGCGGCGCTCCAAGAGGATGCGGTCTACGGTGGCATCGGCGTCAGCTACGGGCGTAGCCTTCGGGTTGGCGCGCAGCACAATCGCGTTCAGATACTTCGCCGCTGTGGCATGGTCATTCAGCTTGGCGGCGGCCTCAGCAGCGATCAGATACATCTCCGAGAGGCGCAAGAGGGGCACACTGTTCAGGCGCATCTCGCCTTGGTTGTTCGCCGGGAACTTGTTGATCCAGACCTTATCCGTGCCATACAATTCCTTCAGCTTCTTACTACGCGATGCCAGCATGGCTGTCAGGCGCACATCGTTGGTGTCGGCCTGCAGCAGCTCGCAGAAGCTCTTCGTAGCGATGGCGTCGTCGTATCCGAATTCGTTGTACAGGTAGGCGATTCCCTCGCGATCTGTCCAGTCGTCTGAGCTGGCGTTGAGCAGCTCAAGGATCATCTCTTTCTCGTGTGCACCAACGGTTTTATCCCATACCCGATTGGCATATTCTGCATTCGTCCAGAGCTCATAGGGCGATTTCTCGATCACCTCTACGGCTTCCTTCTTCGCATTGGCGTTGTCTCCCATGTAGAGGTACACCCTGGCCAGCAGGGCTTTGGCCGTCCAATGGGTGATGTAGCCGTTGTTCTTCTCCTTGCCCAGCTTGCCATCGTTGATGGCCTTCTGGAGGTCTTTGATCACCTGGGCGTAGACTTCCTTCACGGTGCTCCGCTTCGGCAGCTCGTTTGTGGCCAATGGCTTGAGTACGATGGGCACACCAAGGCTGGCGCCGCCGTCCATCGTATAGGGGTAGCCATAGACGCGCGCTAAGTCGAAGTGGACGAGGGCACGCACCACAAGGGCTTCGCTGTAGATCTGGCTCATCTCGGCCTTCTCATCATCGTCCTTCACCTTCACCTCACCCGTCTCCACAGCTGCGATGATGTTGTTGGCGCGCCGGAGCAGGCGGTAAGGCGTAAACCAGATGTCAGGGGCATTTCCGACAACGTATGTCATTTCATACAGCGAAGCGGTGCGTTTGCCGGATTCTCGTGCCTGCATGTCGTCGCCACGCACATCGCCATAATAAATCATGCGGGCGGTGTAGTATTGGGTATAGGTGTGGTCGCCCTGCAATCCGTCGTACATACCGATCCGGGCGGCCTTTAACTTGCCTATATCTGAGATGGCCGTACCGGAATCGATGCTGTCTGAGGGATCCAAGTCAAGCCAACTGCCGGAGCAGGCATTGAAGAGCAGCATCAAGGCTGCAAAGAGGGCTGTGTTTATCGCAATCTTTTTCATGTTGGTATTCTCTGTTTAATGATTGATTAAAAGCCTAATTCCACGCCGAAAGTCATCGTGCGCATGGCCGGAGCACTGAAGTAGACGAAGCCATTGGCGGGGCCTTCCGGATCTACATAGAGGTCTTTCGATTTGAAGGTAAGCAGGTTGTTGCCCGACATGTAGGCGCGCACCCTGTCGAAGCCGGCCTTCTTAGCCAAGCGGGTGGGGAGGGTGAAGCCCAAGGTGAGGTTCTTCAGGCGTACATAGTCAGACGGCATCATCCAGCGCGAGGAATGAGAGTCAGTGTTACCGATGGAGTAGAGCGGCAGCTTGGCGTTGTCGCCCGGCTTTTTCCACGTGTCTTCTTTCTTGTAGTAGGAGGGGATAGCACCATACATGAGGTCGCTACCACCACCGTTAGCGTGCAGCCAATACACATCGTCATACAGGTGGCCACCGAAGGAGTAGGTGAAGGTGAAGTTCAAGTCGATGAACTTCCAGGTCAGCGTGTTGGTCAAACCGCCAGTCACCTTCGGGTCAGCATATCCGACGATGGTTCTCTCTGCCTTAGTCACGTCCGTAGTCGTCTCGCGGGCATGTTCGTCCTTCGTATTCTTATAGTATAGCTCTTTCCCCGTCTTCGGGTCTACGCCGGCGTATTCGTAAGTGAAGAAGGCGTTATAAGGCTCACCGATGCGATGAATGGTGCGGCCACTAGTAATCTTATCCTGCTTTCCATCCAGCGTCAAGATCTTGTTCTTGTTGTGAGCCAACGTCAGGGTGGTGGTCCATGTGAAGTCCTTATGCTGCACGTTGGTAGAGCGCAGCTCTACTTCAATTCCACTGTTGCGCATCGAACCGATGTTCACCAACTCGTTAGCCTTATTGTATCTGTTCACAAACCCAATGGTTCCAGAGATAGGGCGCTCGATGAGCAAGTCCTGCGTCTTGCGGGTGTACCATTCCACCGTTGCGGTGAAACGATTGAAGAAGGTCAAGTCGAGACCGACATTGAAGGCGTAGTTCTTCTCCCACTTCAGGTTGGGATTGCCCGGTGTCGTTTCAGCTGATCCCACCTGGCCGTCGTAGTTATAACCGAAGCTGAAGAGGGGCTTATAGTCGTAGTAACGCCAAGGCTGCGTACCGTTCACACCATACGAGGCGCGGATCTTCGTGTCCGTCACCTTCTCGCGGATCGACTCCATAAAGGGTTCGTTGGTCAGGCGCCACGATCCGGACACCGACCAGAAGTCGCCCCAACGATTCTTCTTAGCCAAACGCGAGGAACCATCGCGGCGGTAGCTTACGCTGGCGTAATACTTGGAGTCGTAGTTATAGTCCACACGACCGAGATAGGACAGCATGCGGTATTCGCTAATGTCACTCGACGATGTGGTGGTGGCAGCATTCTCGACCTCCGGTTTCGGATCCTCAAGGTCTGCATAGTTACTTCCGTTGACGTAAGTATTCTCATTCTTATAAGCCTCCGTCTCGTAGCCTAACAAAACGCTCAGGTTATGCACACGGTCGAACACACGATCGTAAGTCAACTGCGTCTGCGAGTTGAGCTTGGAGATGTTGATCATGTATTTCTGGAATGTACCGTTAGACGTGAGTCCGTCCAATGATTTCGGTCCCCACCAAGCCGAGCTGACGTTCTGGTTGAAATCGTAGCTAATCAGTTCTTTTAGCTTCAGCCCCTTAGTGATGGTGTATGTACCCGAGATGGTGTTGAAGGAGCGTGTCAGCTTGTTCTTGTTCCAAGTGTATTTGATGGCGCGCAGCGGGTTAGCCCAGTCATTACCGATGGCGGGGAAGTAGGTAGCCAGCGTGTTGTCTTTATTGTAGGGATAAGACGACGGGGAGACCATCGACGAGAAGGCCATAATGGGGTTGGAGAAGCTAAAGCCCTCGCTGACGGAGTTCTGATCGGTATAGCCAAAGAGCGTGCTGACGTCGATAACCAATTTGTCATTGGCTTGATGCGATACGTTCACGCTCCCCGTGATGCGACCCAAGTCGGAGTTCTCGAAGATGCCTTCCTGCTTGGAGTAGGAGAGGGAGGTGTAGAACTTCGTCTTCTCATTACCGCCCTGCGCGTTCACGTCGTAGTTCTGATACTTACCCGTGCGGAGCAGCAGCTTGCGCCAGTCCGCCCAGCCCGACCAAGGCTTCGGAGCATAGGTGTCGATATACTTATCCGCATAAGCCTTAGCTTCTGCATCCGTCTTGCCTCCCTCATACTTAGCATAGTTCTGCAAGCCGAAGTGAAGGATCTCGCGGCGTGCTTCGCCATCGAGTGTCGGGCGATAGTCTATGGCCATGTTGGAGAATCCCCAGTTAGCCTTCACATTGAACGAGGTCTTGCCGGCCTTGCCCTTCTTCGTAGTGATCACGACTACGCCGTTGGCAGCGCGCGACCCATAGAGCGAAGCGGCAGCGGCATCCTTAATTACGGTGAGGTTCTCAATGTCGCTGCTGTTCAGCGTAGAGAGGATGCTCGTACCGGCATCAGCATAGTCGAAGCCAGACATGTCGCCCGAGAGCATCGGCACACCGTCGATGACATACAGCGGGTTGTTGCCCGCATTGATGGAGCCCATACCGCGGATGCGGATACTCTCCGTCGCACCCGGCTGCCCAGATATAGAGTTGATCTGCACACCGGCCACGTTGCCAGCCAGCTTATCTGACACGCTCGTGACAGGCACATCCTTCAGCTTATCCGTGTTCACCGTGGCTGCTGACCCGGTGAAAGAGCTCTTCTTGAACGTACCGTAACCAGTCACCACCACTTCGTCCAGCAGCTCAGCATCTGAGCGGAGGATGACGCGGATCTTCGGACTCACGGCCACTTCCATCGTCTGCATCCCTACGTAGGAGATGACCAACGTGCCATTGGCCGGCGCCGAGAGCGTGAATTGTCCATCGAGGTTCGTCACCGTCCCCGTGCTGGTGCCCTTCACCAACACCGAGGCGCCGATCACGGCCTCGCCTTGCTCATCCACGATGGTGCCTTGCACCTGCGTCTGAGCCATTGCGGCTCCAATCCCCATGAGGAACAGAGCCATCAGCATAAATAACGTCCTTTTCATACTTCAGTTTTTAATTGATTGGTATTATCGGTGATTAATCTATCTGCATTCTATGCAAGGGGGGAGGGGCTGCTCCCCTCAGGGGGAAGAACAGCCAAGTATATCTCCACGCAGCCTATTTACTTCCATTTTTTTCACGTATCAGGTGTTCAGGGTATCATTCTTTTATTCTTTTAGCCCCCAAAGATATACATCTTCACATATGGCTTCTGTTCAAAATGGAAATGCAGGAGGGGGGGGGAGGACTGCATCAAATTGGCGGTAAGCTTGGGGTACGAGTGTTTTTAATCTCCGCCAATTGTAGGGGCGTATCGCATACGCCCGCCCAAACGCGCCGACAGGTGCGAATGATTGTCCGATTGCCGGGTACACGTAGGGCGTATGCGATACGCCCCTACGGCCTGCCGGCGGAATGTCCCTGCGCGTCGGTTTTTGATCTCCGTACCCCTACGGAGATCTCTCGGACAGGTGTTTTTGATCTCCGTCGGTCGACAGAAAGCCCAAGTACTGGTGTTTTTGATCTCCGTCGGTCGACAGAAAGCCCAAGTACGAGTGTTTTTGATCTCCGTACCCCTACGGAGATTTCCCGGACAGGTGTTTTTGATTCGATGCGGTTGCCCTGGGAATGCAGGAGGGGGGGGGCTGTCCTGAAGGGGCAATTCTTAACTGTCAATGATTAATGATCACTGGAGGCACGCGCAGGGGCGATGACCCATAATCATTCCCCCTGCCTCTCCGGATAGATCAGGTACTTACGGCGGAGAAGGCGATAACGATCGAGGGCGGGCTGCCAGGTGGCACGGATCTCTGACTCGGAGAGGCCGGCCGTGATCTGCTGGCGGAGCTCGGAGGTGCCAGCGAGCAGGTCGAACATGGCGGCACGACTGAAGAAGGTGCGGGCGTCGTGACCCATACGGGCATAGAAATCGAGGAGAAAGCTGAGCGTGAGGCCTCCCTCAAAGGGCAGTTGGCGGAGATCGTCGCCATAGCAGCAGCGACCACGATGGAGCGGAGCGGAGTCCATGCCGGGGATGGGCGTGGGGGTGAAGGTGAAGCGGCCGGCGCGCGCTGCGGGGTAACCGATGACTTGGAAGGGGAACGGTGTGCCACGTCCGACGCTCATGCAGGTGCCCTCGAAGAGGCAGAGCGAGGGGTAGAGGCGCACGGACTGCTGGTTGGGCAGGTTGGGCGAGGGCTTGACGGGCAAGCTGAAGGTGTCGCCATGTTGCCAACCGATCATGGGCACGACGGTGAGCCGACATTGCGCGCCACCTGCAAGCCACCCCTCACCGTTGATCATGCAGGCGAGCTCGCCGATGGTGAGGCCGTGCAGGATGGGGATGGGATGCATGCCAACGAACGATTTATAGCGGGGCTGGCGGATGGGGCCGTCGACGAAGTCGTTGGGGTTGGGGCGATCGAGGACGATGAAGTCGCGGCCGTGGGTGGCGCAGGCTTCCATGAGGTAGTGCATGGTGCTGATGTAGGTATAGAAGCGGGTGCCGACGTCTTGTATGTCGAAAACGACGACGTCGATGTCGCTCATCTGCGCGGCGGTGGGGCGGAGCGTGCGACCGAAGAGGGAGACGATGGGGATGCTGCCGCGTGGGGTGCGACCGTTGGCTACACGCGCGCCGGCGTCGGCTGCCCCGCGGAAGCCGTGTTCGGGGGTGAAGACTTTACGCACATCGACACCAAGCGCCAGCAGCGTGTCGAGCAGATGGGTGTGGCTGTTGCCCACGACGGACGTATGGTTGACGGCCAGTGCCACGCGGCGCCCCGCAAGCAGCGGGAGGAGGGTGTCCATGCGTTCGTTGCCAAGGGTGGGGGTATACCTTATATTATAGGTAACAGAATCGCAGCCCTGGGGGTGGGCCAGTGTCACGGTCGGGCCGATAAGGCTGAGGAGGATCAGGAGGATTTTCATCATTACTGGGTGCTTTGTTTATCATGTGACAAATGAAATACTTCCGCAGCGGCGGGGAGGGAGGGGGGGATCGTCAACGTAAGTTCGACGCATGAACTCCCCCCTACCCTTCTACATTTGCGCGCATTTCAAAAACAACATACATCATTCAAAACCCTATGACAACCATTCATTCCATCATTTTCGATCTGGACGGGACGCTCCTTAACACCATCGCCGACCTGGCCCACAGCACCAATTACGCCCTCACTGAGGCTGGTTTCCCGACGCACCCCGTGGAGGCTTACAAGTATTTCGTCGGCAACGGCATCAACAAGCTCTTCGAGCGCGCGCTGCCCGAGGGCGAGCGATCGCAGGAGAACATCGGGCGCATCCGCAGCGCCTTCCTGACGTATTACGACGCCCACAACGCCGACTACACGCGGCCTTACCCGGGCATCCCGGAGCTACTCAGCCGCTTGCAAGCCGCGGGCATCGCGCCGGCTGTGGCCTCGAACAAGTATCAGCGCGCCACGGAGAAGCTGATCCGCGCCTACTTCCCCGACATCCGTTTTGCGGCCGTCTTTGGGCAACGTGAGGGGGTGCCCACGAAACCCGACCCGACAGTGGTGCGCGACATCCTGCGGATCACTGGGCTGCCGGCCGCTGAGACGCTCTACGCGGGCGATTCGGGTGTAGATATGCAGACGGCTGCCAACGCCGGACTCGTCTCCATCGGCGTCACGTGGGGCTTCCGCCCGCGCACGGAGCTTGTGGAGAACGGCGCTCACCACCTCGTCGACACGCCGGAGGAGATCCTGCGCCTTGTCTGCGGGTGAGAAGTGAAAAGCGACCCGAGACGCACAGACACGGGTTGCCTATCGGCCGCCACGGAAAAAAGGAACCAATAGTCTCAGACAATCGGCCGCTCCGCAGCTCCTTTACCCAAATGGCTTTGAAACCACGCATGCCCATTTTTTTACATTTGCCCCCGAGTTGGTGATTCGACACTCAACAGTCTGGATTGTCGGATTGAAAAGGGAACCCGGTGAGAATCCGGGGCTGCGTCCTCAGCTGTAAGTTCTTTAGAAATGCGATTCCGCTCTGCATGCGTCACTTTTTCGCACGACGGTGAAAAGGGAAGGCCCCGCGGAATCGGGAACAAGTCAGAAGACCTGCCGACTCGGTTTTTGATTTCCTGTTTTGAGGAATAGCGAGCAGGGAGTTTTGACATATAAATCAGCACAAGATGAGCCGGCGGGTAATGCCGCCGGGACACAGAGAGACGGACGGAGAGGGCGAGAGAGAGAGAGACGCCTTCCGCCTACCTGCTTCAATCCCCCCCCTCCCCCTTAGCCAAGAGGGAGAGAAATCAGGCAGAGTAGAACACAGCACGCCCCCTTCTCCCCCCCCTCTGTGAGAAGAAAAAGTCGAGAGAACGGGAAGAGATCGGGCCGCGTGCCCACCCCGTGTCGCCGCCTGGGCGCCCACTCCTCTTTTTTACGCGCAGCCTCCCCCCGTGCAGCATGCGGCGGGAATGCCTATCGCGGTAGGAAAGAAGATGGGGGAGCATCTACACAGGGGCGACCGAGATCGGCCGGGAGGTCGAGTGGAGCGCGTGCAGCCTGTCAGTGTACCGGGTGCTTGCTGTTTCTGCCCTTTTCTGCACGACCTGCGACGATTGAGGATCATATTCGCCAACTCGCTTCGAGACGAACCGAGCAGCGAAAGCGGCCGTGGAATTACTTTAGATATAAAGGGTGCGGACGCCGACGGGTAGCTCGATCTCTCCCCCTCTCCTTGACTTTTTGACATAAACAATAGATCATGATTTTGAGGAAGCCGCAATCCAAAAGCTCCTTGATGTGGACCTTTGGAACGGCATCGGGCGGCTTGTAGCCTTGCCCCCCCCTTCATCAGCCCAACCAAAGAGAGAGGCATTGCCCCCGCCCCCGAAATCTTCTTTTACCACGCGCACAAACCACTGAAAAATACATATGAATAGAAACGAATTACTCTCCAAACGGACGGTGAAAGCCGAGGAAGCCGTGCGGGCCATACGAGGTGGCGATAGGCTCGTCTTCTCGCAAGGCGCTGGGATACCGCAAGTCATTCCCGAGGCACTCATGAAGCACCGTGAAGCCTATGCCGACATTGAAATCTTCCACATGCTGCGCCCCGGCGTAATCGACTACGTAGCCCCGGAAGCCTCGCCCCACTTCAGGCATTGCGCCGCCTTCGTCAGCGCCGGTGCACGCGAGGCTTTAGCCGCCCATCGCGCCGACTATCTGCCATGCTTCTTCTTCGAGGTGCCCCACTTCTTCCGCAGCGGACTCCTGCCCGTCGACGTGGCCGTGATCCAAGTCTCCCCACCTGACGACGAGGGCTATTGCAGCTTCGGCCCAGCGTGCGACTACGTGCGTGCGGCCTGCGAGGCAGCGCGCGTCGTCATCGCTGAGGTGAACGACTGCATGCCGCGCATTGGTGGCGACAACACCATCCACATCTCCGAGCTCGACTACCTCGTGCCCTGCTCGCGGCCACTACCCGAGGCGCCACCCGCCGCTGCTGGCGAGGTGGAGGCAGCCATCGGCCGGCTCTGCGCGCAGCTGATCGACGATGGGTCTACACTGCAACTCGGCATCGGTGCCATCCCCGACGCCGTGCTCCACTGCCTCACCGAGAAAAACGATTTAGGATTACACACGGAGATGTTTGCTGACGGTGTGATCGACCTCATCGAGCGCGGCGTGATCAACGGCCATCGCAAGACGCTCCACCCTAACCAACACGTGGCCACCTTCCTTCTCGGCAGCCAGCGGCTCTACGAGTTCGCCGCCGCGTGCCCCGAGGTGGCGCTCTACCCCGTCGATTACGTGAACAACCCCTGCGTAATCATGAAAAACGAGCGCATGGTGAGCCTCAACTCATGCATTGAGATAGATCTACAGGGGCAAGTCAACTCGGAGACGATCGGGCTACGGCAATTCAGCGGCACCGGCGGGCAAGTCGACTTTGTGCGTGGTGCGGCGATGTCGCCCGGGGGCAAGTCGATCATGGCCATGCCCTCCACGGCGGTTCACGGGACAGTCTCGCGCATCGTCCCCTTCCTCGCACACGGCGCAGCCGTAACCACCTCGCGCAACGATGTAGATTACGTCGTCACCGAATACGGCATTGCCCACCTCAAGGCCAAGACCCTACGCGAACGTGCCCTGAGCCTCATCGCCATCGCCCACCCCTCCTTCCGCGATTCGCTGATGGAGGAATACGAGCGGCGCTTCCATTCGCGAGGGTAGGTGCACGCGCGCCGGCTTCTCCTTATCTATATGAATCAGCCCCCGTTCAGCACATGTACATGCTGGGCGGGGGTTGATTTATGTAGTTAACGTGAGTTCGATGTGGGGCAATGCATTTATATAGGGATGGGACTCCCTTGCAGTGGGGTGCAAGCCATTGGGGAAGTGGATTTCTTACATCAAACTCACGTTACTTACGATCCAGCAGCCCCGTCATGCGACATGCCAGCAACACTCTCGACCCAGCGGCCTCGTCATGCGACATGCCAGCGATACTTTCGATCCAGCGGCCCCGTCATGCGACATG
>MIQB01000039.1 GCA_002890585.1 Tannerella sp. oral taxon 808
TTGGGTTTGAACTACATAAAGTTAAGAACATTCGGACACATAACAATAGACTCCATACAAATGACCGTACGACAATCTCAATAATACGTATCCCTCCACCGAAACGGTCATTCACCGCACCCGATGTGGGGCGAGGCGGTGCGCCGTTTTTCGATTTCTTCGCGCCACTTATGTATACCCCATCATCCACCCCTCATCCCTTGGCCGACTTCCGACACTGCCCGCGCTGCGGGTCGGACGCGTTTGCGCCACACGACGGGAAGTCGATGCGTTGCACGGCGTGCGGCTTCATCTATTACTACAACCCCGCGGCGGCCACGGCGGCGCTGATCCTGAACGATCGCAACGAGCTGTTAGTCTGTCGCCGTGCACACGATCCGGCACGTGGCACACTTGACCTGCCGGGCGGCTTCTGCGATGTCGGCGAGACGGCCGAGGAGGGTGTGGCGCGTGAGGTGGCTGAGGAGACGGGCCTGCGCGTCGTCCGTGCGGACTACCTCTTCTCGCTCCCGAACCGTTATGTCTTTTCGGGCTTCGTGGTGGCCACGATCGATCTGTTCTTCCGTTGCCGCGTGGCTGCGGATGATGCTCCAGCAGAGGCGCACGACGATGCGTCGGAATTGCTGTGGGTGCCGCTCCGTGCACTCCGGCCTGAGGCCTTTGGTCTGGAATCGATTCGCAAGGGTATCAGGCGGTTTTTGGATGGAGTGGAGTAGGGGGGGGGAGCGGGGTTTGCCTGTCTCATGCGATACCTTCAATTTTACGGCAAGAAGTAAGTCTAACTCACCACGATCCCTTTGTAAACCATGCTGCTTATTCGATTTGTCACGCTCTTCGCCCTTGTGTTATCGATAGGAGGGCCGCTGTATGCCGGCTCCTTTGACCTTGAGAAGGATTTCAAACGCCTCGATTCTGCTGTGGCCGTCTATCAATCGGTGATTGCGGAGAGGGAGGGTGAGATCACGGCCTACAAGTCGCATGCTACGGATGTGATGAGTGTGGACGACATCTACCGATATACCAAGCATTTGTACTTGATGTACCTCAAGTTTGACACGGATTCGGCTATCCATTATGCCCAGCTGTGTGACAGCATTGCGACGGCTAACGAGATGGAGCCGGAGGCAACATTGGCACGGATCGATCTGGCGTTGGCGTGCATCTTCCGGGGGGAGACTTTCAGGGCGTACAACCTGTTGGAGAAGCTGGGTGACATCCGCCAGATGGATGCGGGTTGCCAGCCGAAGATGGCCGTGACCATCTTGGAGTTTTACCTACGATTGAACTACCCGCCAGCCGGCACACGGGGCACCGCATACAGCCGCGAGATGGCCGAGCTCTGGAGCCGTTATGGGGGCTACCTACCGCGCGACGGTTGGTTGTATGCCTATTATCAAGCCTTAATCACGGAGCAGACTGACCGCGACGCGCTCTTGCGCCATGTGGCCACGGCGCCGCAGCCCTCTGTGCAGGCGGCTATGCTCCTTTATGCCCTTGCCACGGTCAGCCGGGCGGGTGGCGATGAGGAGGCTTATTGCCACTATCTGGCTTGCTCGGCCGTGAACGACATCCTCTCGGCTAACCGCGAGGCCTCGTCGTTGATGGCCTTGCTCAACACGCCTTACATAGCCAACAACAGCCGCCGCGCCGCGCGCTACGCCATGCTCTGCACCGACAATGCGGGTCATTACTACGACAGATGGCGCAGCCCAGACGTCGCCGCGGCGCAGACCCTGATTATCCGCCCTTACGAACAGCGGTTGGAGCAGGAGGGGAGGAGGATGCGGATCGCCATCGGGCTGCTGGTGGCCTTGGTCGTTGCCGTCTGCATCTTGCTTGGGGGCATGCGGAGGCGTCGCCGCAGGACTGAGCACCGTATGGAAGACATGCGTATGGCCAACCAATCGCTGCAAGAAGAGGCCAAGCGCGAGCGCCAGATGTTGACTCAAATGGAGACGAGCAACGAGCAGCTGAGGGCTAAGATTAGCCAGCACAATGCGCACTTTATGGACATCTACCTCTTCGCTTCGCAATACATCCACGACGTGCAGTGCTTCCAGAACTCGGTCTACAACCTCTTCGTGGCCGGGCGGGCGGACAAGGCTGCCAGGCGGTTGGCACAGTCGGGCGAGAAGGAAAAGCATCTGCAAGCCTTCTATCAACAGTTCGACAAGGGCTTTTTGGCCTCGCACCCTGACTTCATCAGCCGCCTCAACAACCTGCTGCGCCCCGAATGCCGCGTGCCCCTTCCGCACGATGCGCTCACCCCCGAGCTGCGCATTTACGCGTTAGTCAGCATCGGCATGACGGACAGCATCTCCATAGCGCACTTCCTGCATTACTCGCCCCAGACCGTCTACAACTACCGGCTGCGCATGCGCCGCAACGCCTTGATCTCTGAGAAAGCGTTTGCCCGCACCGTGGCCGATTTCTATATCCAAGAATCGGGGGATGATCCCCGGGCTGACAACCCAGGCGCCGCCCCCATCACCCCTTAACCCCTCAATTACAACTATGGGAATCATCAAAGCATGGCTTAAGCCTACCTCCCTGAAGAGCGCCTCGGGCGACTATACGGCTGTGGTCAAAACGTATGGCAGCCTGAACATGATCGACATCGTGAACGAACTGAAAGAAGATGGCATGGAGTTCCAGCCCGAAACGGTGGTGGACATCATTCAGCGCTACTGCCGCAAGGCTGCTGAACGTGTGGCCGATGGATACAGCGTAAACACGGGCCTCGTCAACATGCGGCCCACGGTGCGGGGCAGCTTCCGGGGCGATGCGTGGGACGAGCAGCGCCATCGTGTCCGCATCGCCGTCCGCCCCAGCGCCCTGCTACGCCGCGCCGCCGAAGGGGCGCATGTGGAGCTCGTCAACCAGCTCCCCCCGCCCCGCGCCATCCACTCCGTCAAGGACCTCACCACAGGTCGCACGGACGGCTCGCTCACCCGCGGGCATGTAGCCGAGTTGCGCGGGTCGTACCTCAAGATTGTTGGCTCCGCCCCCGCCGTGGGCATTGCCTTCCGGCATGCGGAGACAGGCACCATCGTACGCCTCGATCCGACCGACATCGCCCTCAACAATCCCTCGCGCCTCCTGATCACCATCCCCAGTACCCTACCGCCCGGCCCCTATGCATTGATGCTGACGACGCAGGGCACCTCCAGCTCGCAAAGGATGCTCAAGGAGCCCTGTGTGATAACCCGAGAGTCGATCACGATCATTTGACTCTCTGGGTGTGGGTGTACCATTAGCAAGGAGCTCTATACATAGATGTATGCAGACGGTATACAAGTATGTATACTGAAGATATACATGCCTGTATGGTTGTGGTATACAAGTATGTATGCTTTGATCATACAAGTATGTATACGGTGGGTATACATACTTGTATGATGGACACGTATAGGGGTAATGGGTGGCGGTTACCCCGGGGGACGTGCTGAGGTGTCACTTCTTGTTGTGCCGGCCATACTTAGCCGTGCGGGCATCGCGGATGGCGCCAGTCTTCGTAGGCATCTAACCGCCCATTGCGGTTGAGGTCTTTGAACTTCAGCCCATCTACGGTGAGGATCTTCACCCCCGAGGTGGGGGAGTAGCCCAGTGTCTTTCCGCCTTTCTGCGTGATGAGCTCAAAGGGTTGCTTCGCTTGAGATTGCCCTGCAAGGGCTGCGGGAAATAGGGCCGCTGCGGAGCATAGCCATAGGGTGATAAGTCGTTTCATTTCTGGAAGATTTCGGGGTAGTTGACGATGAAGTAAACCGGTGTGCAGCTCCATGCGTGGCAGTAGCTGTTCAGGAGGGTGTAGCCGTTGTAGGATGAGAACAGTTGATTCTCCGGCACGTAATATTCCCAGAAGGTGTCGGCTCCGAGCTTTACCATGCCGCCCCAATAGTGGGCCACATAGTCGCGCGCCTCGTGGTGCATTCCGCAATGCAGCATGGCCGCCACAAGGAAGTGGTTAGCGTAAGGCGTACCGGGCGCAATGGCGTCGGGGCTTTTCATCACGTTGCGGATGGCGCGTTGCGCTTCGGCCTTCGACAGCAGGTCGCCCAGTACAGCCCATGAGGTGGCCGTGTATGACTGCTGCCTGCCCTCTCCGCTGACGACGATCTGCCGCCGGGCGTCCCAATAGGCTTTGCGGCCAGCCTTACGCATCAGTGCGGCCTTGGCCGGGAGGTCTTTCACCTCGGCCGCTTTGCCTATTCGGTGTGCGATGTGGCAGAGGCGATCGATGACGTAAGGCGTGTAGGCTTGAATGGCTGCGTGGGTGTCGAGCGTGGTGGGCGCCCAGTCGAAGAAGATGATGGAGAAGGGCATGCCCCGGAATTGATAGCCTGTGTTGCTATAGAGATGGTTGCCATCTACGGCCTCTTCCAGCACGGCCTCCACCTGACGTTTGGCTACGGGCCACAGGTCAGTAGCTGTAGCCACATCGCCGGTGGCGTTCAGGTAATCATCTAAAGTCAAGACGTAAGACAAGGCATAATCGACAAAGAAGGTTTGCTGCGCATGTGGCGTGGGATATTCCACCAGGTTGGAATAGAGCAATCCGTTCTGCGGATTGGCCAACCCGGCTGCCAGATAGAGGCATCGCTTCGTCATATCGTAGGCTTGAAAAGAGGCTGTGTTAGCCAGCGCTTGCAGATAGAGGTCGCCCAACCAGAGGCGTTGATCGCGTTTGGGTCCGTCTTCAAACACGCCTTGCATGCTGCTGCGGAGGGTGTTTTCAGAGACGCGCACGATGTCGCGGAAGATTTGCGGCACGGTGGGTGCCAGACGGACTTTGGACTCGCCGGCCGAGGTGGTGGCCTCGAAGGTGATGCTGTCGAAGCAGAAGTCGCTGTAGATGCTTGTCCCCACGGCTTCGATCTTCATGTATCGCCCGGTGATGCGGCGGTTGAAGGTGAAGGTGCCTTCGTAACTGACGTCGCAAATGAAGTCTTGCAACCATCCGCGGCTCAGGCTGCCGGTGTAAGGCTCTATGGGCAAGGCCAAATCGCTGGGCACCTCTCCGAACATGACCTTGAAGCGCAACACGGCGTCTTGCATGCCCTGTATGTCGCGCAGTTTGAATCGCACGGTGCCCACGAGGTGCTCGCCGAAGTCTACGACGACGCTCTTCTTCTTTTTGAACGACTGGGTATACAGGTCGGCGATGTTGCCCGCCTTCACCGCTTTGTAGCCTTGAAAGGCGGCCTTGTCTGGCACAATCTCGACCTCTTGGACCGGGTGATGCACCGTCGTCTTTAGGGCGGGTTTGCAAGCCTCGGCCTTCTGCATCCAGTCTTTTTGCTGTGCGGCTGTGTAGTGGCTCTGGGCCGAGGCTGCACCGGAGCAGAGCAGCAGTGCAGCCGTCGGCAGGGCTATCCATTTCATCATGGTTTGGTTCCTCCCCCCTTAAAACGTGAACAGGCTCTCCAAGAATCCATACCGCTGTTCGAGCGCCGGGTCGGCCTTCTCGTAGCTATTGACATCGAGTTGCAGCACGGGGGCGACGGCTTGCCCGTTCGTAGGATGCCACTCTATGAGGCCCAGTCCGTTCGGGTTGCCCGTCTTGACGAAGTTGGCGTAGTAGTGGATGAATTGGTCGGAGACGACATAATCCTCCGGCTGCCAGTCGTAGAGGCGGTTGGTGGGCAGGTTGCCCATAGCGTACTCTATGTCGGCAGAGTGGATGGCGCCCTTGAGCTTGGGCGTGGCGGGTGCATCGTCCTTCTTGTCTTGCACGCCGCCAGCCAGGCCGGCCACTTTGTCCTTCAGCAAAAGGTCGGGGCGCGGGTGGCAGTAGTTGTAGCGATAGACGGGTTGTGTGCCGGTCAGTGTGTGCATCTTCCACCAGCGCCAGGTACTGAAGCCGATGAACATGTCAGAAGCCAGCGCGATACCTGGCTCGCCCATCACATCGGCGTCGGTGCGGATGCCATAGAGCTCGAGCACGCGGTCGGTATGTTCGCCAAAGAGCTCCTTGGCCACCTCCTTGACGTTGGCCACTGTGGCTGGCTTGCCGCGCAGAATGAAGGCGGGGACCATCTCGTTTGAGTTGCCTCCGACCAATAGTGGGATGTGCATCTGCTCCCCCTTGCGGTAGGTCTCGATCGGCTGCTCGGTCAGGAAGTAGCCGTCGATGTTATACATGGGGTTGGTCTTTACGTTGGCGCGCTTCATCAGCTCGTCGGCTGGCAGGGCGCGGAGCTCTTTCAGCGTCTTGCACTTCATGGTGCGCATATGCTCTTCGCCTGCTTTTTCGGCTTCGCGGAGTGTGGCCACGGGTTTATAGCCTATTGTGGATCCGCTGGAGCCCATAGCCTGGGCGAAGAGTCCGCGGCAGAGGGGCGAGGCCATCAAGGTGCAGACGGACATGGATCCGGCAGACTCGCCCACGATGGTGATGCGCGATGGGTCGCCCCCGAAGGCGCGAATGTTGTTTTTGACCCATGTGATGGCCGCCACTTGGTCTAAAAATCCGTAGTTGCCTGAGCCTTTGTAGCTGGCCTCTTTGGAGAGCTCGGGGTGGGCATAGAAGCCGAAGATGCCCTCGCGATAGTTGGCCGTGATGGCGATGATGCCTTTGCGCGCTAGGGTGAGGCCGGCATAGCGCGGCTCGCTGCCGCTGCCAGCCATCAGGCCGCCGCCGTTGAAGTAGATGAGCACGGGCAGGGCCTCGTTCATTGTCTGTGCGGGAGTCCAGATGTTAAGGTAGAGGCAGTCTTCGCTCATCTTGGTGGTTCCGAAGTTCATGTCGCCAAACACGGGCTCCTGCATGGGGTTGGGGCCGAAGTCGTCGGCTTTACGCACGCCCTCCCATGGCTTCACCGGTTGCGGTGCACGCCAGCGCAGATCGCCCACCGGGGGGGCTGCGAAGGGGACGCCTTTGAAGACTTTCACTCCGGATTCGTTTACGCCCTCCAATATGCCGTCAGCAGTCTTCACGCGGACGGGTGTTTGGGCTACATGGGTCCCTGCAACGAGCAGCAGGGTGAGGGTAGATAGGAACAGCTTCTTCATGATTCTATTTTTCTTTTTGAGTAGTTAGGGTTGGGGCGGATCGATGTGTCCGCCTGTTTTGTAGGGGTGGATCGATGTGTCCACCCGCCTTGTTGATAATTATAGTCTCGTATGGAAATGGTTTGCGAGGGATTGGGGGATGGGGGAGGGGTGGTGTGTCAAAAAGCGGGTAGCTACAGAGGTTGCCCCTATGAGGGCAAAAGTCCATTTGCTGAGAAAAAGAGCATTTCAACTCGGGAAAGCCCATTTGCTAAGAAAATGAAGCATTTCACCTCGGAAAAGCCCATTTTCTGAGAAAATGAAGTCTTTCAACTCGGGGAAGCCCCTTTTGCTGAGAAAACGGAGCCTTTCAACTTGGGGAAACCCCTTTTGCTGAGAAAACGGAGCCTTTCACCTCGGGGAAGCCCCTTTTGCTGAGAAAATGAAGCCTTTCACCTCGGGAAAGCCCCTTTTGCTGAGAAAACGGAGCCTTTCAACTTGGGGGAAGCCCCATTTGCTGAGAAAACGGAGCCTTTCAACTCGGGGAAGCTCTTTTGCTCAGAAAATCTTAAGGCACCCCATCTGCGAAACAGCTTTCCCAAGTCGATGCCACCTGTTTTGACACGCACCCCCCTCCGCTCCCCCTCGCTGGATGATGGCTTATAGCGGAGGGGGCTCAGAAATTCAGTCGCGCCACAAACTCCACCGTGAAGGGGCGGATGTACGACCCGGCCATCACATAATTCTTATAAGCCGACACATCCTCCAGCAGGTCAGCCGCACCGATGGAGCCTGAGCAGCCCTTCTGGTTGAAGAAGTTGATCACGTTGGCCGAGAGGCTGAGGTGCTTGTTGAACTGGTAGTCCACACCGCCGAAGGTCTCCCAGCGGCCGTTGAAGTAGAGCGTGTTCGTCTTATTGATGTACTGCTTGCTCTGATAGCGGAAGCTGGCCCAGAGGCGGAACTTATTGAAGGAGTAACTCGGGTCGAGCTCGATGATGGTCTTGCTCACGCCTGTGGTGGTCTTGTCCGTGAAGTTGTACGCCTTCGAGGAGCCATCGGAGAAGTGCACATCGATGTTGAAGTCCTTGTACTTCGGCGCTTGCAGCGTCAGCAGGCCGTGGAAGGTGAATCCCCGAAAGGGCGTGAGGACAATGTCCGTAGTCCACCCCATCGTCTCGACATCGTAAGTGATCGGTATCGTCACCACGTCTGAGGCATTGTTGGGGTTAGTAAACTGTGTGCGGCTCTTGTAATTGCTCTGGCTGATGACGGAGACCTGCGAGACGAGCTTCATCCACGGCGTGTTGTAGAAGATGCCCGCGCGCCCGAGGTGGATGTTGACATCGTCGAGGATGGGCATGTAAGGTCCGGCGAAGTCTTGCGAGTTCGGGTGCTGCATGGCGTAGACATACTCGCCCAGGAGGCCGAAGCCCTGAGCCAGGGTGAAGCGCCCGCTGATCGTACCTGCCGGGTTGACCCACGACTTGCTGAAGTCCGTCATGCGCCCCTTGTTGACGCTGTAGTTCACCTTGCGCACATTCTCCGGGTAAGTCGGTGTGCGATCCGTGGCGTTGAGGTAAGCCATCGCATTGTGCCCCCCTAACGAATACAACTCAGCCCTCAGCCCAGCCGAAAGCCATAGGCGCGAGCTGGCCTGCCAGTCGTCGCTGGCATAGAGGGCGAACTTCGTCTCATGGGTGTCGTAAAACTCACCGCCGGTGTTGGCCGCAAATTGCTGGCTGCCGTTGTGCTTCAGCCAAGCCGGATCAGGCTCCACGGTGTGGGCAAAGACGCCCGTATTGGCGCGTATCCCTTGGCGATTCCAGAAGAGGTCAGCGCCCGTGCGCCAGCTGTGCGCCATGTTGCTGCTCCGGCCCTTCAGCTCAGCTTTCGTCAGCCAGTCGCGCTCGAAGCCCATATCGATCAGGGCGTAGCGGCTGTTGTAATAGCCGGTGAAGACCTCACCTGCGCGGTGGCCGTTATAATCGTAAGCATAGGTGTAGCCCGAGGTCGCTGCGGCCTTCCCCACGCCAGCCAGCGCCATAGAAGTGTAGTTGGCGTTGGAGTAGTTGTACTTCGAGGTGATGTCCAGCTTCATGCCATTGGTGAAGGCATGCTTAAAGTTCATCGTGAAGCTGTTGCTCATGGCGTGCGTAGCCCGCTTGCGATCGATGGTCTTTTCCTCGCCCGTCATCACGTCGCGATACGTCAGGAAGCCATTCGCCGGCAAGAAACCATCATGCCCCAGCCGGAAGCCATTATACTCCTCCACGCTCCCGTCACCCACGTAGATGAACGGCCCATAGGCATCGCCCAAGTTTTGGTTGTAGGCATAACGGTAAAACAGGTTCAGGCGACTTCGTCCCTCGTCCCATACTTTCGAGAGAGCCGCCTTGATGATCTTCATATCACTCGCATACTGCACATCCGCCAGCCGGTTCGATCCCGGATCCAAGTTGACATACGCCCCCAGGGATAGGCTCCACCCCTCGCCGAGGGGCGAGGCCATTGAGAGGTCGAAGGTCTGCTTGTTGTAGATGTTCGTCGTGTAGTTCACATGCCCCTCAAAGCGATCGCCGCCTGTGCGGGTGTTTGAGAGCACGGTGTAGTTCACGGCGCCGTTGGTGATGGCGCTCTCACCGAGCGACATGAGGCCCATGCTGCCGTGTTGTGCTGTGCCCGTCCAGTAGAGGTAGGGCAGGCAGGGCCAGATGCTGTAGGATACGGGCAGGCCGTCTTCGTAGATCGTGGCCGAGAGGCTGGCCGGCAGACCGATGGAGATCTGCCGCGGCTGGTTGTCGCTCGAGGCGTTCAGCATCACGTTGCGGTTCTTCACCTCTTTTGTTTCAGGCACCGAGTCTTTCGTCGGTTTATCCTGAGCCTCGGTGGCGGCTGGGAGCAACAGGGCAGCCGCAAAGGATAGTACGGAGAGGGGATTGACTTTCATGATTCGTCGTGTGTTTATGTGGGTTATTACTTCTGTTCTTTCATCAGTGAGGGGCGCACCGTTTCCGTCACCTTGCCCTCAAGCGTCACTACGGACGTGAGCGGCCGGGCATCAGCAGCGTCCGTAGCCACCATCACGGTGTAGTCGCCTGCTTCCACCTGCCAGCGGCTATCCGCCTCATTAAACGAGGCCAGATTCTCGTAGGGGATCTGTATTTCCACCGTCTCACCCTCACCGGGCTTCAGCAGCTTCGTCTTGGCAAAGCCCTTCAGCTCGCGTGCCGGCTTAGGCATGTCTTTACCCGGTGCAGCCACGTAGACCTGCACCACTTCTTTACCAGCCTTCTGGCCTGCATTCTTCACATCCACCTTCACGTTCAGGTTGCCCGTGGCGTCTTTCGTAACCACCGGTTTGCCATACTTAAATGTGGTGTAGCTCATGCCATAACCGAAGGGGAACGATACCGGTACATGGCGCGTGGTGTAGTGGCGATAGCCCACGTAGATGCCGTCGTTATACTCCGTGTAGTCGAAATTCTTGCGCTCACCCTCTGTGCGTTTGTCCGTGAAGCCTTCCAGAGCCTTTGTCAGCTGTTCATCGCTGATCTCGTCGGGATAGGGGAAGTCTGCCTTCGACGGCACATCGTTGTAGCTCACTGGCCACGTCATAGGTAGGCGGCCGGAGGGATTCTCCTTGCCGATGAGGATGTCGGCCACTGAGTTGCCGCCTTCCTGCCCTGGCAGCCACGCCACAAGCACAGCGTCGGCATTGTCCATCCAGCTTTTCGTCTCTATCACGCCGCACACGTTCAAGATCACGATCACCCGCTTTCCCGCCTTGTGGAAGACGGCGCTCACGGCCTTCAGCATCGCCTTTTCGTTGTCGGTCAGGTTGAAGTTGTCGCTGATGTAGCGGTCAGCAAACTCGCCGGAGGTCTTACCGATGGTGATTACAGCGGCATCGTTGTTGCGCGCTAAGGCAGGCAAGTCAATGCCGTTCATAGGCATTTCGGGTATCAGATGCTTGGGCAGAAAGGCCGCGTATTTACTCGTCGACTTGGGCAGTTTCTCCTTGGCCTCAGGGATGTATTTCTCGTAGGCTGCCTTCAGCTCAGCATCGATTTGGAACCCCGCTCCCTGCAAGCCGTCGATCAGGTTCACCACGTAAGCATGATTCACATCGCCTGAGCCCGTGCCACCGGCTATAAAGTCGTACGATGTGCGCCCGAACACGGCCAGCTTTTTCACATGGCTATTCAGTGGCAACGTGCCCTTTACATTCTTCAGCAGCACCATGCCCTCCGTGGCCGCATTGCGCGTCACTGTGGCATGTGCCTTCAGGTCGGGTGCATTGTCAGCCACATAGCCCTTATACCGCGGCGTCTTGAGGATGTACTCCAAGATGTGCTTCACGTTCCGATCGATGATGTCCATCGACAGGCGTCCGTTCAGCACAGCGGTGCGGATTTCGTTGCGCTGTGCCGCTTTACCTGGCATCAGCAGATCGTTGCCAGCCTCCATCTGCCACGTAGCGTGCTGTCCGCCGTACCAGTCCGTCATCACCATCCCTTTGAATCCCCATTCGCGCCGCAGAATCTCGGTGATGAGGTCGCAGCGTTCACTACTCATCGTTCCGTTAATCTTGTTATACGCCGTCATGATCGTCCACGGCTGCGATTCTTTCACGGTGATTTCGAAGGGCTTCAGGTAGATCTCGCGGAATGTCCGTGGCGATCCGATCACATTGTTGCTTGTGCGATTCGTCTCCTGATTGTTCAGCGCAAAATGCTTGACCGAGGTGCCTACGCCGTTGCTCTGCACGCCATTCACCATTGCGGCGCAGATCTTACCAGCGAGCAGGGGGTCTTCGCTGTAGTACTCAAAATTGCGTCCGTTCAGTGGGTTTCTGTGGATGTTGACGCCTGGCGCCAGCAGCACATCCACGCCGTAGTGCTTCACCTCGTCGCCCATAGCCTCGCCGACGGAGTGCACTAAGGCGGTGTTCCATGTCGAGCTCATCACCGTCCCGATCGGGAAGTGGGTACAATAGAATGTCTTGTCCATGCCATCTCGGGTCGGTTTGATGCGTAATCCCGCCGGCCCATCGGCCAATACAGTAGCCGGAATGCCTAATCGCGGAATGGGGTTCAGTTGCCCTGCCGCCCCCGGGACAAGCTCAGACGAGCTGCCGATAGTTGCTGTTGCATTCGTTGCTACGTTGCCACCTGTGCCAATTAGGAGGTCGAGTTTCTCATCGAGCGTCATAGCATCGACGACTTCTTGCGTAGTGTTGACACCCAGCTTCGGTGTCTGCGCGTGCGACGGCATGACAGCAATTGCTGTAGCAGTCGTTAGAATAAGAGGAAGGGAATGATTCATGTCTTTTGGGGTTTATAAAATTCAACACTGCAAAGGGACACCTATTACCCCTTGCAGCTCGAATCGGGTAAACCGAAGAGTAAATCTTAAAAATCTATATCCTCCTGATTATAAAAGCCAAACTCGTAGGTGCAGCCCGTCCTGATGTAAACTCTACTGACATAGGATATCCCCCGATCAAAAGCCTCATCGCATTTCAAAATAGATCATCGCGACGGTGCTTAGCCTTGTTCCGTGATTTGTAGTCGAGCAGAAATGAATTGCACACAGCGTCGGGAATGGCGGGGGCGCTTGCTCAACTTGAGCAAGTGATAAAACGGACTTTTTGGCGCTTGCTCAGCCTGAGCAACGAGTAAAACGGACTTTTTGGCGCTTGCTCAACCTGAGCAACGAGCAAAACGGACTTTTTGGCGCTTGCTCAACTTGAGCAACGAGTAAAACGAACTTTTTGGCGCTTGCTCAACCTGAGCAACGAGTAAAACGAACTTTTTGATGCTTGCTCAACTTGAGCAACGAGCAAAACGAACTTTTTGATGCTTGCTCAGCTTGAGCAACGAGTAAAACGAACTTTTTGGCGCTTGCTCAGCCTGAGCAACGAGTAAAACGAACTTTTTGATGCTTGCTCAACTTGAGCAACGAGCAAAACGAACTTTTTGATGCTTGCTCAGCTTGAGCAACGAGTAAAACGAACTTTTTGGCGCTTGCTCAGCCTGAGCAACGAGTAAAACGAACTTTTTGATGCTTGCTCAACTTGAGCAACGAGCAAAACGGACTTTTTGATGCTTGCTCAATCTCCAGAAAATAACCTGGGAGAGGCTGAATTAATTGTGCAGGCAGTGTGGGATGCTGCGGCGTTTCCCGTGAGAGGAGGTATACGTATTATATATGTATAGATGGCGCCGCCCCCTCCCAACCAACCCTCTTTTTGGCACTTTGAGAAGAGGGCGAGCGTTTTACTTTTGTCGCCACACTTAGGAAAGGATTTTTTCAGAATGGAAGCAAACAATTTGAACATCCACAATTTCGTCAACGACCCAGAAGCGTCGGAACAAGAAATGCTGCTTAAACTGTTTCACTTCAAGGGCAATGAGAGCAACACGCTGAACATCGATGAGATGCCGGCCCTGATGAAATCCGGTTGCATCGCCCTCTGCAACAGGGGGAGCTTCCTGCTTAGGCTCGACGAACGGGAGTTCGACATCAAGACCGGCGACATGTGCATCATCTTCCCCAACACCTTGGTGCAAATCTCCTTCCGCAGCCCCGACTTAGACTGCTGGGTGCTGGCCGGCGACATCGGCACGGTTCGCAACCTGCCCATCAAATCCATGTCGGAGCTCTATCTCCTTATCCGCGAAACGCCTTGCATCGCCATCCGCCCCATGGAGCGCAACATCCTTATGACCTGCTTCGACTACATCCGCCTGAGCTACTCCCGCAAGCATTTCCCTTACCGCATCGAGGTTACGCGCCAACTGATGATGGTGCTCGGTTGCGAAGTGGCCGCCATCTACCAAAAGGGCAAACGCATTAAAGATCGCCCCAACACACACCGAGACCGCGTCTTCCACCGCTTCATCCGCCTCCTTTCAGACAACTACATGCGCGAGCGCCGTGTGGAGTTCTATGCCCGGAAACTCTGCCTCTCGCCGAAATATTTGGCCAGCCTCATCAAGGTAGTTTCACAGAAGACGGCCGCGGAGTGGATCGACGAGTTCGTCATCCGCCACATCAAACGCATGCTCCTGACCTCGCCACAGACGGTGCAGCAGATCTCGGCCGAGCTAAATTTCCCCAACGCATCCTTCTTCGCCCAATACTTCAAACGGGCCACGGGCAAGACGCCAAGGCAGTTCCGGCTGATGGCAAAATGAAAATCACGGACATAAATCACCGGGCAGACACATCGATCTGCCCCTACATCTAAATAAATCATGATCGAACGAATCAAAGCACTGCTTGCAGAGGTGGAAAACCTCAAAGCCGACAATGCCGAGGAATTAGAGGCATTGCGCATCAAATACCTGAGTAAAAAGGGAGAGATCAACGCCCTGATGAGCGACTTCCGCAGCGTGGCCGCCGATAGCAAACGCGAGGTGGGCAAACGCCTCAACGAGCTCAAGGATGCAACCCAAAACAAGATCAACGAGCTCAAGGCACGCTTCGAAAACACTGCCACCGAAGCCGACACCATCGACCTCACGCGCACGGCTTACCCCATCGCCCTCGGCACACGCCATCCGCTCTCGATGATCAAAAAAGAGATCTGCGACATCTTCGGAAGGCTCGGTTTCAGCATCGCCGAAGGACCTGAGGTGGAAGACGACTGGCACGTCTTCTCCGCCCTCAACTTCGCCGAGGATCACCCCGCGCGCGACATGCAAGACACCTTCTTCATCCAGCACGACCCCGACGTGTTGCTCCGCACCCACACCTCCTCCGTGCAGGTGCGCGTCATGGAGCGTCAGCAGCCGCCCGTGCGCATCATCTGCCCCGGCCGCGTCTACCGCAACGAGGCCGTCTCCGCCCGCGCCCACTGCTTCTTCCACCAAGTCGAAGCCCTCTACGTCGACCGCCAAGTCTCCTTCGCCGACCTCAAGCAGGTGCTCCTCTACTTCGCCCGCGAACTCTTCGGCGAGGGGACGAACATCCGCCTACGCCCCTCCTACTTCCCCTTCACCGAACCCTCGGCCGAGATGGACATCACCTGCCACATCTGCGGTGGCAAGGGATGCAACATCTGCAAACACACGGGCTGGGTAGAGATCCTCGGCTGCGGTATGGTCGATCCGAACGTGCTCGAGAATTGCGGCATCGATAGCCATACGCACTCCGGCTTCGCGCTCGGCATGGGCATCGAGCGCATTGCCATGCTCAAGTATCGCATCAACGACATCCGCCTCTTCTTCGAGAACGACCTCCGCTTCCTCCGCCAGTTCGCTGCCGCTCAGTGACCCCCCTACGGACATGACGAAGAAAGAACGCTACCAGGGCGTCATCGCGTGGTTTGAGGAGCACATGCCCGTGGCCGAAACCGAGCTGCACTACACGGATCCCTTTCAGCTGCTCGTCGCCGTGATCCTCTCCGCGCAATGCACCGACAAGCGCGTGAATCTCGTCACACCGTCGCTCTTCGAGGCCTACCCGACGGCCGAAGTGATGGCTGAAGCCACACCCGAAGCCATCTTCGAGTACATCCGCAGCGTCTCTTACCCCAACAACAAAGCCCGCCACTTAGTCGGTGCCGCGCGCATGCTCAGAGACGACTTCGGGGGGCACGTCCCCGATAGCGTCGAGGAGCTGATGAAGCTGCCCGGCGTGGGGCGCAAGACGGCCAACGTGGTCACCTCCGTCGTCTTCCACCAGCCGCGCATGGCCGTCGACACACACGTCTTCCGCGTGGCCAACCGCATCGGCCTGACCACGAACAGTCGCACGCCGCTGGCCACTGAGAAGGAGCTGGTCCGACACATCCCCGAGGCGCTCATCCACAAAGCTCACCACTGGCTCATCCTGCACGGCCGCTACGTCTGCATGGCTCGTAAACCCAAATGCGATGCCTGCGGGCTTGTCCCCTGGTGTAAGTCGGCGTTTAAGGTGTAACATGCTAACCAGCATCAGTAAAGAGATCGAACAGGAGTTCGGCAAGCCGGGTACACCGGAGCGAGCGAAGTTTGATGAGGAGGCGTTTGCGTTTTATACCGGGCAGTTGCTCTCAGATGCACGAAAGGAGGCCAAGGTGACGCAAGCGGAATTGGCGAGGCGTCTGCATTCCAGCAAGTCTTATATATCGAGCGTAGAACGCGGAGAGGTCATTCCCAGCGCTGCCATGTTTTACCATATGATTAGCGCGCTGGGCATGCGCATTGAAATAGTAAAGCCGTTGGTGATGGTTTGATTCCACCGGCAATCGCCCCCAAACGCACCGAAGGCGAGACCTCCCCAACCTGTGGGGGATCTCGCCTTCTTCTTTTTTCAGACGATCGTCTCTCTCTCGATTATTCCGCTTTAAGGTTTTCGCCGCCTTCCTTCACGAGGTTGCGGTAATACTCCTCGTCGTAGCCGGGCCAATCTGGCGCGGCAGGCAAGCCGTACGGATTACGCTTGAAGTGGCCGTTCTCCTCCTTCTTCACGTTGCCGTCGATGTATTTCACCAAGAGGTATTCGCCGAGCTGCTTCCAACGCGTCGTGGCCGACTCGGCCGTGGTGGTGCTGAACCACGTCAGGAAGCGGCGCGCCTCCTCCGGGCTCTTCTCATGGAGCGTCAGCGCGGCCTTATCGATGGCCGGGATGCGGTCACGATAGCCATTCTCGAGCTCCGACTGCACCTTGCGGATGTCCTTAATCATGAAGTTGTATTTGTGGTACGCCATGTTGGCCACCCAGTTGTGGATCCAGAAAGCCGACGTCCACGAGAAGGTCAGCAGGTCGCCATTGCCCTCGCGGTAGCACTCGGGCACGGCCAACGTGGAGGAGTAAACAGGATTGAAGACGGCCGTGTTGGCGTCGTCTACACCAAACCAGAGAATGCCGCCGATCTCGTCCGGCAGCCAATTGCGCATCTGTGGCACGATCACGAAGCCCGTCTGCTGCGTCGCGATGGCGCGTTCGTGCAGGTACTTCTGCCCGTCTACGGTGAAGTTCATCGGGCGCCAGCGGTAGGGCACTTTGTAGGGTCCCGCACCGGCTTCCTTCGTCATGTCCATGCTTGTGCCCTCGAAATGGTCGCGCATGGCGTTCTGCACGTCTTGCACGGAGAGCTTGCGCGAGGGGCGCACGTAGAGCGGCATCGGCTCCTTCGACGCGTCGCCGCGCACGAGCGTCTCATACTTATCCATGTCCGGGCAGAACTTGTGGAAGAAGGCCCACACGCGGGCTTCGCAGGCGCGCAGGTTGCCAAAATCGTAAGGGCAGTACGCGTTGACGAAGCTAAAATCCTTGTCCGCGCCTTTGAAGTACCCTTTTTCGCGAGCGAAGGAGACGATGTCAGGCGAGTACATGCAATTCTCCTTATCGGCAAACGGGATGTGGTGGATGCGCGCCTGATTAGCGTGCCCCGAGATGCAGTCGTCGGGGATGCGGATGGCCACCCACACGGCGCCTTTGCTGCCCGGCCCCTTGCCGATCATTTCCATGATCCAAACCTCATTCTTGTCGGCTATCGTGAACGATTCGCCGCTGCTGTGGTAGCCGTGCGCAGCTACGAGATCGGTCATCACCTTGATGGCCTCGCGAGCTGAGCGTGAGCGTTGCAGGGCGATGTAGATCAGGCTGCCATAGTCCATCACGCCGGTGGAGTCGATCAACTCGGGGCGTCCGCCGAAGGTGCTTTCGGTGATGGCCACTTGGTGTTCATTCATGTTGCCCACCACGGAGTAGGTGCGTTCCACCTGCGGGATGCGCCCGAGCGGCTTGCCTGTGTCCCACTCCACCACGTCGAGCATGGCGCCCTTGGGGTGCGTCGCCGCGGGCCAGCGATACATCACGCCGTAAAGCGTGTGCGAGTCAGCCGCATAACTAATAATCACCGATCCGTCTACGGATGCCTTCTTGCCCACAATCAAGTCGGTGCAGGCCGCGGCCTTCTCCCCGCCCAGGGCAAGGATCAGCGAGGCCGCCAATGCGATACAATACTTCTTCATACGATTCTTTTTTGATGTTTCTCGGATTAGTTGTAAATAAATCTTGCGGCCAAAGGTAGACGAATTGCTAAGGGCTCATTTGAAGGATGGACAGGCCTGTCATGGGGTTAGATGGTCAATTATTAATGATCAATGATTAATGGTAGGGCGGTGCCATGCTGCCCCGTGTCTTCGGGGTAATCATTGATCATGGATCCGGGCACATTGGGATGGGGCGCCCTGTAGGGGCGCCGGACGATAGCCCGGGGCGAAACCCCGGGTAGCGAATAATCATTCGCCCCATCCATCGATGCCCGACCCATCGGGGGGGGGGCGCATGATCATTTCATACACTATGAAAAGGCTGTGCAGGCCTTGCATGGTCATTTCATACACTATAAAAAGGCCATGCAAGCCTTGCATGATCATTTTATACA
>MIQB01000040.1 GCA_002890585.1 Tannerella sp. oral taxon 808
AGTTGAACGGCGTAGCTCGAATCCTGCGGGGCGGCCAGGGGGAGGGCGGTCAGTCGTGGGGGCGGAAAGGAGGATTTTGCGCAGGCGTATATCTTTGGCCACACTTCAATCATCGATAAGAAACAGAGACATGAACAATTCGATTTACCGATTCCCGAATCCGGGAAATGAGCCGGTGAGGACGTATGCTCCCGGCACGAGTGATAAAGCAGCCTTGAAAAAGGCACTGTTGCAACTGAGCGCCGAAGAGTGGGACATCCCGCTCGTGATCGGCGGCAAAGAGGTGCGCACAGGGCAGATGGGCAAGGTGGTGATGCCGCACGACCACCGCCATGTGCTGGCCACCTACCACAAGGCAGGCGAAAAGGAAGTGCAGATGGCCATCGACGCGGCCATGAAGGCACATCACGACTGGTCTTCGCTGCCGTGGGAGGAGCGGGCGATGGTGATGCTGCGCGCGGCCGAACTCTTCGCCACGAAGTATCGCTACCAGCTCAACGCGGCCGTGATGCTCGGCCAGAGCAAGAACCCCTTCCAGGCCGAGATCGACGCACCCTGCGAGCTGATCGACTTCCTGCGCTACAGCGCCTTCTACGCCGGGCAGATCTATGCCGACCAACCCTATTCGGAGAAAGGCATCATCAACCGCTTGGAATATCGCGCCTTAGAAGGCTTCGTCTTCTCCCTGACGCCGTTCAACTTCACCTCCATCGCCTCGAACCTCAACATGGCGCCGGCCATGATGGGTAACGTAGCCGTGTGGAAGCCCTCAACGACAGCCATCTACTCCAACTACCTCCTCATGAAGGTCTTCAAAGAAGCCGGTCTGCCAGACGGCGTCGTGAACTTCATCCCCGGCCAAGGCAGCCTGATCGGACGCGTGATCTTGTCCAGCCCCGACTTTGCCGGCTTCCACTTCACCGGCTCCACGGACACCTTCAACACGCTTTGGCGACAGATGGGCGAGAACCTGAAGACCTACAAGTCGTACCCCAAAATCGTGGGTGAGACAGGCGGCAAGAACTTCATCTTCGCCCACCCCTCAGCTCCGGCCAGTGATGTGGCAGCGGCCATCGTGCGCGGCGCCTTCGAGTATCAAGGTCAGAAGTGCTCCGCCGGATCGCGGGCCTACCTGCCCAAGTCGCTGTGGAAAGAGATCAAGGAGCGCGTGGGCGACATGCTGAAGGAGATCAAGATGGGCGACGTGCAAGACTTCACGAACTTCATCAACGCCGTGATCGACGAGGCTTCGTTCGACAACATCATGGGCTATATCAACCACGCCCGCGAGGCGTCTGACGCGGAAATCATCTTTGGCGGACGGGGCGACAAGTCGACAGGTTACTTCATCGAGCCCACGGTGATCCAAACCACCAACCCGGCCTTCAAGACGATGACCGAAGAAATCTTCGGCCCCGTGATCACCATCTACGTCTATGACGACGCGAAGTACGAAGAGACGCTCGACGTCTGCGACCGCACCTCGCCCTACGGCCTGACCGGCTCCATTTTCGCCTGCGATCGGTACGCCATCGAGACAGCCTTCCGCAAGCTGCGCTATGCCGCGGGCAACTTCTACGTCAACGACAAGCCGACGGGCGCCGTCATCGCGCAGCAACCCTTCGGCGGTTCGCGCGCATCGGGCACGAACGACAAGGCGGGCGGCCCGCTGAACCTGATCCGCTGGACGAACCCGCGCTGCATCAAGGAGACCTTCGTGCCCCCGGTGCATTATGGCTACCCATTCCTCGGCGAGAAATAAATCCAGTTCCGACAGACTGTAGGGGCGTATCGCATACGCCCCTCTGACGGACGATGGAGTATAAACAAGGAAATCCCGGAAGTGCTCTTGTATGAAAGAGTCACTCCCGGGATTCCTTTTTTCCTGAACTCCGGAGTTCTGCCCGGCGCCCTTCTGCGGGCGGGGGTCTGTCCGTAGGGCTCAGCCTAAATAAGATTTGAGCAGCTTGCTGCGCGTTCCCTGCCGTAAGCGTCGGATGGCTTTCTCCTTGATCTGGCGGACGCGCTCGCGGGTGAGCCCGAACTTGTCGCCAATCTCTTCCAGTGTGACTTCTTGGCAGCCGATGCCAAAGAACATCTTAATGATGTCACTCTCGCGCTCGGTCAGTGTGGCAAGTGCCCTGTCGATTTCCCTCGACAGCGATTCGTACATCAATGTCCCATCCGTGTTGGGGGTGTCCTCATTCACGAGCACATCAAGCAGGCTGTTGTCCTCACCCTCTACGAAGGGGGCGTCTACGGAGACGTGTCTGCCGGAGACTTTGAGGGTATCCGTGATCTTCTCCACGGGGATGTCCAGCTCCTCGGCCAGCTCCTCGGTGGAGGGGCGCCGCTCGTTCTCCTGCTCGAAGCGGGAGAGCACCTTGCCGATCTTGTTGAGCGACCCGACCTGATTGAGCGGCAGGCGCACAATGCGCGATTGCTCGGCCAAGGCTTGCAAGATGGATTGGCGGATCCACCAGACGGCGTAGGAGATGAACTTGAATCCGCGGGTCTCGTCGAATTTCTCGGCGGCTTTGATCAGCCCCAGGTTGCCCTCGTTGATGAGGTCAGGCAGGCTTAGGCCTTGGTTCTGGTACTGCTTAGCCACGGAAACGACGAAGCGCAGGTTGGCTCGGGTGAGCTTCTCCAGCGCTTTGCGGTCGCCTTTTTTGATGGCTTGTGCAAGCTCGACTTCTTCCTCTACGGTGATTAGATCCTCGCGACCGATCTCTTGGAGGTATTTGTCTAACGATGCACTCTCACGGTTGGTGATTGACTTGGTAATCTTTAATTGTCTCATTCGATAGATATATATATCAATGGAATACGGGGGCAAAGATAGGGTGAGACTTTGCAACACTGCGCATTTGCTGCGTTGCTTAGGTGTCTCACCCCTACCGTTGCTCCCTTTCTGTTTACTCCGTCAGGTTGATGGCGTAGAACTGTGTGCGGCCGTTCGGGTAGAAGCCTTTGACGAAGAGCCCCTGCTCCTCAGACGATCCTTTCTGCACCCGCTCCACGATCTTGTAGAGATCTTCGGGCGAGGTGATGCGCTGGTCGTTCACTACCATGATGATGAAGCCTTTGCGGATGCCAGCGTCCTGCACCTTGCCGCGGCTGATGCCGTTGACCTCGATACCATAACTAACACCGTACTCGCGTTTCTGTTCATCGCTGAGGGCGCGGAAGGCGGCTCCGAGCACCTCGGCGGCATCGCCATTCTTTTTCACCACCGCTGTGCTGCCCTGCGAGTTGCGCAGCTCCACGGTGAAGGTCTTCTTCGATCCGTAGCGGTCTACATCGAGCTTCACCTTATCGCCCGGGCGGTGTTTGCTGATCTGTTCTTGCAGTGCATTGGCCGAGCGAACCCGCACGCTGTTGACGGCCGTGATGACGTCTCCCACTTCCAAGCCGGCAGATTTGGCCGAACTGTGCTGGGAAAAGTCGCCCACGTAAGCGCCCTCGAGCTCCTTCACCTTCTTGTCTTCCGTGGCGGCGGTCTCGGCGTTCTGGATCGATACGCCTAAGAGGGCGCGCTGCACGGCTCCGTACTGCTTCAGGTCGCTGACCACCTTGCCCGCAATGCTGATGGGCACGGCGAAGGAGTATCCGGCGAAGTTGCCCGTCTCGGAATAGATGGCGGTGTTGATGCCCACCAATTCGCCGCGTGTGTTGACGAGTGCGCCGCCGCTGTTGCCCGGATTCACGGCTGCGTCGGTCTGGATGAACGATTCGATCTTGTTGCGATCGGAGCCGCCCGTCATAATGCCGCGCCCCTTGGCGCTGACGATGCCTGCTGTAACCGTAGAGTTCAGATTAAACGGGTTACCGACGGCCAAGACCCATTCGCCCACGCGGAGCTGCTCGGAGTCGCCGAAGAGCAGCGTCTTGAGATCCTTCGCGTCGATCTTGATCAGGGCGATGTCTGTGCTGGGATCGGTGCCGATGATCTTGGCGGAGAACTTGCGGTTGTCGTTGAGTGTCACCTCTAACTCGTCCGAGTTTTCTACCACGTGGTTGTTGGTCACGATATACCCGTCGGTGGAGATGATCACGCCCGAGCCTGCTCCGACACGTGGCTGAGGCATGCGTTGCTGGAAGCCGCCGCCGTTGCCAAAGAAGAACTCGAAGGGGTCGAAGATGTCGTCGCCCCCTCGCATGCGCGAGTTGTCCATCTTGGTTGTTGCCTTGATGTGCACCACAGCATGGACTGCCATATCGGCAGCATATGTGAAGTCTGTGCGTTCGGCTGGCTCAGCCTGATAGCCGGCCAGATGCACCGACTGCTTAAACGCACCGTCGTCGCCCACCATGGCGCGGACATCGGCGTTGCGGTGCGCCATATACGTGACGGCCCCCATGGCCGACACAAAGCTGATCGCCGCTACAAGGGCGATCGCTAATCCTTTTTTCCACATTGCATTCATTGTTTCGATCTTTAATTGATTAGTAAGTGATGCGGTCTGAGAACTCAAAAAGGGTGCAATTATTCTTTGCTCTGCCTGGCTTTTTCGCACTTTTAACCAGCCTATCCGGGGGGCTTAACCGGGCTTAACGGCTGCGGCCTTCCCTCCCTTGTTTTTGATGCCCTGCCTGACATTTCGGCAGAGGATATGAAAAAGCGAGATCGGCCGACTTATCCCCCGGGGGGAGTCACTGGCCGATCTCGCGCACTGTCTTCATACAAAACCCTCGCCACCGTGGTGGGGGAGGGCCGAGGGGTTATACCGGTTCGAAGTCTTCCTTACCGACACCGCAGAGGGGGCATACCCAATCGTCGGGGATCTCTTCAAACGCCGTGCCCGGGTCTATTCCACCGTCCGGATCTCCCACCTCGGGATCATAAATGTAGTCGCATACGGTACATCTGTACTTTCTCATTTCTCTTTGAATTTTTAGTTAGACGGGGGCAAAAATAGAATGGATTGCAGACCGGAAAGACGTCGCACCGAAGCATAGGGCTCCACGATGTTTTTCGCAGCACTTGCGGGGCGCCCCGCAAACATCAAAACTCAGAATTTGGAGCTTGCGGGGTGCCCCGCAAACGTCAAAACTCAAAATTTGGGACTTGCGGGGCGCCCCGCAAACACTAAAACTCAGAATTTGGAGCTTGCGGGCGCCCCGCAAACACTAAAACTCAGAATTTGGAGCTTGCGGGGCGCCCCGCAAACACTAAAACTCAGAATTTGGGACTTGCGGGGCGCCCCGCAAACGTCCCTCCCCAGCCGGACACACGATTTTGAGAACCCTCATTCGTGTGCCCGGCTGTTTTTCACTTTTCGTTTTTCAGCTTATACGTCTCGATCAGCGCCTCGAGCTTCGTGATCAGTTCGCCGAGCGGCATGCCTGTTCGTTCGCTCATCATCCCGACGGTGGCGATGGGGAGCATCACTTTGGCTATGGGTGTCCGGAGCATGGCGAACTTTTCGTTGATGGTGGGCAGGTCGTCGAGCAGCTTTGGGTAACGCGTCACGAGTGCCTTGAGCTTCGTGTCTTTGGTGATCGCACTGGGTGATGCGGCTGCCTCTTCAGGCGCGGCCGAGGGCTGCTCCCTTTTCCGCTCGCCGTCCCACGTGAGCAGTGTGCGTGACCCCTCGAGCTCGCGGATGTGCGTGCAGTTTTGCATCATCTCCATCACGCCGCGGAAGCGCCCGTTGGCGTCGCGCACGGCCACGTATACGATGTAAATGAAGAGCCCCGGCTTGTTGATCCAGAACTCGGCGCGGCTCTGCTCGCCGGTGCGGAATTTCTCGATGATCTCCTCCACGAGGTGCACGCTTTTGGGCGGGTGGCAGTTCTTCACCTCGCGGCCGATGACGCCCTTGCTGCGCGGGAAGACGCGGTGGGGCGTGTCGGTGTAGAACTTGACGAGCTCGTTTTCGTCCACGTACGAGATGTCGACGGGCAGGTGGCGGAAGAGCAGGTTGATCTGCTCCAGCGTCAGCTTGCCCTCGGCTACGTTGAGCACGCGGTCGTCAGCCTTCGTGCCCATCCCGTACTTGCTGAGCAGCGCGGCGAGTTCGTTCATAAAACCTTCGCTTGCGGGGGCATTGGTCGGTGTTGTGGCAGGCCGCGGCGCGTCGCCCGGCATGTCGATCAGGAAGAAGCCGATCTCGCGATCGCCGTGCTTCATCTCCTCAAACTCAGGGTCGGAAATCAGCTTGAGCGATGTCGGGTAAAGGATCAGTTCCTCCTTGCCGATGAGGTCGAGCATGTCTTCTGACATCGTTCGGAAGGCCTGTAGGAAGTCTTCCCTGCGCCCCTGCCGGAGCAGGTCGCGGGCCTTATTCATCTCGTCGCGCACGTAGTCGTCGTAGGTCCACATCGTGGTCGAGGGCCGGGTGAAGCCCTTGCGCTCGAGGGCGGAGTAGAGCTGGTTTTGCTTGCGGTGGAAGTGCACTTTGTACTTCATCACGTCGTCCATCAGCGCGTTCCACGCCGCTTCATCAAAGGGCGCCTCGGCCAACTCTGCACCTCGTTTCATGAGTTCCTTCATGCGGTCGGCCTCACGCCGGTAGGCATCAATCGGGTGACCAAATGGCAATTCCTTTCGCGGCTCCTTGATCAGGCCCTCGTAGATGTGGATGACCTCCTGCGTGTCTTCGTCGCGGCATTCGTCCGGGTTCTCGTCCTTGACCAACTGCTCGGCCGCGGCAAATTCTTCAGGCGACACCTCGCCGACTTCTTTTCTCACGCGTTCGCGCGCCTCGTCGAGGGTGAGCTGCTTGCTGTGGTAAGCCTCGCGGATCTCGATCATCCGGCGCAGCTTGTCCTTGTCCATGCTTTCAAATGCTGGATTTGTCATACGTCTTATTTTTTTAATAGGGGGGATTGTATTGGGAGAAAGAGGGGCGGAAGCTCTGAAACAGATATATGACAAAAGCCGGGCGTAACGCCCAGGGCTATACTAAGGGCCTCCGCTCCCTCTTTCCATTAATCATGAAAACGGGGCTAAAAAACGCATCGCGCGGCGAAGTAGGTCCCGTCGCGCGATGTTACATCTCTCCAGAAGAGCCCACTTCTGGATTGGTCGTTCGCTGTCGCTTGTCTGGTTTTAGAAGCTGGTGGCGAAGGTGATCAACCCTAAGATGATGCCGGGGATGTTGGCCAGGATGATCGGCCAATCCTTCGCAGGCTTCTTAAACAGCCCGTAGGTGGTCCAAAGCGTACAGTTGAATGCCGCACACAGGGGCTGTATGGGAGTCCCTTTTTGCCCGGACAGGTTCATTTGAATTTGTGAGATGTATGATACGTACATCAGAATCGATGCACAGGTGGCTGCGATAGCCAGGATGCGAAACCATTTTTCGTTCATGTTCGATGTCTTATTTAGGGGTGAATGATCGCCGCAAAAGTAGAGGTGTACATGTAGCAAGGTGTCACCTCTGTTTCTTTTTTTGGGGGCTCTATAACGGATCGTGTGTGTGGCCGAGCAGATAGAGAGGCGAAGAGAGAGAGAGGGAAGGGCTGATCGGGCGAAAAGAGAGGGCGTACGAGCGTGCACCCCGGGCATCTGCCCATTCGTTTACGCGAGAAGACCCGATGAATAGGCTCGATGAGGAATGGATTACGTCCGGAGTCGAAATGAATACGTCCATCGGCGATCCATTTACGTTCGGAGTCGAATCAATTATGTCCGATGACGATATTTTTAGGTTCCGGACGTAATTGATTACGTCCCCCGACGTATATTTTTACGTTCCGAGCCTAAAAATATACGTCCCCGGACGTATATTTTTACGTCCGAGACGTAAATGAATACGTCCCTGCACGTATATTTTTCTACATTGAACGTAATTGATTACGTCTCGGACGTAATCGGATACGTCCCCGGACGAATATTTTTCTGTTTTGGGCGTATTTTTTCGGCTCCGAGCCTAAATGCTTCATCTCCGAACCTAAACGCTTCGCCAAGCGTGCACTGCCTCTATGGATAGGGCCTATTTCGTTTGCGGGAAACTCCAATTCGCGTACCCATACGAACCGTTATAGAGTCTCTGTTTATCTCTCATCCTCCTTTTCCAACTTGGAAATATCGATCGGCAGGCGCCTCCGGAATCCCTCTTTGAAGGAGATCAACGTCTCCGTTCGTGCCAGCCCAAGCGGCAACAGCTTTTTATGAATGATGCTGAGCAGATGCTCATTATCCCGAGCGTAGATCTTTATAAAGAGGTCGTACTTCCCTGTTGTGTGGTGGCATTCCACAATCTCAGGGATCAGTTTCAGCTCCTCCGTGATTGTGGCGTATTGGTCTGAACTCTGGAGGTAAAGTCCCATGTAGGCGCAAGTCTTGAATCCGATTTTGCTGTTGTCAATGATAAACTCGGATCCCTTCACGACTCCCGCATTGATCAACTTCTGAATCCGCTGGTGGATGGCAGCTCCGGATACATTGCATTCTCGCGCCACCTCAAGGAATGGCTTTCGCGCATCCTTCACCATCATGCTTAGTATCTTCTCGTCGAGGTCATCTAATACGTATTCTTCCATAATCCATTTTTCTGTTGGGGGTAGGGTAGCTATAGAAAACAAAATGGGGGCGAATCTTTTTCTTGTGTTTATAAGATTCGCCCCCATCCATCCTTCTTTAGGGTCTGTTGTTCTTCACGTTTAAAGGGATCGAAGACATAGCATTTCAATCTGCCTTTTTGCGTGCCGAATAACTAATCTTCAGTGCATAAGCCTCACGAAGCGCCTGCTTCAAGTCGGTGATGAGCCCCATCTTGGTGTCTTGGTCGGCTTTGATTGAGACGGTCATAAAAGGCTGATCCTCCTCTTTCATACTCGACTTCTCCTGTCCGATATAACTCCCCACTTCCGAGATCTCGGCGAAGGAATCATTCAGTTGTAGGCGGCTCTCCGAACCCATCTTGGCGCGATATTCCTCTGTCGGCTGCCCAACATAGATGAATGTAACCAGCGACTTCTTCTCGAGCTTTTGCAATTCCGTTGCTTGCGGTGCGCGGAACTGAACTTTCAGCGTCACTTCACGCATGGTCGTTACCATCATAATGAAGAACAGAAACGCAAAGACCAAGTCCGGCAGTGATGACGTGTTCAACTCGGGCATTTCACGTCCACCCGATCGGTTGAATTTTCCCATTACAATTCTCCTTTCCTTAAATCTTTACTTCGCTTCTGTTTTTTTCTCTCCACCATAATTCTTCGGCTCAGCCTCAGATATTTTTTGGGGATAGATCATCTGGATAGCCTCTTGCTGCTCTTCGTTCAGCTCAGCGAATGTTTTACCCCATTTCTGCTTAGCGAGTTCGTCACGCAGTTCATTGTAAGCTGCGGCCAATTCGTTCTGCACGTCAATGTATGCTTGATAACGTGTGCCTCGGTCATTCTGCAACGAGATGACATGAGCCTTACTTATCATCATCTTTCCAAAAAACGGGACTACGGCTTCTTCCTTCTCCGGCAAATTGGGATCGTTATTCACATTGGCTATAAACTCCTTTGCTTTGGCTTTGACCTGCTTTATGTCCACATACTCACCACCACATAACACATGGTTGGTCGAACTGATCAGCACCACAAGCATGTTCCTCTTTTTGACGTCGACTTCTTGTTTCTTCTGCTGTTTATCGGGAGGTGGAGGCAATCTTCTTGCCAACCCCATATCCGTATCCATAGAAGTCGTCAAAAGAAAGAACAGCAACAACATGAAAGCGATGTCGGCAGAAGAAGATCCATTTATTCCCGGAACTTTTCTCTTTTTACCCATGTTCTTTCCGACTTTCTTTGCTATTACTTATTCAAAATCTTCTTGAGGCTTCCTGCAATCATTGCCAAAATAGAGAGCCCCAAAAGCACATACGTAGAATAGATCCACATGTCCGAGATTTTCAACCACCCCGGTGTATTAAACTGTGCCGAATCCACATTGATGCCCGGCAGTGGTGTCGAATCGCCTATGGCATAGGTGATACCGAGCAAAACAAAAAAAGCAACCACCACTACCAACGATCCGAGTGCAGCTTTTGGCTTAGTCTTCAATGAAGAGAAGAACTGCATAATTCCAAAAAGGATCAAGCAGATCATTGTAACGCCAAACAGCGCATAGCACCAATAAAGCAGCAGCGATGTATTGACGGGCTCCTTATTTTCTGCGGCCGGATCGACCACACCGCCGAAGTAGAACATTGCAAAGACGATCACGCTGATGACGATCACGCCTGTCAACATCCAACTCGACATCTTCCTTATCTTGGTTATAGCCATGATGGATTTACTTTTTGTATTTCACATTGTACTTGATAACCATATCGAGCAACGTAATCGAAGCATCCTCCATTTTGTTCAGGATAGCTTCCAATTTGCTCAACAGATAGTTATAGAACACTTGAAGGATCAGCGCAACGATCAAACCACCTACCGTGGTGATCAAGGCCACCTTCATACCACCGGCAACGACCGTCGGACTGATATCACCTACGCGCTCAATCTTATCGAACGCCATGATCATACCAACTACTGTTCCCAAGAATCCTAACGACGGAGCCATTGCAATAAACAGGGTGATCCATGACAGGTTCTTTTCCAGCAATCCGCTTTGCACACCACCATAAGCAACAATGGACTTCTCTACAACATCGATGCCCTGATCGATTCTCATCAGTCCTTGATATGCGATAGAAGCAATCGGACCTCTGGTGTCGCGTGCGATGGCTTTTGCTCCATCCACATCTCCCCGATCAAGTGCGGCCTCTATGTCGTTCAACATTCCGTTCGGATTTACATCTGCCAAATTCAGGTAGATGATCCGTTCTAAAACGAACGCCAAGCCCAAAATCAGAGCGATGGCAACGAAACTCATGAAGTCCGCGCTACCCTCAATGAACTTGGTCTTCAATGCCTGATGAACTCCACCTTCAACGGGAGCTGCTGCTTCTGCCGCTTCTTGTGCAAATGCTACTGTAGAGGTTCCCACGGCTAAAATGCCCAAGAAGGCTTTCGTAAACAACTTTTTCATAGTGATGCTAATTTAGAATTAATGATCTGCTTTTACTTTGATGAATATGTTTATTAATTAGATATCTCGCTTGCACTTTCAATTTTCAATGTCTTGTTGCTTGCTTGCGGAGAAAGCGGGATTCGAACCCGCGATACGCTTTTGGCGTATACACGCTTTCCAGGCGTGCCTCTTCAACCACTCGAGCATCTCTCCTTGTTCTTAATTATTTAATCTCTCATTCTTTCTTTCTAAAAACGAGTGCAAAGTACGCAAAAAACACAACACGCAAACTTTTTGACAAGGCTGATTCTCGTTTCCCAGCGTGCGATAATTGTTCTGCAACGCGTCAAATACACTGTGATTACACCTGTTTATCAGAGATCGGAATATTAAACAGCGCTAATGCATTCTTTCTTGTAAGATCTGCAACCTCCTCTACTGTCATGTTTAACATCTCGGCCACTTTCTTTGCCGTTTCGCATAGATAAGCCGGCTCATTCCGTTTCCCACGGTAGGGTGAGGGGGCTAAGTAAGGAGCATCGGTTTCTAACAAAAGCATCTCTGAAGGAGCTGTACAGATAATTTCAGGTAGCGGTGATTTTTTGAAGGTGATGATACCGTTAATACCAATCTTAAAATGCTGCATGCGCTTAATCTCTTCCAAATCGTCCGCTGTCCCCGCGAAACAGTGGAATACGCCTTTTAAACGTTCTGCCCCTACCTTATATATACTGTCGAATACTTCAGCGAAGGCCTCCCGTACATGAATGCTTACCGGAAGCTCTATGTCAATACTCCATTTCAGTTGCTCTTCGAAAGTTTCCTTTTGTTCCTTCAGGTAGGTTCGATCCCAATACAAGTCAATGCCAATCTCACCAATGCCCGAATAAGGGCGTTGCGTGAGTGTCTTTTCGATTGCTTGTAGACTCGATGAGTAATGAGAATCAACGCTCGTGGGATGCAAGCCCATCATTGGGAAGGCAAAATCAGGGTGCTCATCACACAGGCGAAACAATGGAGTGACACTATTTACATCTATGTTCGGAAGCAATACGGCAGCTATGCCAACGGCTTTTGCCCGTTCGATCGCGGCCTCTCGATCTTCATTGAATTCCTCTGCATAGAGATGTGTGTGACTGTCAATCCACTTCATTGTCTCTGTTCCTTTCACTTTACTCGATTCATCAGTAGACTGCATACGCGGAGAAGCTCCTGAACTCTCTCCTGAGCAACACTTAGCTTCTCCAGCTCTTCTAATGCGAGTTTGTAATGCTGCTTCATCTTGCTTTGTGCGAGCTCTTTTATTTCTAATTCATCGTACAATGCCGTGATGGCAGCGATCTTTTCGCTCTGTGTGTAGTTTGAAGTATAAGCCTTTCTATAGCGTTCGATCTGTCTTTTCTGTTTGTCGTTGGCTAAACGGTGCATTTGTATTGACAGATAGGTCTTCTTGTCACACATGATGTCGCCCCCAATGTCTTTACCAAAGGCCTGTGTGTCGCCGTAGACGTCTAATAGGTCGTCTTGCAGCTGAAAGGCTAATCCGATATGGGTCCCGAAACGATAAAGCACTTCGACATCTTGTTCAGAGGCGTTGCCAATTAGGGCACCAGTTTTCAGGCTACATGCTAACAAAACGGCTGTTTTCAGGCGGATCATTTCCATATACTCCTCTTCTGTCACATCCGTACGTCCCTCAAATTCCATGTCATACTGTTGTCCCTCACAGATTTCAAGTGCTGTTTGCGTAAACAGGTCAAGGACGGGTTTGAGAAAAGCGGTAGGCGTTTGTCCAATCATGCGATAAGCGGCAATCAGCATCGCATCGCCGGAAAGCACTGCAGTATTTCGGTCCCATTTTACGTGTACAGTCGGGCGATTGCGGCGTTTTTTTGCCTCGTCCATCAGGTCGTCGTGGAGGAGAGTGAAATTGTGGAACATCTCTATTCCCAAGGCCGAATTCATTGCTATTTGCACCTCATCGCGGTAGAGATTGCAGGCCATCAGCACAAAGGCTGGCCGTAGGCGCTTTCCTCCTTTTGACAACGTATAGACAATCGGGTCAAAAAGACTTTGTGGGGAATCGTCGAACCGTAATCGGCTGACGGCCGATTCGATCGTTTGGAGGATGTATTCGAATGACAACATAACCGTCTGGCGTTGCAGAAGAGACAATTAGAAAAGGTCGCTCTCTTGAGGTGGGGAGGGCGACCTTTCTTATTAGCGCATCTCTTTTCGCTTGGCTCTACTCTTATGTACGTGCCTGTTCAAGGGGAGCCTATTGTTGCAGTCGGAAGGTAACCGGGAGGGTAAACTTCACACGCACGGGTTTGCCACGTTGCTTTCCGGGCTTCCACTTTGGCATTGAGTTGATCACGCGGAGGGCTTCCTTGTCGAGCGCCGGATCAATGCCACGTGCCACCTGTGCATCAACGATAGAACCGTCTTGGTTCACCACAAATGTGCATGTAACACGTCCTTGAATTCCATTCTCCTGTGCGACTACCGGATATTTGATTGACTTGGCGATGAAGCTCATCAATGCGGCTTGACCACCGGGAAATTCCGGCATTTCCTCAACCACCACGAAGATGTGTTGCGGAGATTCCTCTTCCTCCTCATGCGTTACCGCGGGCGGTGTATAGACCTGCACCTGTGCAACCTTCTGATTGTCTTCTGACGACAACAGGTCGTTGTTTGCCACCTGCGCATTGTCTTCCACCACATTCAGCACCTCGGCTACAGCTTGAACCTCGGGGGGAGGAGGGGGAGGAGGCGTTTCGTCCTGCCTCGTGATATCCATTTCCTCTTCAGCGATGACATCGCGGATCTCGTCTCCCTTTTGGATAGCTTTCTCCTGCGTGCCCCATTCGAAACCGACGAATAGCACAGCAAGACCTACGACCAATCCCATCAGGATACCCAGACCTTTACTGCCTTCAAGATCTGCTTTTGGCGATTTCTTGACTTCCATAGTTATCTAATTTAAGAATGATTATTCCGTCTTTCTTTTATCGGAGGCAAAGATAGATAAAAACGAAAGTGGTATGCGGGAGACATTGTGAAATTCATTTATGGATATGAGGATGGACTGGGTAGATTACAAATTGGAGAAGCCTCGTTTATGATTGACTCGATCAATGATAAGCCAACGAAATCTGATTCATTATTGATTCAATCAATGATAAACCAAACATGCTTTGGTTATGATTTTCCTCAGCATTCAGGAGCTACATTCAAGGGATAATGCGCATTTCTTCCAATTACGGAAATATTTCTTTAATCGACGATAGCCGTTTTGGATTTGTCGTACTTTTGCCTCCGTCTTCAAGGGAAAGGGCTGTAATACAGGCCTTCTTCTGGTAAAGACGCTGGTTGTTCTATACATTAATAATATAAGGAAATGGCAAAACTCGATTTGAGCAAGTATGGTATCACAGGTACCACGGAGATTGTGCACAATCCTTCTTATGAGGATCTGTTTGACGAAGAGATGAAGCCCGGTTTGGAGGGCTTCGAGAAGGGACAGCTGACGGAGCTGGGAGCGGTGAACGTCATGACGGGTATCTACACGGGGCGCTCGCCGAAGGATAAGTTTATCGTGATGGATGACACAAGCCGTGACACGGTTTGGTGGACGTCGGAGGGGTATAAGAACGACAACAAGCCGGCATCCATCAAGACGTGGAACGCAGTGAAGGAGATTGCGCAGAAGGAGCTCTCGAACAAGCGGCTCTTTGTGGTGGACGGCTACTGCGGCGCCAATCGTGCAACGTGCATCCGGGTGCGCTTCATTATGGAAGTGGCTTGGCAAGCGCATTTTGTGACGAATATGTTCGTGCGCCCCACGAAGGAAGAATTGGAGTCGTTCGAGCCGGACTTCGTGGTTTACAACGCCTCGAAGGCGAAGGTGGAGAACTACAAGGAGCTGGGGCTGAACTCGGAGACGGCCGTGGTCTTTAACCTGACCTCTAAGGAGCAGGTGATCATCAACACGTGGTACGGCGGGGAGATGAAGAAGGGGCTGTTCTCGATGATGAATTACTTCAAGCCGCTGGAGGGCTTTGCTTCCATGCACTGCTCGGCTAATACGGACATGAACGGACAGAACACGGCCATCTTCTTTGGCCTCTCGGGAACGGGCAAGACGACACTCTCGACCGACCCGAAGCGCCTGCTGATCGGTGACGATGAGCACGGATGGGACGATGAGGGCGTGTTCAACTACGAGGGTGGATGCTACGCCAAGGTGATCAACCTGGATAAGGAGAGCGAACCGGACATCTACCATGCCATCCGCCGCAATGCGTTGTTGGAGAACGTGACGGTAGACACCCAGGGCAAGATCGACTTCAAGGACAAGAGCGTGACGGAGAACACGCGTGTGTCGTATCCGATCTATCACATTGAAAAGATCGTGAAGCCCATCTCGAAGGGGCCGGCGGCGAAGAATGTGATCTTCCTCTCGGCCGACGCGTTCGGGGTGTTGCCGCCGGTGTCGATCCTGACGCCTGAGCAGACGAAGTACTACTTCCTCTCCGGCTTCACGGCTAAGCTGGCAGGTACGGAGCGCGGCATCACGGAGCCGACACCGACCTTCTCCGCTTGCTTCGGGCAGGCATTCCTGGAACTGCATCCGACGAAGTATGCCGAGGAACTGGTGAAGAAGATGGAGCGCAGCGGTGCCAAGGCGTACTTGGTGAACACGGGATGGAACGGCACGGGCAAGCGCATCTCGATCCGCGACACGCGTGGCATCATCGACGCGATCCTTGAGGGGCACATCCTGAAGGCGCCGACGAAGAAGTTGCCCTTCTTCAACTTCGAGATCCCGACGGAGCTGCCGGGTGTTGATCCGAAGATCCTCGACCCGCGCGACACGTACGCCAACGCGTCCGAGTGGGAGACGAAGGCAAAAGACTTGGCCGCACGCTTCGTGAAGAACTTCGTGAAGTATGAAGGCCACGCAGCCGGTAAGGCGCTCGTTGCGGCTGGGCCGAAGCTGTAAGTCTCTTCCTGTCGGAGATCTATAAAGAGAGCGTACATACACACATGAATCGGGACAGCGTGTCTCCCTCATCTCAAGAAGAGAGAGGGGGGGCACGCTTCCTTTTTTTATACCCCCCGGGCGATATGATACGAATAGAGAGAGAAGACGACGGACGGCGCGGCCGATTCGTTATTTATGAGGATGAGCTGTATGCTGGCGAGATGACGTACGGCTGGCAGAGCCCGACGACGATCGCCGTGGATCACACGGGTGTGGAAAGTTCTTTCGGTGGTAAGGGCTACGGCCGGCGGTTGATTGAGGCGGGCGTGGCGTTTGCGCGGCGCGAGGGGCTGAAGATCGTACCGGTGTGCTCGTTTGTTCGGAAGGCTTTCGAGCGAGATGCGTCGCTGGCGGACGTGAAGGCTTGACGGATGCGCTATATATATAATGTATAGGGACGCCGGCCTCGGGGAGTCGTTGATGAACGATGGTCTCGGAGGTGGCGCCTCTTCTTTTCTCTCCTAATGGAACCTCCTTTTCTTTCCTTGATGAAAGAAAAGGAGGCAAAAGAAAATCAAGGCGTCAGGGGGGCGCCGGCCATCCTTGTGGAGGCACCTCACATTCCAATCCGTCAACAACTCAACAACTCAACATCCCAACAACTCAACACCCCAACATCCCAACAACTCAACAACTCAACAACTCAACATCCCAACATCCCAACAACTCAACACCCCAACACCCCAACATCCCAACAACTCAACATCCCAACACCTCAACAAACGAATCAGACCGTGATCTCGATCGTGAGGCCGTCGACGGCGGCGATGACGCTCTCGTAGTAGCCGTCGCCCGTGGTGCGGGGAGGGCTGAGGACAGCGTAACCGTCACGGCGCAGGCGTTCGGTCAGTGCGTCCACCTCCGTCGGGCTACCCACGCTGAGGGCGATGTGGGCGTAGCCGAGACTCTCGGCCGATGCGGGTGGGAGCAGCGCAGGGCGCGTCATGAGTTCTAACCGCGCGCCGCCGCTGGGGAAAGTGAGGAAGTAGGATCGGAACTGCTTCGTCGGGTTGTGGTAGAGCGGGCCGGCGGTGGCGTGGAAGTAACGCACGAAGAAGTCGCGCGTTGCCTCGAGGTCGGCGGTGTAGAGCGCCACGTGCTCGATGCGTAACATGGGCGATCAGGGGGCTAAGCGGTGGAGATCCCAGTGGCCGTCGGGTTGGAGCTCGTAGAGGAAGCGGTCGTGGAGGCGACTGTCGCGCCCCTGCCAGAACTCGATGCGGGAGGGCTTGACGATGAATCCGCCCCACGTCTCGGGCCGGGGCACCTCGCGGCCGACGAAGCGCAGGCTCTCCGAGGCGAAGCGCATCATAATGTATTCGCGCGAGGGGATGGGTTGGCTTTGCGGCGAGATGCGCGCTCCGACACGGCTCTTGTACGGCCGCATGGCGAAGTAGGCGTCGCTCTCCGCGGGGCTGAGGCGGCGGATAAGTCCCTCGACGTGGATTTGTCGCTCCAGCTCGTGCCAGAGGAAGGTCAGCGCCACATGCGGGTTGGCCGCGATCTGTTGGCCTTTGCGGCTCTCATAGTTGCTGTAAAAGACGAACTCGCCGCCGATCACCTCCTTGAGCAAGACGGTGCGGATGCTCGGCCGTCCGTCCGGGGTAGCCGTGGCCACGATCATGGCCGTGGGCTCGTTCACTTTCGCTTCGATGGCCTCATTGAGCCATCGCTCCACCATCTCGATCGGGTTGTCGGGCAGGTCACGGCGGCTGAGGCTCCGCGAGGAATATTCTCGGCGGATGTTTTCTAAGTGTAGGTCTTGTGTCATAACGGGTTCCTTTTCCATTGCATAATGTGTGGGGCGCAAAAGTAAACTGGGGGGCGGATGGCCGTTTCGATGTGCCGAAATCCATCTGTTGAAAAGATGCGGCCGATCTGCGGGATCGCATCTTGTCGCACGAAATGGCATCGACGGTCGGAAATGCCGTTTTATGTCGCACGAAATGGCATTGACGATTGGAAATGCCGTTTTATGTCGCACGAAATGGCTTCGACGGTCGGAAATGCCGTTTTATGTCGCACGAAATGGCATCGACGGTCGGAAA
>MIQB01000041.1 GCA_002890585.1 Tannerella sp. oral taxon 808
GGAGCCAATAATCAATGTTTTTCAGCTCCTTTTTTCCGTGGGAGCCAATAATCAACGTTTTTCGGCTCCCTTTTTCCGTGGCGGCCAATAATCAATGTTTTTCGGCTCCTTTTTTCTGTGGGAGCCAATAATCAATGTTTTTCGGCTCCTTTTTTCTGTGGCAGCCATTTGATTCAATCAATTGGCTCCTTTTTTCTGTGGCGGCCATTTGATTCAATCAATCGGCCCCTTTTTTCTGTGGCGGCCATTTGATTCAATCAATTGGCTCCTTTTTTCCGTGGCAGCCATTTGATTCAATCAATCGGCCCTTCCCCTCATTTCTCCTTTCATTTTTCATTTTCCACTCGATCCCGTTTTTACCTTTGCCCTCGTTCAGAATACATAAGGATCGCAACGACTTATCACCTATAATTATCATAGCAATGCAGACCATAGATTCATTTGATTTTGCCGGAAAGAAGGCATTTGTGCGGGTCGACTTCAACGTCCCGCTCGACGAGAATTTCCACATTACGGACGACACGCGCATCCGCGCCGCACTGCCCACGCTGAAGAAGATCCTCGGCGACGGCGGCAGCATCGTCATCGGTTCACACCTCGGCCGGCCCAAGGCAGTGGACGACAAGTACTCCCTCCGACACATCCGCCAACACGTAGCCAAGCTCCTTGGCGTCGATGTCCAATTCGCCTCCGATTGCGTCGGTCAGGAAGCCGCACTGAAAGCCTCCGCGCTGCAACCAGGCGAAGTGCTGTTGCTCGAGAACCTCCGCTTCCACGCCGAGGAAGAGGGCAAACCCCGCGGCCTGCCCGACGACGCGACCGACGAGATGAAAGCCGCCGCCAAAAAGGAGATGAAAACGAAGCAACGCAAGTTCGCCGAGACACTCGCCTCCTACGCCGACGTCTACGTCAACGACGCCTTCGGCACCGCCCACCGCGCCCACGCCTCCACCGCCCTCATGGCCGACTGCTTCGACGCCGACCACAAAATGTTCGGCTACCTCATGGAGAAGGAAGTGCGCGCCGTCGAAAAAGTCCTCAACGACATCAACCGCCCCTTCACCGCCATCATGGGCGGCTCCAAAGTCTCGTCGAAGATCGAGATCATCGAAAACCTACTCGGCAAAGTCGATAACCTCATCATCTGCGGCGGCATGACCTACACCTTCATGAAAGCCCTCGGCGGCCGGATCGGTAACTCCATCTGCGAAGACGACAAGCTCGACCTCGCCCTCTCGCTCCTCGAAAAAGCCAAGGCACGCGGCGTCAACCTCCTGCTGGCCCACGACTCCAAAATAGCCGACAGCTTCAGCAACGACGCCCGGACAACCTACGCCCCCAGCAACGACATCCCCGACGGCTGGCAAGGCCTCGACATCGGCCCCGAGACAGAGCGCGAGTTCGCCGACGTCATCCGCCGCTCCAAAACCATCCTCTGGAACGGCCCCACGGGCGTATTCGAGTTCGACAACTTCACACACGGCTCCCGCGCCGTGGCCGAAGCCATCGTCGAAGCCACAAAGGCAGGCGCATACTCGCTCGTGGGCGGCGGCGACTCCGTAGCCTGCATCAACAAGTTCGGCCTCGCCGACGGCGTCTCCTACGTCTCCACCGGCGGCGGCGCCCTGCTCGAAGCCATCGAAGGCAAAGTGCTGCCCGGCATCAAGGCCATCCGAGGATATTGAGGCCAAGGCAAGTCAGGTATAGATCTTACTGATCACAAAGAGAGGAGGGCCACCCAATCCCAGGGCAGCTCTCCTCTCGGTTTTATAGGGCATCTTTGCCCGGCAAAATCGTAAATGAAAGAAACCACACATCCGACACTCATGGATCGACATCTGATTATCAAAACAAGAGACGAACTCCTCCGCCTACGCATCAACAATATCCTCTACCTCGAAGCCGACCGCAACTACACCCGGCTGCTCCTCACCGAAGGCATCCAATTCACCTTTGCCATCAACCTCGGGCGCATCGAAGAAATGCTCAACAAGCAGACTGCCGGCTCCAACTCTCCACTTATCCGTGTGGGAAAAAGCTACATCATCAACAAGAATTACATCCTCCACATCAACCTCCCCAAGCAGAAGATGCTCATGCTCGTGCCCGGAGGCAAACCCCGCGAACTGGTCATCTCGCGCGAGCCATTGAAGATGATGAAGGATCGTTTAGAACACGAGGCCACGGCCGGAACTACATCCCCCGCCGAAAAGAAATGACCCACACCAGCATTCGCATCGGCAAAGCCACCGATAACGACTTCGTCACCCCAACAGACGCACCCGGCGTCAGTCGCCACCACGCCCGCCTCATTCGCGACACCGAAGGCCACCTCTACATCGAAGACGCCGACTCCGCCAACGGCACTTTCGTCAACGGCGACCGCATCGTCCGCAAACGAATCACCCCCCACCGACACCATCACCCTCGGCGACACCTACACCCTCGACATCCGCGCCGCCCTCAAATTCGATAACGACTACACCGCCGAGTTCGCCGCCCTCAAGCCCATCTACGACGAGTATATCCGCCGCAAAATCCACATCCAGTCCGCCAATCAATTCAAGACGCGCCTCTTCCAGACGCTCCCCTTCGCCGCCGTCGGCATCATCGGCCTCATCGTCGGCACCATCGGGCGCCATCACCGCGCCGTCTTCTTCGTCAGCCTCGCCCTCACCATCATAGCCCCGATGTTAGGTGTCTACCTCGGCGCGCGCCAGTCAGCCAAGATCCCCGCGCTGCTGCAAGAGCTCGCGAACCGCTTCAAAATCGACTACGTCTGCCCCAAGTGCGGCACATTTTTGGGCGAGATCCCGTGGGAGTCGTTAGCCAAAAAGAAGCGTTGCCCCGTGGGGGGGTGCAGAGCCAAATGGGTAAACGAAAACACGCAACAGATCAATTCACACGTATAAGATTGGTACATAAACATCTGCGCTTTGTACGTTATGAAGCGCACCAAAAGGCCGGGGGCGCCATTCGCCCTACTTTCGCCACCGATTAATAATAAAGTATAGAATAATGGACGAGCAAACATTTGTTTCAATTGACAGCGAGATGGCCGACGTGGTCATGATCGACATGAACGACGACGCAGCCCACAGCTTCGTAATGGTGGACGACGGCGCGCAAGCAATGGATTTTATCACCCTCTCGGACGACGCCGAGTTCTCCACCCCGGACGACATCATCGACATCGCCTCCGACATGGATGACGCCGCTGACATCTCCGTCTTCTCATGATTCCCGTCAAGTGCCCGCATTGCCGAACCGGCCTGAGAGTCGACGAAACGAAGATCCCTCGGGGCATCGCTTCCTTCAAATGCCCGCAATGCAAGCAAGACATCCCTGTCACCTATTTAACACAGCGAGCCGCCGACAGCGGCTCCGAGACCGTCCTTCTGAGGCCGGTTGACAAGCGGCAAGGGCGGATCACCGTCCTTGCCGCTTTTGATACGCCCGAACAGGTATTCCCCTTGGCCGAAGGCTCACACATCATCGGGCGCAAATCCACCACCTCCGCCGAGGACACGATCGCCATCGAAACGGCCGATCGCACCATGAGCCGCAATCACGCCCGTATCGATGTCCGCCGCGATCGCCGCGGCAACCTCATCCACACACTTGCGGACTGCCAAAGCAAGAATCACACACGCTACAACGGCACCGCCCTCGCCCCCGGCGAGACCGTCGTGCTGAAAGACAACGACGAGCTGAGACTCGGCCGCACCACCCTCCGATTCAATCTGTAAACCCCATGACCCTTATTGCCGGACAACCTTTTGCGGCCACCGAAACGGGTGGACGTGTAAACAATGAAGACGCCATCTACCCCGCCGTAGGGCAGGGCGTGGATGGTAGGCGGGCATTGTTCGTCGTCTGCGATGGTGTGGGCGGCGCCGAGAAGGGAGAGGTGGCCAGCGCATTGGCCTGCGAATCGCTTGCGGAAAGTCTCGCTGCCACCGACAGCAAACTGACGGAGCGCCGCATACAAGAAGCAGTGAAACACACCGAGATCCGTTTCGATGAATACATCGCCGCGCACCCCGAGGCCGCGGGCATGGCGACAACGATGACGCTGCTCGCCCTTGATGGCGGGCGGGGCGTCACGGTGGCGCACATCGGAGACAGCCGCGTGTATCAGTTTCGGGGTGGGCGCATCGCCTTCTGCACGGAGGATCATTCGCTCGTCAACGTGTGGGTGAAGCTGGGCCGGATTACGGCGGCGGAGGCGGCACATCATCCGCAGCGGCACATCATCACGCGCGCCATCCAAGGCCGGGGCGCTGCGACGGAAGCGGATGTGGTGCGCCTCACGGATGTTCGCCCGGGCGACTGCTTCCTGCTCTGCACGGATGGCGTCACGGACTGCCTCACGGACGAGGCGCTGTCGGCGCTCTTCACTTTGCACCGCACGGCTGAAGCCACCGGCCGGGCGCTGATCGATGCATGCACAGGCAGGGCGCGCGACAATTTCTCGTTCTACATCGTTCCCGTACGGGAGGCATGACAGAGGAGCATATTCCGGTGTGCCCCTCTTTTTTTATTCCACGATAACCCATGAACCGAAAAAGACTGACGCAGGTCGTCTGTCTCATCGGCTGCTTTCTGATGATGATGTCGATCGCTTGGCTACGCGAAGGCCGCCTCTTCGTCCACGACCTTACCGCACCGAACCAACCCGGGGCGCCCATCGACAAGCTCCTCACGGCACCGGCGGCGCTCTTCGCGTGGCGTTGTCGGTCTTTATCCCGCGGCCTTACTGCCGTTTTGCCTGCCCCACGGGGGCGCTGTTTAAGGCGTCGGAGGGGATGAAGTGATCGAAGGGTTAAGGGTCAACGGACAACTAAGCGGGCAATTTAGGTCACAAATCGTAAATCTGTCTTCGAAGAGTTATTTTGAATGGAAATGTATCGCAATTCTAAAGCTAAATAGTTGCTGTCAATAGGTCGCGATAGTGAATCTATAATTAGAAAGTTGCTGTCAACAGGTCGTGATAGTGAATCTATAATTAGAAAGTTGCTGTCAACAGGTCGTGATAGTGAATTTATAATTAGAAAGTTGCTGTCAACAGGTCGTGACAGTGAATATATAATTAAATAGTTGCTGTCAATAGGTTGTGATAGTGAATCTATAATTAAATAGTTGCTCTCAATAGGCCAGGTTCATATTCTTTTTGTCAAACAACCGGGTGAGCACGTAAGGCTTACCCCCAATATTTTCATACATGATGATCCCCCAATGGCTGATCGGAGCAACGAACTCCGGATGCGGCAAAACGACATTCACCATCGGACTGCTGCGCGCGCTGAGGCGACGCGGCATGGCCGTGCAACCCTTCAAATGCGGGCCGGACTACATCGACTCGCGCTACCACACGCAGGCCGCCGGCCGCCAATCGGTGAACCTCGACACGTGGCTGGCGCGGCCCGAACACATACCTTATATATACGGCAAATACGGCGCCGAGGCCGACGCCTGCGTGGCCGAGGGCGTCATGGGCCTATTCGACGGCTTCGACAAATCGCGCGGCAGCAGCGCGGAGATCGCCCGGCTGCTCGGCCTGCCCGTGGTGCTGATCGTCAACGCCCGGTCGACGGCCTACTCCGTAGCGGCGCTCATACATGGCTTCACGCACTTCGACCCGTCGGTGCGTGTGGCCGGCGTCGTCTTCAACTTCACCGCCTCGGCCACGCACGCCGCCTACCTGCGTGAGGCCGCGGCCGACGCCGGCGTGGAGTGTTTCGGTTGCCTGCCGCGGCTGGCAGAGATCGAGGTGCCATCGCGCCACTTAGGACTCACGCTCGACAGCAACTTCCAGCTTGAGCAACTCATCGACCGCGTGGCCGATGCCATCGAGGCCAACGTAGACCTCGACCGCCTGCTCACCGCTTGCAGTCGCCCTGCGCCCACGCCCTGCGCCCCCCCTGCGCCCATGCGTGCTTTGGGGCACATCGCCGTGGCCGACGACGAAGCGTTTGCCTTCATCTATCGCGAAAACATCGCCCGTTTAGCGCAGGCCGGCAGTGTGGTGCGCTTCAGCCCCCTGCGCGACACCGCCCTGCCCCCTGAGGCCGACTTAGTCTACCTGCCCGGCGGCTACCCCGAGTTCCACCTCGAGGCCCTCAGCGCGAACGCCCCGATGCGCGCCTCCATCCGGCAGTACGCCGAGCGTGGCGGCCGCGTACTGGCTGAGTGTGGGGGCATGATGTACCTCTGCCGTGCGGTGACGGGCATGGACGGTGTGACGCGCCCCATGGCGGGCGTGCTCAGCCAGGAGGCTACGATGGCAGGCATGCGGCTGCACCTCGGTTATCGCCGCTTCACCCTCGGCGGTCGCGAATGGCGCGGGCACGAGTTCCACTACTCCTCCGTCGTCCCCTCGCCCGACGCCCCGCCCTCCATCGCCCAGCAATTCAACGCCAAGGGCACCCCCGTCGACACGCCCGTCTATCGCCGCCAACAAGTCATCGCCAGCTACACCCACCTCTATTGGGGCGAGGCCGATGTGGCGGCACTGTTCGATGATTAGGGATTACGCGGATGGCCCTGTGTCCCCATCTAATCGCGTCCGAAACCGATTTTCGCTCGACTGTAATCTCTGTCATCACACAGAGCGCTTGTAGGGTAGGTATTGGTGACCGTTGTCGAAGAAGGACTTCAGCTGACTGGAGTCCCCACCTTGCAGCGGGTATTCATCCAGATCCCGTCCAATGAAAAACGGAAAACGGGTTGGCGCCCAGCGCGACCTCCCGCAAATGCCCCCAGACCATCGATCGTTCATTATTCCCTCCCCACACCCTTTTACTTTTGCCCGCACATTCATTAATCAGAGAAACGACATGGAAAGAATTTTAGTGACAGGCGGCGCCGGCTTCATCGGGTCGCACCTGTGTGAGCGGTTAGTCAATGAGGGCAACGACGTGATCTGCGTCGATAACTACTTCACCGGTAGCAAAGACAACATCCGCCACCTGCTGAGCAGCGACCGCTTCGAGGCGGTGCGCCACGACGTGACTACGCCTTATTACGCCGAGGTGGATCAGGTCTACAACCTGGCCTGCCCCGCCTCGCCGGTGTATTACCAATACAACCCGATCAAAACGCTCAAGACATCGATCTACGGCACACTCAACATGCTGGGCTTGGCCAAGCGCGTACACGCGAAGATCTTGCACACCTCCACGAGCGAGGTTTATGGCGACCCGACCATCCACCCGCAGCCGGAATCGTACTGGGGCAACGTCAACCCCATCGGCATCCGCTCCTGCTACGACGAGGGTAAGCGCGCCGCCGAAACGCTTTGCATGGACTACCACCGGCAGCACGGCCTACGCGTCAAGATCGTCCGCATCTTCAACACTTACGGGCCTCGCATGAACAAGCACGACGGGCGCGTGGTCTCTAACTTCATCGTCCAGGCCCTCACCGGACAAGACATCACCATCTACGGCGACGGCACCCAGACGCGCAGTTTCCAATACGTCGACGACCTGATCGAGGGCATGATGCGCATGATGGCCACCCCGGACGACTTCAACGGGCCCGTCAACCTGGGCAACCCCGGCGAGTTCTCCATGCTCGAACTGGCGCACGAAGTGATCCGACTCACCGGCTCGCGCTCCCAAATCATCTTCGCGCCCCTGCCTGAGGACGACCCCAAGCAGCGCAAACCAAACATCACCTTAGCCTACGAGAAGCTCGACGGCTGGCAGCCCACCATCCGGTTAGAAGAAGGACTGAAAAAGACGATCGCCTATTTCGACGAACTCCTCAGCAAGGAAAAGAAGCAGTGAGTAGGGGCAGACGGTTATAGGGATGGGACTCCCCCTTGCACGGGTGGCTGCAAGCCATTGGGTAAGGTGCTTCCCCCGGTGCAGGTAAGGTGCTTCCCCCGAGGCGGGGAGATGGATTTCCTACGTCGAACCCACATTATATATAACCCCAACAACAGAATGAAAATGAACAAGAGAATGATGACAGCCTCGTCTGAAGCGCTGAAGAAGAATGTCCAAACCGGATTAGAGTACTACAGCAAGCAGAAGAAGTAAGCCCCCCTCAGAAAACAGCCAGCCCCACCAGATGCTTCATCTGGCGGGGCTGGTTGCTGTTGTGAGGCGTCGTCAGGCCTCCCCCTCTGCGAGGCGTCCAAATCAGTCCGCCACGCGGGCAACGGACTTGATGTGGGTGTTCTTGGACAGCGTGACGCACATGTTTTGGATGTCCTCCACGTTGTGCACCAGCATCTTGATCTTGCCCTCGAAGACGCCGTCTTTGGCCTCGATTGTGAGCTTCGTGATGTTCACGTTAAAGCTGTCGGAGATGGTGCGCGTGATGGTGTTCAGGACGCCGATCGAGTCGATGCCTTTCACCTCGAGCGTAGCCTCGAAAGAGGTGTTGATGTGGTTGCTCCAGACGGTGGAGAGGATGCGTTCGCCGAAGCTGCTCTTCAGGCGCAGGGCGATAGGGCAAGAGATCTTGTGGACGACCACGTTGCCGTCGTCGTTGATGAAGCCGAGGGCCTCGTCGCCGGGGATGGGTTTGCAGCAGCCGGCGATGACGTAGTTGCGGTTGAACTCGTCCTCGCAGAGGCGGTAGGGCTTCTTGCGATCATACTTGGGCAACTCCTTCTTAGGCCCGGAGGAGGCGGGCAGGATGGTCATCATCTCGCGCTTCCGCCCCATGCGCAGGGCTTGCTTGAGGTATTTGAAGAGCACATTATCCGTCTTTTCCTGCACGATCTTTTTGAAGTTATCGGGCAGGGCGACTTCGCCTTTTTCGATGGCGTAATAGAGGCCTTCGCGGGTGGGGAAGCCGTAGTAGACGGCGATCTTGTCGAGCAGGGAGGAGGCGGGGGCGTCGAAGCCGGACTTGTGGAGTGCGGCCAGCAGCTTCGCCTCACCCTCCTTGGCCACCTCGCGGCGGACGCGCTTCAGGTAGGCCTCGATCTTGCTGCGCGCCTTAGCTGTCACAACGTAGCTAAGCCACTCAGCGGCGGGCTTCTGCGAGCGTGAGGTGAGCACCTCCACTTGGTCGCCGCTGGAGAGCTTATGGCTCAGGGGGACGAGGCGGTGGTTCACCTTGGCGCCGATGCAGGTATCGCCGATGTCGGTGTGGAGGGCGTAGGCGAAGTCGAGCGCCGTAGCTCCTTGGGGCAGCGTCTTGAGCTCGCCCTTGGGGGTGAAGACGAAGATCTCGGACGAGAAGAGGTTCATCTTCACCGTGTCTAAGAAGTCGAGCGAGTCGGGGTTCGGATTCTCGAGTATCTCGGTGATGGTGGCTAACCATTTATCGAGCTCCGTGTCTTCCTCCACGTGCTTCTCCTTGTATTTCCAGTGCGCCGCGAAGCCCTTCTCGGCGATGTCATCCATGCGGTGGCTGCGTATTTGTATCTCGATCCACTGCCCATCGGGGCCCATGACGGTGAGGTGGAGCGCCTGATAGCCGTTTGACTTGGGGCGGCTCACCCAGTCGCGCAGGCGATCGGGGCGGATGCGGTAGATGTCAGTGATGGCGGAGTAGATGTCCCAGCAGAGGTTCTTCTCGTCGATGCCTTCCTTGGGCTCAAAGACGATGCGGACGGCGAAGATGTCGTAGATGTCTTCGAAGGGCACCTTCTTAGCGTTCATCTTATTCCAAATGGAGTAGGCGGACTTGACGCGGGCGCGCATCTCGTATTGCAGACCCATCGCGTGCAGCTTCTCGTCTACGGGTTTGGCGAAGCGGTCGAAGAGGCGGTTGCGGGCGGCCTCGGTGGCGGCCAGCTTTTGGTTGATCAGCTCATACTCGCGTGGGTGTTCGTATTTGAAGCTGAGGTTTTCTAACTCCGTTTTGATGGCAAAGAGGCCTAATCGGTGAGCCAGTGGGGCGTAGAGGTAGAGCGTCTCGCCGGCGATCTTGTATTGCTTGGCGGGGAGCATGGAGCTGAGCGTGCGCATGTTGTGCAGCCGGTCAGCCAGCTTAATGAGGATGACGCGGATGTCGCTGCTCATGGTCAGGAGCAGCTTGCGGAAGTTCTCCGCCTGCGCCGAGGCATGCTCTTCAAAGACGACGCCGCTGATCTTCGTCAGCCCATCGACGATCTGGGCGATCTTATCGTCGAACATGTCGCGGATATTCTCCACCGTGTATTCGGTGTCTTCCACCACATCGTGCAGCAGGGCGCAGCAGATGGAGGTGGAGCCGAGGCCCATTTCGTTGCAGACGATGCGAGCCACGGCCAAGGGGTGCATGATGTAGGGCTCCCCTGACCGACGGCGCACGCCCTTGTGGGCCTGGTTGGCGAAGTTGAAGGCCTTGGTGATGCGTTCGATTTTGCGCCGGTGGTTGCTGTGGCAATAGTCATCGATCAGGCGATTGAACTCGTCCTGAATCATTTGGTTTTCGGACTCGGGCCGATCATCCTGTGCGTTCATAACGGGAGGTATTAATTGTGGGGGCTGACCTCTATGTGTCCGCCTGTGGGATTGTAGGGGCAGGCCCTATGCCTGCCCCCGTGGGGAATTAACGGCGTTTACGCGCCTTGCCTGTCTTCTTGCGGGCTGTCGACTTCTTGGCTGTGGTGCTTCGGGTGGATTTGCGCGCCGTCGTCTTCTTCTTTTTACGTGAGGCAGCCGCCTTACGTGCCGTGGCCGTGCGGGCTTTGGCGGCGGAGTATTTGCGGGTGGAAGCCGATCGGGCTGTTGTCGTGCGCTCGCCATCCGAGTCGTCGGTGCTTCGGCCTTCATACGATACGCCGCCGGTGTCTATGTAGATGGTCAGGCGCTTGCCGCGGGGCACGCGGTTCGTGCGGAGGTTGTTCCACTTGCGGATGCTTTGCGCCGTGACGCCGTACTTGTTGGCGATGGTGTAGAGATTCTCGCCTGACTTGACGGTGTAACGGATCATCTCCGTCTTCGGCTCCGAATCTCCCTCGCCATCGTCAGAGGCGCGCTTGGGCAGGTAAGCCGCCAAGTACTCGTCGGCGCGGTAGTTGCAGATCGAGTCTTGCTTATCGATGTAGGCGTAGGTGGCAGCCACGGGCAACTTCAGTGGGCAGGGTTTGATATGGCCGGGGATGATCTCGCGCTTGTATTGCGGATTGAAGGTGCGGAGCATCTCAATGTCCACGTTCAGCACGTCGGCCACTTGGCGCAGGTGCATGAGCTTGTTCACCATCACCGTATCCGTGGCCACGGAGAGGCTGGTGCGTATGGGGCAGATGTTGTGCTCGCAGTGATAGGTCATGATGTAGGAGGCGGCGATGTAGAAGGGGACGTACGAGCGTGTCTCGCGGGGCAGGTAGGGATAGATCTCCCAGAAGCTCGTCCGGCCGCCGGCGCGTCGGATGGCCTTGTTTACGCTGCCCGGCCCGCAGTTGTAAGAGGCCAGCACGAGGTACCAATCGCCGAACGTGGCATACATCTGTTTGAAATATTTGCAGGCGGCGTGGGTAGAGGCGATCGGGTCGAGGCGCTCATCGATGAGGCTGTTGATCTCTAACCCATAGAGCTTGCCTGTGGGCAACATGAATTGCCAGATGCCAGCGGCTCCGGCTCGTGAGTAAGCCCGGGGGTTGAGGTTGCTCTCGATGATGGCTAAGTATTTCAGCTCGAGTGGCAGGTCGTATTGGTCGAGCACCTGCTCGAACAAGGGGAAGTAAAGGTCGGCCATGCCCATGACGTAGCGCACTAACTCGCGGCGGCGATCGGCATAGATGCTGATGCAATTGCGCACGATGGGGTTGTATTCCATCGGTATGATGGTCGGCATGCGGGAGAGGCGATCGCGATAGATGGAGTCGGGGACGGGTGCGTTCTCGTCGTGGTCGATGCAGTAGGGGTCAGACTGGGAGAAGTATTTGGCGTGCCAGCTTTGGAGCAGTGCGCGCACGTTTTCGTCGAGTACTTCGGGGATGAGGCCGACGTCGTCGTAGGTGGAATCGGTGGAGAGGATGGAGTAATCCTCAGCGGCCTCCATCTGGCGGTTGCGATCGTCGTCGTCCTGGGCCAAGGCGCGGCCGGGGATGAGTAGAGAGAGGCTGAATAAGGCGAATAAGATCTTCTTCATATCACGTTAAAAATTAATGCTGCAAGTGAGCCCGAAGAGCTCCGGGCTGTTGTTTGTTCTCGGGGCGAGGGAGGGGGCGAGGTGCAGGGAGAGGTCGGGGGAGATGTCGAAATCGAAGAGCTGGGCATCGACGTAGGCGTCGGCCATGCAGAGGAAGTACCAGGCGACGGTGAGGATGATGCTTAGGTCGCGATAGCGGCGGTAGTAGTCTTTGCCACTCTTGAGGTTGTTGCGGAAGTTGGTGTTGGTGATGTAGTCCTTCGGGTCGCGGTTGCGGGGCACGAAGTTTTGCCAGCTCTGATGCCATGTGCTGGGGCTGTTCACGTCGTCAGTCATGATGTGGAGGTAGGCGTCGGAATAGTCGCGGTAGTTCTTGTTATTCCACGTCACGGCGTAGATGAAGCCCATGAAACCGCCGTAGACGATGGGCAGCTTCCAGTATTTTCGGTTGTAGATCTGCCCGAGCCCGGGGAAGATGGCCGAGTAGATGACGGCGCGTGTGGGGTTGGGCTTGAAGGGGAGGGGGAGCGCAGCGGCGCGCTTGAGGGTATCGGCGCGGGCGGTGTCTGCCCGGTTCCACAGTTCGCGGGCGGTGAGGGAGTCGACGGGCACACCGTCCACACGGAGCGTGTCGCCCGTGTGGGTGGGGGCGCCTTGCGCACGTCCGGCCGTGGGGGTACATAGCCCTGCCGTGGCGCAGATTAAGAGGGTGATAATCGCTTTACTCACGCTGGCGTTTCAACTCTGCTTCATGCCATCCAGTAGGCGCATGATGCCTTCTAATTCTTTCTCGGAGGCGAAGGGGATGGTGATCTTGCCCTTGCCGTTCCGCTCGTCGTAAGTCAGGTTCACCTTCGTTTGGAAGAAGGTGGCCAGGTGCTCTTTGAGGATCTTGAACTCGTCGGGGAGCAGCTTGCGCGGTGCGCGGGCGGGGTCGGTGGCCTGTTGCTGCTTCTCTTCGGCGGAGGCGTTGCGGGCCAGCTCCTCCACGCTGCGGACGGAGAGGCCTTGTGTCAGGATTTGCTCATAGAGGGCGAGCTGCACTTCGGGGTCCTCAACGGAGAGGAGTGCCCGGGCGTGGCCCATGTCGATGCGTCTGTCTTTTAGCCCGACTTGTATTTCGGCTGGCAGCTTGAGCAGGCGCAGGTAGTTCGTTACGGTGGTGCGCTTCTTCCCGACGCGTTCGCTGAGTTGCTCTTGTGTGAAGCCGTTGGCATCGATCAGGCGCTGGTAGGCGAGGGCTGTTTCGATGGCGTTGAGGTCTTCGCGCTGGATGTTCTCGATGAGTGCCAGCTCGGCGATGTTCTCGTCTTGTGTGGTTTTGATGTAGGCGGGGATTTTGTCGAGGCCGGCCATCTCGGCTGCTCGGTAGCGGCGTTCGCCAGCGATGATGAGGTATCGCCCGTCGCCTTCTTCTTTGAGTATGATGGGCTGGATGACGCCGTAGGTGCGGATGGACTTGGCGAGCTCTTGGAGTGCTTCTTCTTCAAAGATGGAGCGCGGCTGTCCGGGGTTTGGCTCGATGCGGCTGAGTTCGATTTCGTTGATGGACGATGATCCGCTTGTTACGATCTCGTCTGGGGGGGTAAGCAGGGCGTCGAGGCCACGCCCTAATCTGTTGCGTGATGTCTTGGCCATTGTGTCTTAGTGGTTCTTTTCGATGATCTCTCGGGCCAGCTGCATGTGGTTGGTGGAACCTTGCGACTCGGCGTCGTAGAGGAGGATGGGGCGGCCGAAGCTGGAGGCTTCCACGAGCTTGACGTTGCGGCGGATGACGGTCTTGAAGACGAGGTCTTGGAAGGGTCGCTTGACTTCTTCGTAGATCTGGTTGGCTACGCGGAGGCGGGCGTCGTACATGGTGATGAGGAAGCCTTCGATCTCGAGTGTGGGGTTGAGCTTCGACTTGATGATTTTGATTGTGTTCAGCAGTTTGCTGATGCCCTCAAGGGCGAAGTATTCGCATTGCACGGGGATGATGACTGAGTCGGCGGCGGTGAGGGCGTTGACGGTGATGAGCCCGAGCGAGGGGGAGCAATCGATGAGGATGAAGTCGTAGCTATCGCGCAGGGGCTGGATGACGCTTTTCAGGATTTGCTCGCGGTGGTCCATGTTGAGCATCTCGATTTCGGCGCCCACTAAGTCGATGTGCGAGGGGAGCACCTCGAGGCCGTCGAGCTCTGTGCGGACGATGGCTTGACTGGGTGCGTCGCCATTGATGAGGCATTCGTAAATGGAGGAGGGTAGGTTCTTGATGTCCACCCCAAGGCCGGAGGAGGCGTTGGCCTGGGGATCGGCGTCGATGACGAGGACTTTCTTCTCGAGTGCGGCCAGCGAGGCGGCCAGGTTGATGGTGGTGGTGGTCTTCCCGACGCCACCTTTTTGATTGGCTAATGCAATGACTTTTCCCATATATATAACTGCTTTCGCGCAAGTGTATGGCCTGTTGCTTCTTGTTTTATCGGGCCCTTGCGTAGGGCAAAGGTAGGTGCTGTTTTGAATATAGGGGGGGGATTGGTTGGCTGTGGCAGGGGGTTGGGGTAATCATGGCTCTATAACGGATTGTATGGGTCGGTGGATTTGGGTTTTCCGCAAACGGAGCAGCGTCCTATCCATAGAGCCAGTGCACGCTTGGCGAAGCGTTTAGGCGCTGGGATGGGGTATTTAGGCTCTGAGTAGAATAAATATAGGTCCGGGACCGAAAAACATCGTCATCGGACGTAATCAATTAGGTTCCGGACGTAATCGAATCCTCATAGCGCATAGAAAACAAGGCGCCCCGCCAACACATTCCCGACCGTATTCTGAATCACCCGACTTTCCTTTTCACCGTAGTCGCGCGTGAGCTGCGAGAAGTCCTGAAAACCGAGACAGACAGCCACTTTGTTACTGCGCGCCGTGGCGATCAGGTTGTCGAGACCGCGGAAGTAGATCGTCGGTAGCACGTCGATGATAACCGAACTTTTGAGCTGCTTCTTCTTGTTGATCAGCTTCACAATGCGGCTATTGTATAGCCCGAGGGCGGCCGAGTAAATGTTCTGCCGGTCGGGATTGTTGCCCACGACTAAGATCTTCGGCGACGCGGGATTGTTGATGTCGAGCGTGAAATCGTTGCCCGTCATCACCCAATAAAGCGCGGGCGAAATCATGCGCGAAAGCGGGATTATGGCGCTGACGCGGAGATGTTGTGCGATGGTCTTCTTAAGTCAAGATTGCTCTCTCTCCCACACAAAAAAATCCTCCGGGCGGAAGGGGGAATTAAAGACCCTTAGCCCGGAGGACTCTCCGTTGTTCACTTTTTCTTTTCTCTTTCTACGATTCCTCCCAATCATACTCGAGGTCGGCGTCTGTGTCGGTGTTTTCTTCTTCCTCCTCGGGCGGGATGTCCCACGCGTCGTCATCATCGGCGGACAGGAGGCTCATGTCCATGTCGCGGTGGACGATGGCGTCGGCGTCGTGGAAGGTTTCACGGTTCAATTCGTGCCAAAGCAGATCTTTCAGCTCCGTGATGCCCTGCCCCGTGACGGACGAAATGAAACGGTAGGGGAGGTCATCGGGCAGGTCGGCCGCGAGCGCCTCGGTCAGCTCCTCGTCCAAGAGGTCGCTTTTGGTGATGGCCAACACGCGACTCTTGCTCATCAGCTCCGGGTTGTAACGCTCCAATTCGCCAAGCAAGATCTCGTACTCCTTACGAATATCGTCGGCATCGGCGGGCACCATGAAGAGCAGCAAGGCGTTTCGCTCGATGTGGCGCAAGAAGCGCAGCCCGAGGCCGCGCCCCTCGCTGGCGCCCTCGATGATGCCGGGGATGTCGGCCATGACAAACGAGCGGTTGTCGCGCCAACTGACGATGCCGAGGTTCGGCTCCAATGTGGTGAAGGGGTAGTCTGCGATCTTCGGTTTGGCGGCCGATACGACCGATAGCAAGGTCGATTTGCCGGCGTTGGGGAACCCGACGAGCCCCACATCGGCCAAGAGTTTCAGTTGCAGCACCACCTTACGCTCCTGGGCTGGTTCGCCCGGTTGCGCATAGCGCGGTGCTTGATTGGTGGCCGTCTTGAAGTGTGTGTTGCCCGCGCCGCCGCGTCCACCCTTGAGGAGCATCACCTGCTGCCCGTCCGTAGTAACGTCGCAGAGGTATTCGCCCGTGTCGGCATCGAAGGCTACCGTGCCGCAGGGCACCTCGATGATGCGGTCTTCACCGTCGCGACCCGTGCTGCGTTTGGCGCCGCCGCTGCGACCGGAGGTGGCCACCACATGGCGCTCAAACTTCAGGTGTAGTAGCGTCCAATAGTTGCGATTGGCGCGCAGGTAAACGTGCCCTCCACGTCCACCGTCGCCACCGTCGGGGCCTCCGCGCGGGATGAACTTCTCGCGTCGGAAGTGGGCCGATCCGGCTCCGCCCTTCCCTGAGCGACAGTAAATCTTTACGTAGTCAACGAAATTCGATTCAGCCATCTGGAGGAGGTGGGGGCGTGTTATCTGTCCTTAACGCGATCGATGGCCTCAGTGATGCGCTCGAAGATCTCCTCGATCTGCCCGATCCCCTTGATGGGGACGTGCTTCCCTTCACCTATATAATAGGTAGCTAAGGGGGCCGTCTGCGTGTGATAGACGTCGAGCCGCGCCTTGATGGTCTCTGGGTTGTCGTCTGATCGGCCGGAGATTTTGCCGCGTTCTAAGAGTCGCTCCACTAATTCCTCGTCCCCCACTTGCAGGTCGAGCAGGATGTGGATGTCTGTGCCGCGCTCATTGAGCATGGTTTTCAGGGCCTCGGCTTGCTTGAGGGTGCGGGGGAAGCCGTCGAAGATGACGCCCTTCGAGCCCTTCTTGTCATCCAAGAAATCAGCAATTATGCCCACGATCACATCGTCTGGCACCAATTGCCCACGGTCGATATAATCCTTGGCCTTTTTTCCCAGCTCTCGGCCTTCGCTGATGGCGCGTCGCAGCATGTCGCCCGTGGAGATATAGTCGAAGCCGTAGCGCTCAATGATCTTTTTGCTTTGTGTCCCTTTGCCTGAGCCGGGTGCACCGAATATTACGATATTAAACATGTGACAATAGTGTGTAGTTAGAAGTAGTTATAGGGTAGTCGGAATTTGTAGGGGCGGGTTTATCTGCACCAATCCGGTTGCGTTCATTGCTGTGTGTCGGTCGTCTCTTCTACGATTTTATAGATGTCGCGCGCGGATCGTCCGCGGCCGTCGTAATCGAGTCCGAAGCCGACGATGAAGTCGTTGTCGATCTCCATGCCCACGTAATCGGGTCGGAGGTCGCATTGCAGCGAGCCGGGCTTGAGGAGCATGGTGGCCAATCGCACATCGCGGACGCCCTCTTGGCGCAGCCGGTTGGTGACGTATTGCATGGTCAGCCCTGTGTCGATGATGTCTTCCAGCAGGATGACGGGGCGCCCCTTGGCTTCGCCACGGATGGGCAGCAGCTCGCGGACGATGCCGTCGGACTTTGTGCCGTGATAAGAGGAGTAGGCTGCAAACGTCAGCTCGCAGTCGGGTGAGAGCCTGCTCACCAATTCGGATACAAACATGAATGCGCCGTTGAGGATGCCCACGTAGAGCGGGTCTTTGCCTTCCATATCTCGGCGTATCTCCCTGGCCATGCGTTCAATGGCCGCTAAGATTTCCCGTTCGGGGATGTAAAGCTCGAAGGCTTTGTCTTTTAGCCGTAACTGTTTATTCATCACATATTCGGGTGTTAGGCGGGCAAAGATAGACGATAATCCAAGCGGCATTTTTTGATTTGTTAGTAGGGGCGCAGCTTTCTAATGTGCGCCGTTTCGGTGCGGCGGCCAGACGCTGAGAGATCCACCCCAATCGATGCGTTCCCCCCTATGGGTACAAAAAATTGCAACGGACAAATCGTTTTGAGAAGTGTTTGCGGGGCGCCCCGCAAACGCTAAAACTGAGAATTTGATGCTTGCGGGGCGCCCCGCAAACGCTAAAACTGAGAATTTGATG
>MIQB01000042.1 GCA_002890585.1 Tannerella sp. oral taxon 808
CCTGAAGAATTTTAATGATGAACAAATGACAACGGCCCTCCCCCGCAGAATTTGCGATGAAGTAGGGGGGGAGGGCGAGTTGTTACGCTTCTAAACCAAATAAAAGACTCAGAGAAGATGAATACGCACATGAAAACAATCCTTGCGACGCTCCTCCTCCTGACCACCGCTCACACCCTCCAGGCGCAGGAGTTGTCCGACCTGAAAAATGTCAAGCCGTTCGACATCAACGGCAGCATCGGCCTGAACACCTCCTTCTACTCCGTCTCCGGCATCCCGGAGCGGCAGGCACCCTTCGCCTACGGCATCAACGCCAATGCCACGCTGACGGTCTATGGCATCTCCATGCCCTTCTCCTTCACGTGGTACAACAACAATAAAAAAGGCAGCTTCAGCCAGCCCTTCAACCAGTTTGGCATCAGCCCCACCTATAAGTGGCTCACCCTCCATCTGGGCTACCGCAACCTCACCTTTTCGGAGTTTACGCTCAACGGATACACCTTCCTCGGCGCCGCTGTCGAAGCCCGCCCCGGCAAACTCCGATTAGGCGCGGTGTACGGCAAATTCAACCAAAACTCCACCTACGACCTGGCCATGGCCGACTCCATGCCCAAGCTGACCCGCACCGGCTGGGCCGCCAAGGTGGGCTACGGCACGGAGAGCCGCTTCATCGACCTCTCCGTCGTACGCATCGGCGACAACACGAAACACTTCGACTCCCTCGCCTTCAAGCCCGGCATGCCCACGCCCGAACAAAACATCGCCTTCGGGCTCACCTCCCACTTCGCCTTCACCCCGCAGCTCATGTTCACCTTCGACGGCTCATACAGCTTCTACACCAAAAACCGCATGGAGCTCTCGCCCGACTCCATCAGCGACGGCTGGCTCCGGCTGGCCAACGGACTGATCACCGTCAACGGAACGACCACATATTTCAAAGCCTTCAAAACGAGTCTCAGCTACCGTTTCACCCCCACCATCATCACCGGCATCGAATACCGCCGTGTCGACCCCGGCTTCCGCTCCATGGGCAGCTATTTCTTCAACAACGACGTCCAGCACATCACTTTCAATCAATCCGTGGGGCTAATGGACAGCAAGCTCAATCTGAACGGCTCGCTCGGCATACAAAACGACAACCTCGACGGCTCCAAACCCAACACCGCCCACCGCATCATCGGCTCACTCTCGGGCAACTATACGATCAATGAAAACTGGGCCCTCGACGCCTCGTTCAACAACTACTCCACCAACCAACGCGCCTACAAAACGGCCGGAAGCGACTCGCTGCTCATCTTTCAAGTGAATCGCACCTTCATGCTCATGCCACGCTTCACAAAAGCCACCCCCACAGCCTCCCACATGGTCATGCTCAACCTGAACTACACCACACTCGACGACCGAAACAAAACCACCTCCGACATGGTCGACACAGACACCTACATGGCTATGCTGCTCTACAACTTCGGCCTTCCAGCGCTTCGGCTCAACATCTCGGCCGGCGCCAACTACACCTCAATGATGAATAAGAATTTCAAGAACGTCTTAGTGGGCGGCAACCTGAATCTGTCCAAGACATTCCTCAGCGACAAGCTCTCGCTCAATTGGAGCAACAACATCATGAGCAACAAGATCAACGACGACAGCGGACTGATCATAAACTCGGCCCTCAACGGCGCCTACCGCTTTCACCCCAAACACCTGCTGTCGTTGAATTTCAGCCTAATCAACAACCGGTTTGCCAACGAGGCGGCCATCCCTTCATACGATGAAATCAGAGGAGATATCAGTTATGTGTTCACATTCTAAGCAACAGTCAATACGAAGACTCCTACTCGCCGTCTTCGTCGCAATGGCTGCACTGAGTAATGCAGCAGCGCAGCTCTATCAGATAAATCAAACCGTGCAGGTGCTTCCGCCCTATACCAACAAGCTGTCCGACTATTTCGCCTCACCCGGCAAAATCGTCAGCGTCATCACCACAACCGGCACATCCATCACGGATGATTATCTATACTATTTGTACGGATCTATCGAGAGCACCGACAATGCCGGTATACGGATCGGCACGAATCCAAGGATTACTCCCCATCCCAGGTATATGCGAAGGGCTCCCGGAGCCGGCTTTGCTCCCTACACGTTGAAGTATGACGAGCTTCAACAAATCTTCAGCGAACAGACTTTGCTGTATCAAGGCATCACCCGCGAACAAGTCCAGCGCAACGGCCTGCCCCCCGGATCATATCGTATTTGCTTCAGGCTGTTTATCAAAGCTGGATGGATGAACCAGTTTGAAGAGGTCGGCAAATCGTGTAGCGCCCCCTTCCGCATTCAAAAGAAAGAAGCCATCGTCAACCAGACGGTGCAAGTACTTCCGCCCTACACGAACAAGCTGTCCGACTACCTCCAATCGCCGGGCAAGATTCAGAGCATAATCACCGTCACACAGTATCCCGAAAATCAAGCCTTCTTCGACGTGACGGGAACACTCGAACAAGTCGACGGCAACGTGCGCATCGGCAGCGGACAGTTCAAGACCTTCGTCCGAATCAACGGCACGCCCTCGGGCAACAACGTCATCTTTTCGCCCTACACCCTGACCCACACGAATTACACCGAGATGTTCCAAGAGCCGATGGTGTATCAAGGCATCACCCGCGAGCAGGTGCAGCGCGACGGCTTGCCCGAAGGCAATTACCGCATCTGCTTCAAGCTGCGCAACGCACAAACAGGTAAAGAGATCGGGACCTATTGCAGCGCCCCGTTCCGTATCCAAAAGAAAGACGCCATCGTCAACCAGACGGTGCAAGTACTTCCGCCTTACACGAATAAGCTGTCCGACTACTTCCAGTCGCCGGGCAAGATTCAGAGCATAATCACCGTCACGCAGTACCCCGACAATCAGGCGCTCTTCGACGTGAGAGGTACGCTTGAGCAGGTCGGCGGTAGCATACGCATCGGCAGCGGGCAGTCCAAGACGTCCGTCCGAATCAACGGCACACCCTCGGGCAACAATGTCATCTTTTCGCCCTACACCCTGACCCACACGAATTACACCGAGATGTTCCAAGAGCCGATGGTGTATCAAGGCATCACCCGCGAACAGGTGCAGCGCGACGGCCTGCCCGAAGGCAGTTACCGCCTCTGCTTTAATCTGAGCAAGCCCCAATCCTCCGTCGTGATCGGAACCTATTGCAGTGCCCCCTTCCAAATCCGAAAGAAAGACGCCATCGTCAATCAGGCCGTGATGGTCATGCCGCCTTACACGAACAAGCTGTCTGACTATTTCGAGACGCCGGGCAAGATCCGGAACGTGATCACCATCACGCAATACCCCGACAACAACGCCTCGTTGCGCGTACAGGGCACACTCGAAAGCACAGACGGAAAAATCGCCATCGGCAGCGCACAACACGCAGCCACGGTACAGATCAACGGAACGCCCTCCGGCAACCAAACCATCTTTACCCCCTACACATTAACGTACAACGATCTGCGCGACATCTTCAAGGAGCCGATCAATTATCAAGGCATCACCCGCGAGCAGGCGTTGCGCGACGGTCTGCCCGAAGGCAGCTACCGCCTCTGCTTCAAAGTCTACGATGCGAAGCGGAATCAGCTGCTCAGTCAGACGTGCAGTCCGCCATTTATGGTGGCTCCGCCCATGCTGAGCGCGCTTGAGCCGCCGCAGCTCATCCAGCCCTACGACGGCAGCGAACTTCCCCCCGAGCAGAAGCAAACCGTGCAGTTTACATGGACGATGCCTCCGGGCGCACCCGCCACAACGCAATACATGATCAAGATCATCGAGCTGAACGACCGCTACGCCAACTATCGCGACATGTTGCGTAACAGCTCCTATCCGGCGTTCTTCGAGACTACGGTTCGCGGCGTGCCGACGTATCTCTACACGCCAGCCAATCCTGCGTTTAAGGAAGATAAAATGTACGCGTGGGTAGTCCGAGCCATCGGAAACAACATCAACATGCCGGCAGCGATCGTCCCGGGCACTACGTTCAAGAACGACGGCTATAGCGAACCGGCAGTGTTCACCTTCAAGAAAAACAAACTGGTGAAAGTGGAACCGCCAAAAGAAAAGAAGCCGAAAGAGATCGTCAGTGAAGAGGGTCTGAAAATCTTCGTACCCGGATGCCGCAACTGTAAAGGGAACAACGACGACCTGACAAACGACATCCCGGAAGTCGGATCGACGTACCAATTGCAGGGTCACACCCTGAATCCGAACCTGCTGAGCGGCCCGAATGCCGGCGCCGACCCGAAAGGCCGAAAGCTGTCAAATGGCGACGTGAAGGCCGACCTCGGCAGTACATCCCTTGCCTCTAGCTCGGGAACGAAGATCGAGATACCGGCCGATGCCATTGCGGTAAACAATGCCCGCAACTTCTACCTGCGCTGGGAAGACAAGAGCAGCCTGCTGGCCAAACGGCAGCCCAAGCCCGGCGAAGGCATCATTTACCATATACAAATACGCGAGGCAAAGACGGAAAAACTTGTATGGGAGAAGGATGTCTGGAATCACAGTTCGTATGAGCAGACCAAAAAAGGCTTGCCGTTTGTCGACGGGCAGAAATACCGGCTGCACATCGCGGCCATGCGAGGCGTAGTGACCCCTAACGGGTTCTCCACCGTCATCGACGCGAAGGGGAAGCCCGATGTGCTTGCCTCGTCGTGCCAGTGCGAGTTTACCTATATGAAGCTCAAGGATGTGCCGAACCTTGTGGAATATACGGTGAAGGGGAAGCTCTCCTATTTCTTCGAGCACGATCCCGAAATATTTCCGCTGACCACCACCACGGCCACGCTGACGCGATACACGCGCCTGATCGATGCCAAAACGAAGAAGCCTGTGCCGATGTACTCCAAGATGTCTACGCCGAACGATGACCGCCACAGCGTACCCATCAAAATCAATGACGACGGCACGTTTGAAGTGACGATCTACGCCTATCCCGACGGTGGACTTATTGAAGAAGAACAAAGGATAGGATCAGGAGAGTTCGCTGCGTTCGGCAATCTGTACGAGTTCTTCAACTTAGAGCTTAACTCGCCCTACTATAAACCGCTGGATAAAGAGGGTAAGCGTCCTTCAAAAACCGAGGTTAATCTCTCTGACAGAACCATCGACTTGGGCGAAATCTCGTTCAACGTATGGAGTTATACGCTTGAAATCGAGATGTCGAAAGGGTATAGCGAAAAGAAAGGTGCGACCGAGGCTCAAGGATTTCACCGGAATCAGGATATGACGGGCCTCAGAGGCGACGTGAAGAGAGCCACGGAGAAAACGGGTGATATTCCGCGCTACGAAGGCGATATGCACCTCGGCTCACCGAGCGACAAGAAGCTGGCTGCCTCTGCGGTGAGAAACGATAAGGGCTTCAGTGCAACGATCGACCAAAAGGAGGCTCCCATAGCCAGAGGAAAAGTCTCGGTTGTAACTGATAAAAACGGGAAGAAACGTACCATCATCACGTTCGACCGGCTGATATGTAACTTCCAAAGCAACGACGAGTACCTGTTCAATATCTTGCAGGAGACCGAAGTAGGAGGAAAGAAAAAGACCCTCTATGCCAACGGTTTCAATAAAGAAGCATTCCGCTATATCCCTAATACGAAAGAGCTGAACGAGAAGATGAAGACCGGACAATCCCGGTTTGTTGTCAAACGCAAGGCCGTGCTGATTGACGATACACCGCCGCGCTCCACCGTGAAAGGGCGACTCGTCTTTAAAGATCCGTGCGACAACGAGAGCAAAGAGAGAGCCTTCGCCAATACCGACGTGGCATTGGTGCAGACCTATCTGCTCGAAGACGGTAAAGGCCACTCTACGGTAATGAATGTCGAGGAGTTGCTGAAAGACCATGGAAGGAACGGTGCGATAACAATTACTAAACCAGAATATTTTCCAGGGGAACACGTTCGGAAATATCTGTTAGACTCTTTAGAAAACCGGAGCAAGGTATTGGCAGTAGCCCGTACCGATGCCAACGGCAACTTCGAGTTCAAAGACTTTGTCCGTATCGATTCTACATTCACCGAAGCATATAAAGACGACACCGGAACAAGTGGTGATATAGTCAGCTGTACTGTCAAGCTGAACGGTACCCTTCGAGCTACAGTGCGTTTAGTCATTAACAGTCCGAAGAGACACTGGTGGCGCAACCCGTCGAAAAACATCGACATCCAGCCTAATAGCTCGATGGATGTAGGTACACTTCTGGCATTACAGAACACGTATCTCTTGAAGATAAAGCCGATCGGCGATCCGCATAATAAAACCATCGATTACCAGGGTCAACAGCTTAATGGTGCTGTGGTGAAAGTGACCCGTGACGAAATGTACAATGGCGAAGGCGCAGGAGGCATAGTCGTCAAGGAAAAAACTGCAGAGCCAAAAGAGGATGGCTGCGTTTTCTCTGTGCCCAAACACAGGTGGCAACTTATTCCTCGAAATGATGGCACAATGCGTGAGGAAGAAGTAAACGAACTGCTTATCGCAGTGAGTACGAGCGACAGTACCGGCGAACATTCTTTCTATCCCGACCAGATACGTTACCCCAAAGATTATATAGGACGAGAGGTCAAGAGACGTAGTGAAAAAGCCCGAGAGACGGGAGTAATTACTATCGAAAAAGGGTGTGAAGGAGTGTATGAGTCGTCCTATGGAGACTACCTTTTTACAACTGGATTTAAGAAGGAAACGTGTGAGTGTCCCATTACCTTGGAGGCTAAAAGACCGATTATTTCGGGCCGTGTGCTGGATTCTGAAAACACGAAGCGATCGGTAGAGGATGGCGAAGTGAGATTGCGATATTCCTATAAAAAACACGTTGAAGGATATGTGTATGTGAGAAAAGGTAGAGTAGGTCAGCCTGTTGGCCCCTATGATGAGATAAGCGAGGGCTTACTATTGACGCGATCTGTTTCTGAGGCAAAAGGACACGGGTATTTCCAATTCGACAACTTGATTCCTAATTATGACTATGAGGAGAAGAAAAATGTTTGGGATCAGGAAAAGAAAAACATCATAGCTAAGAGTGAAGTCAGATGGGTTTCGGCGTCGGAATATCAGTTATTCGTAAAAGCGAAAGGCTACACGCTGGCGCTGTTTGAGCAGAAAGGGAAAGGGAAGACGGAAATCAGTGGTAATAAGAAAGATTTCTGGTTCCCGACCGAGCCGCTGCAGCCTAAGATGGGGCAGCAGCTGCACTTCCCGCAAATCTTGATGAAGCCCAGCGGAACGATTACCGGCTATGTGGTGGATGAAGAGGGACACCCCCAAGAAGCGATTGTGTTTACTACGCGCAGCAGGACACATAAGACACAACAGTCATATTTGGGTAAGGTTGGTAAGGGGTCATTGGGTGGTGGATCGTCATCCAAGAAGGGAGGTGTGTTCTCTCAACACCGATTCTCCGTTCCCGCGCCATCGGGCTATACCGATACGCTGTTTGTGCAGCCGGTAAACAGAGCTTATTTCACTGACACGATATTGATCCCTGAAATGCCGGAAGGGAAATACGACGTGGGTAAAGTCGTCGTCAAGGAGCGGAAACACCGCATCCGGATCGTCGTGCATCCGAAAAAGCAAGGGGAACATAGCGCCTCGACCAGAAGTGGACAATCGATCAATGGGAAGTACATAGGAAAGCAGTCCGGCCTCTCGGGCATTACTGTGCGTATCGACGCACCGGGTGTGAAAGAGCAGGTGACGAACGACAAGGGCGTGGTCGAGTTCAAGTTCAAGAATGCGAGCAATGGCAACTTCCACTACGAACTGATTCCGCCTGAGAACTCGGATTACATCGCCTCCTCGGGCGAGCTGACGAATCACGAGAGCAAGCATATCGTCGAATACAACTACTGGATGCGGAAAGGCGCTACGGTGAGCGGTCGCGTCACTTCAGACGGTAAGCCAGTGCCCGAGGCGAAGATTTGGGTGATGAATGGCGACAATAAGCGGGAAGTGACGGCCGATGCCGACGGACGCTATACGCTGCGAGGCATCAAGGCGATCGGCGATTCGGACAACAACAGTTCGGCACAGAAGCTAAGCAGCTCGAAGAATGTCCGAAAGACGCAGAACGAAAGCAGACTGCCGTCCGGAGGGAAGTATTACGCCACGATCCATTGCGGAGCGCCGAGGGAGAAAGAGGAGTATGCCAACCTGTTAGGTAAAGACACGGAGGCCTCCTTTGCTGACATCGACGGCAAGGCAACTGTCGATTTCGACCTCGACATCTTCTACAAAGCCAATATCAGCACGCTGCACGGCTTTAAAGTGACCGTGACCGACGTGAAGGAAGACGGCGGAGATAACTACCGGATCTCGGGCAGCATCCTGTTGGACAAGGTGCCGGGACGCTTCGGTAAGCGAGACCGGATGGATCAGAATCCGGCCTTTAAAGACCTGAAGGTGCGGATCAATCACTCCGAGAAAGACACCAAGGGACGCCCATACTTTGAAGTGCCGGGCGAGGGATTCAGCATCGGTATGAAGCTGATGAACGTAGACCTAAAAGGGACGGAGCATTCCTACCGGGTGTTATTGGCTAACGCCGGCGATGCCTTCCTGAACATCTCCAAAGAGGGGCTGACGGGCGGCTTTATCCGCTCCAAGGCGCAGATTGAACCGGCCTCGTTCAGCTTCTCCAGCACGAACTTCACTTTCGAGAATGATCAGTTCTATCTCAGCGAAGCGGGGGACGGACGGTCGAACGGACAGGTGACCTCGTTCAAGAGCTATGTGAGCGAGGAGAAGATGAACGCGTGGAAAACGGAAACGGAAAAAGGCCGGGAGTATCTTATCCACAACGCTGACTTCCGTCCGGTGGCCTTCAAGTTCGTTGAGTTTGACGCCACCTCGCCCATCAACAGGAGCCGCCTCGGAACTGACGGCGTGATTCGCCTCAAGCCCGATGTGTGGTTTATCAATCCGTTGTTCAAACCGTTCAACAAGATCGATACGATCCGGCTCGACCTGCCCGAAGTGAAGATCACCCCCAGCGATGTGGAGGGCGATGTGAAACTCGATAAGATCGACGTGAAGTTTGAGAAGTGGACGATCGAAGTGCGGAATTGCAAGGTGGATGCTACGAAAGGGGGCATCTCATCGAACGATTTCGTGGTGCGAACGGGCAAAATTGACCTGAGAGGAAACGACTTCCTTTTGAACAAAGACATGTTTCGTTTAGACGGCTTTGCCATGGACAAGATTCCGTTGGGCAAGGACGTCGCTAACATCGATATCGAATCGGGCAAGATTCAGTTCGGAGCCGATTCGATGTGTGGAAGGGATCTGAAGCCGCACTTGAAACTCAGCGTTGTCGGCAAACCGGCTGGCAGCATCAAGGGCTTGCCGGGCTTTGCTCACCCGCTCGTGTTCCAAATGATCAGCCTCCTCAGCAGCGGGGAAGACATTCTCAGCTTCGCTCCTGACTGCGAAAAGATGCGACTGCACGATGTGGTCGATTTCTTGCCTTACACCATCAATTCGTACGAGGATGCATTCAGCTTAGACGGGGCGATCGACTACGGCATACCGCGCATCCCGACCAACATCAATCACAAGTTGTTGTACACCAAGAAGAGTGGCAGACTCAAGCTCGAAATCAAGACGAGCGACATCAGCTTCACCAACGTGGGGACATTCAAATCGCTGAAGTCGAGGAAAGATCTGCAAAGGACGACTGACGGCTTGGCTGAGCTGCACGGTACGATCGAAGAGCCGGGCGCGCTCGATCCGATCCAGGTCGTGGTTCGTAAGCAGCGTACCTCGCCCGGTAACTACCGGATCTGGATGGAATTAGAAGACCAAAAGCAGCCGCGTCAATCTATCTGTCTCGGTGGCGGAAAACCTGGATCGGGCGATGCCGAGTTCCGTGTCGAAAGAGCCGATATGGTGATCTTGCCGGAAAAGAACGACTGGGACTTCTTGCGCCTCAAGCTCGTTCCCTCCGATGCCTATGGCAATAAGAGCGGCTTTGGCACGGCGCCTCTCTACTTCGCCCTTGCCGGTGAGCTGCGAACGGATACGGAGGTAGACCCCCAAAAGCAGCAGATCAAAATGGTCGGCACCGATCGCAATCCGCAGCAAGAGGGCGTCCCGCAGGATGGCTTCGTGGGCTTCAAGTTCGTTTATGACCATCCGCGGCAGGAGCTGACTGGCAACATGCATATTCAGGAGAAGAATGTGGGCGGCACCAAGTTCTCCGGCGATCTCGCCATGGCCGTCGGCCGTTACGGATTCTACTTTGCCGGAGGTGGGGAATTCCAGGCCTCGCCGTTCGGCAGAGTGGCCTGCGGAATGATTTTCGGTAGCTACGACCGGCCCGTACCCTCGCAGGTTTGGGAGCAGGTGCTGTCGCGCTCGAAGCGGAAAGAGTTGCCGTGCGACTTTACCGGGGGCCAGCTCCGTGGATTCTACGCCATGGGGGCGATGGATGTTCCGCTCACCTCGATCGATTACAGCTTCGATGCTGGAATTGCAAGTGGCGGAGTGAGATTTCATGCAGGCGTGGAAGGCGCCGTATGGGGCAGCTTCCTCCCGGGCAATGAGAAGATCGGCGTTTCGGGCATGCTCTATCTCGATGCGGAAGCATACCTGCACGCCATTACGTGTACCAGCGTCGACGCACGCCTTACGGCAACGGTGAAGGGCGAATCCACATTGGCGTTCCGGTCGCCTTACACGGCGCGATTGAACGTCTGCGGCGACTTGAACTTCTCCTTCTGTGTGATGCAGAAAATACCCACGGTCTTTTTCGGATGTGTCAAGCCTCCCATCATTCCGTATAAAGTTTACTATAATGAGGCGGTGCATGCCGGATTCTCGGCTGCCATCGATTTGAAAGATCCACTGCACAGCCTGCGGATCGAGAACGCCACCGTCGGGATGGGAAGGTGCAAGAGCCCCGGTTTCTGCACGCCTGTAAAATCGGAGAAGAGCGGAGCGTGCGATTGAGGGCGCCTCTACCTCCTTCCGCCCCGCGAGAGGGTGTGGATAGAATCGGAAAACGCCTTCCCGTGGCGGAAAATGGCTTTTTGAAGTTGGAAAACGGTTTCCCGCCGCGGGAAATGGCTTTTTGAAATCGGAAAACGATTTCCCGCCGCGGGAAATGACTTTTTGAAATCGGAAAACGGTTTCCCGCCGCGGGAAATGACTTTTTGAAATCGGAAAACGATTTCCCGCGGCGGGAAGGCGCTTTGGGAAGTTCGAGGCTTCCCGCCGCGGGAAGCTATTGCCTCGGCCATTCAAGCAGCACTCTTTGGATGGATAGAAACTATAGAGAGTAAAAACAGAAGACATAAAAACAAGAAGAGGATCATGAGAAAACAACTGATTGTATGGATGGTCATGCTGTGGAGCGCCTTCTCCGCGGCGGGACAAGAACGATACCCCAACGCCGTAGCCGGCCCAGAGGGAATCTATGTGAATTGCGGCAATCGCATCCCACGCGACTTCGCCTATCAGATCTTTCGTCGCGCCAAAGGCGGCAAAACGTGGGAAGAGATGGCCACGATAGCTTGCGAAAACCATTTCGACGCCTTCTTCAACAAGGTGGTGCTGGCCAACGTGCACAACCCCGTCTACCAGCTCCCCACCGACGAGAAGAAGAAGGGAATGATTTGGCAACTCGTACAGCGGGCGTCATTCACCGACTCCATCCCGCTCTTCGGCACCCTGCCGATGTATCGCGAGGCCCTGGGCGTCACCTGGTACGACGGCACGGCCGAGAAAGGTCAGAAGTATGAGTATAAAGTCGTCACCCTGCAGGCCGGCCGTCAACCGGAAGAGCAAGTCACAGCCGCCATCTCTTACCCGCTGACCCCGCGAAGCGATTACGGAATCAAGGTGAGCAAACACGAAGTGAAGGGAGAGCGGATCGACCTGAGCTTCACGATCGGCAACAAGCAGGATATGTATGCCGCCAAACTCATGCGCGGCTACCACCTGCAGTCGGATCTCGTCCCGCTGTCCATCCGCGTAGGTTTCCGGAGCGAAAACGATGCGCTCACAGCCATCGTCACCGACACCGCCGCCGTGCGCCGAGGCCTCGTCCTCTACTGCCTGCAGCCGTATGACATCTACGGCAATCCGGGGCGCCCGTCGGACACGATACGCATCACCAACCTGACCGACCTCGACGAAACGAACTACGCAGGACTGAATGCGCATCCAGATAAAGAGGGCATCCGCCTGACGTGGCACTTCCCCAAACCGGAGTTCCTGCGCAGCATCGACATCTACAAGGCCACCGGCTTCCGCGACAGCCTCGACTATCGCTACCTGCTCAGCGTCTCACCCAACGATACCTCTTATTTAGATAAAGACGTAATCCCGTCCGAGATCTATTCCTACAAAGTCGTGATCAATAATGCCTACGGCGAAAGTCCGCTCAGCATGAGTGCGATGGGCTGGTACTATGGCGACAAGCCGGCCACAGCGCCCGTCGACCTGCGTGCCGAAGTGAGCATGGGCGCCGTGAAACTGATGTGGACACGCCCGGACGGCGACACGAAGGCTTACTATATCATGCGCTCCGTAGAGGGCGACACGACCCTGCAACAGGTCGGCGCCGCGATCCTCTCCGACAGCTTACTCGTGACCTACACCGACTCAGTGAACGACGTCAACTGTACGATGCTCACCTACGCCGTACGCTCCGAAAACGCCAGTCGCAACCTCAGTCCGCTCTCCGAACGGATCTATGTAACCCCGATGCGCAACGTCCGCCTGACCGCGCCACAAAACCTGACGACCCACTACGCCGACAAGCGGGTGTGGGTGTCGTGGGACATGGTCGAGGAGTTCGATCGGGACGTCATGGGCTATCGGCTGGAACGACGCATCGCCCCCACTAACAAGGCGGATACGGCACAACACTTCAAGCCGATCCGCACCGACAAGGTGCTAATGAACTACTACGAAGACGCCGATGTGAAAGAAGGGCTCACGTACGAGTACCGGCTGTTCTCCGTCGGAGCTCACGGCCTCGAGAGCTCTCCGTCAGTCGTGTCGAGTTGCCAGGTGCCGGTCGTCAAGCCGCTTTCCATCTCCTCGCTGCAGGTGCAGAAGACGAACGGCGGCTACCGCCTGGCATGGGAAGAGACGGAGCAGGAGGGCATCGCGTGTTATAAGGTCTATCGGGTGCAGGAGAACCGGCCGCCTCGCCTGCTGGCCACGATGAAGAAGAACGAGACGTCGTACTTCGATTCGGTCAAGGAAGACAAGGTGATTTACCTCTACACCGTCACCTGTACGGGGACGAACGGCGTCGAAAGCGAAGTCATCCAGTGGATGGGCGCCAATTGATGGAAGCGGGGGCATCCTCCCCGGGGGGGGGGAGACAACTCCGAAATTGAGTTGAGAAAGTTCCGACTAAGTGGTTCCATTTTGACTTTGTAGTAAACCGGGATCCTGGCCGGGGTAGGCTTTTTGTGAGGCAAACTCCTTTAGAGCTCAAGAGTGCCCGACTTACCACTTACTCTGCTTTGGACTTACTGATTTACTTAGTCATTGCAAAGACGACAAGGGGCGGGCGATGAGGGGCGTTCGGCCTTGACGGCTTATCATCGTCTGCAGACCTTCGCCCGAAGACAAGGGAACCGACAGCTGCTCCGAGTTGCAAACATCATGTGGAAGCCAATAAATGAAGAGGGGAGATTTCGGGGCATTGAAAACAGAGCTCAGCTTGAGATATCGAACGTCACGATCATCGCCGTTTTATAGCTGTGCAGCCCCATCGCAGAGTTGAACTTGCCGAGCTTCTCGGACAGTTGCTCCATGTCGTGTTCGATCTTCTTGTTCGTGATGCGGGCGTAGATCTGCGTCGTGCGGATGTTCGTATGCCCCAACATCTTGGAAACGGATTCGATGGGGACGCCTTTGCTTAGCGACATGGTGGCAAAGGTGTGGCGAGCAAGATGGAAAGTCAGCTTCTTCTTGATCCCGCAGAGGTCGGCGATCTCCTTGAGGTAGGAGTTGGTCTTCTGATTCGTCAGGACGGGAAAGAGCTTACCATCTCGATACGTCTTGTGGCTATACTTCGCGATGATTGCTCTCGGGATGTCGAGAAGCAGCACGTTGGTTTCCACGCTCGTTTTCTGTCGCTTGGTCATGATCCATTGCTTGTCGTCCATCGTCACGATATGGTCGGGCGTGAGGTTGGCCACGTCGATGTAGGCCAATCCAGTGAAGCAGGAAAAGATGAAGATGTCTCGCACCAACTCCAGTCGCTGGATACCCAAATCCTTGTTGGCTATCCGAAGAATCTCCTCGTCCGTCAGGAAACCCCTATCTACTGGCTCCATGTGGAAGTGGTGATTTTGAAAAGGCTTGTCTTCTGAGGTATAGGCATAAAAAAAGAGACCGCTGCAAGCCCAAGATTTTGCAACGATCTCCTATTCATGCATGAATTGCCGACTCCATGATGGAGTCCCTAATAAAAAAAGCCCGAAAAAAGCGGAAGGAGGGGGAAATGAACCTTCTCCATAACGTCCTATGCCATAACTGTATACACAGCCCTATTTTTTTCTGTAGCCGAATTGTAGCCAGAAGAGAGTATTTTGAGAGCACTCATAGATACTGCTTCGACAACACTCGCTTGTGTTGTTTCGGGTTCAAAAGTACTCCGAAAACGAACGATCACCAAATCCCTTGATTCTACAATAGATACAGACACCCTTGGCTACATTTTCAGTGCACGGTGCAAGCCCCTATATATATAAGGGGACTTGCACCGTGCACTGATTGTCCCTGAAGGTAGTGTGGCACCACAAGAACATGAACTAAAAATGGCGGATGGTATTCTAATACCAACATTGGCAATTAGATATTCTAATGATAGACCTCTCTCGTCAGAACTTTGCGGCCGTTATGATTGTATTATATGCATGGACACCAACAAGAGAATTATAACAGAAAAAGAATGGTGCGTATACATCGTAGGAGAATCCCTTGAAATGATGTGCGCCCAGTGTGATAATCTCAAAGAAAGAGCAGATCTTGCAGATATGGAGTATTCCAATTTTCTAAAAGCCTGCAAAATGAAAAGACACATAACACTTGACACTTATCGCCGATGTGTCAGTGCTTTCGACAAGGATGTAGTCATTTTCCATTCCCCAAAGGGGGTGATTGACTATTTGAAGATTGGGTATAAAAAGAACAGGGTCTATACGACAATTGCAAAAGAGGATATTATCCCCTTATTGTATGCTCTTCAAATGGAACAAGTCGAGAAAATGATGCTAAATAGCTATTGGTTTTCTCGATATTTAGAGGATCAACCAGAATCTCTCGGAAAGATCCTTAAGCATTCAAAGAATCCGCAACTTCTTCACTTAATGGAGAGGAAATGATGGATACTGAGATTTATTCCGACGAACATTTGCTGGCAGAGTTGCACTCATTGAAGGAAAGCATAAACCGGATTGCCGACTTCATACTTGAGATGAAACGAGATTACTCGGTGTTGGACGAGAAGATCGAGTTGAACTCTACCGATGTCATGCGTCTGCTTGGCATCTCGCGTGCATCGCTGGCCCGTTGGCGTAATGCCCGTGCAATACCCTTTCGGTATGTATCGAGCAATCATGTGGTCTATCCGTTCAAAGGGCTGTATATCGCCGTCAAGACAGGACGAGCTTCCTTCAAAGGCTTCCGACGTGTCGAGGCCCTGCAACGACTCAATGCCTACAAAGACGGCATCCTGAAAGGCTACATGGGCGACTCGAAAATCCCATTTGAGGAACTATGAACGTCAAAGAAGAAATCCTACAACGCACCAACAGGGGGTTGGACATTTTCTACTTCTATATGCCCATCAACTTTGTCCCTAAGCGCAACTTCCGGAACCCTCTATATGACGACAAACGGGCTTCATGCAACATCTATCTCGACGCCAAGTCAGACTGTTATCGCATGAAAGACTTCGGGAATGACCTCTACTCCGGCGATTGCTTTTGGTTCGCTGCGACTATGCAGGGACTCGATGTACATGCTGAGTTTATGCAGGTCTTAGAAACCATCATCCGAGATCTACAACTGAGTATTTCACTTCCCGGGAAAGTGCATAATGCTGTGCCTGTAAGAAAAGTTCCGAGTGCCGGATCGGTCGCTCCACCTCGATCGTCAGACCACGAGAAGATACCCAAGAACAAAGGGCAGTTCAGCATCGTCGAACAATCGTATCGGAAGGAAGAACTTACCTTTTGGGGACGCTACGGTATCGACGTAAAGACCTTACAACGTTTCCGGGTGAAGTCGCTTTCCCGTTTTGATTCCGTCTCGAATCAGGGGAAGCCCTACACCCTCCGTTCCACAGTGAGAGAGCCGATGTTCTGCTACGCAATGGGAGCGTTTGTCAAGGTGTATCGCCCATTCAGCACCATACGTTTCCTGTATGCAGGGAACAAAACGGATGATTACGTCTTCGGCTTTGAGCAGCTCCCCAACAAAGGTGACATGCTGTTCATCACCGGCGGCGAGAAGGATGTGATGTCGCTGGCCGCACACGGCTTTCACGCTATCTGTTTCAACAGCGAGACGGCACAAATACCGGAGAATATCGTAGAAAGTCTTCGTCTCCGCTTCCGTCACATCATCCTACTTTACGATACGGATGAAACGGGCAAACGAGAATCGGAGCGACAGGCAGAACAGCTTGCAGGGTATCATGTGCTCAATCTGACGCTTCCCCTTCAAGGTAGCAAAGGCGAAAAAGACATCTCCGACTACTTCCAATTAGGGTATGGAGAAAAGGATTTGAGGGCGCTGTTGTCCGAGATGTTTTCCAATTTGTATGTGCAAACCATGATGATGCTACGCTCGTGCGAGATCGATTATGACAATCCACCCGATGCGTCCAAGTCGGTAGTGGCCGTAAACGGCGTGCCGCTCGGTACGCAGGATAATCTGTTTTGCATCACGGGTGGCGAGGGTACAGGGAAAAGCAACTACATCACCGCCATCTTGGCCGGCACTCTGGGAGAAACGATGCTGCCCGCCGAACGGACGCTGGGCTTGGAAGTCACAGCCAATCCCAAGCGGCTGGCCGTCCTGCATTACGACACGGAGCAGTCCGAGGCGCAGCTCCACAAAAACTTGGGCAAGACGTTGCGACGCGCTTCGCTCGCGGCCGTGCCCGACTTCTACCATTCGCTCTATTTGGCCTCCCTCTCCCGCAAAGACCGTCTGAAACTGATCCGCGAAAGCATGGATCTGTTTCATCATCGACACGGCGGCATCCACCTTGTGGTCATCGATGGCATCGCTGACTTGATCCGTTCGGCCAACGATGAGACGGAGAGTATTGCCATCGTGGACGAGCTTTATCGGCTGGCCGGCATCTACAATACGTGCATCATCTGCGTGCTCCACTTCGTGCCCAACGGTATCAAGCTGCGCGGGCATATTGGCTCGGAGCTGCAACGCAAAGCCGCCGGCATCCTATCCATTGAAAAAGACGACGATCCGGAATACTCGGTAGTGAAGGCGCTGAAGGTACGCGACGGCAGTCCGCTCGATGTCCCGATCATGCTTTTCGGATGGGATAAGCAGCAAGACATGCACGTTTACCGCGGCGAGAAATCGAAGGAGGACAAAGAGCGACGAAAGGCCGACGAATTGATTGCCGTGGTCAAAGAGATCTTCCTTCATACCGCCAAACTGTCTTACAAAAACCTGAGCGAGATGCTCATTCAGGAGATGGAGATCAAGGATCGCACGGCCAAGCGATACATCGCCTACATGAGGGAGCAAGGCATCTTGTCGCAGGACACTGCGGGTAACTATCAAAAGGGAGAGCGATGTCGTACGTAGAAGAATCTTTTGAGGCTTGGCAAAAGCAGCTGTTTGACAGCTTGGCACGGATGGAGGGGAAGCTCGATCGTCTGCTGGTATTGCGTGAACAGACGA
>MIQB01000043.1 GCA_002890585.1 Tannerella sp. oral taxon 808
TTATTAAAAGCGGCTCGGATAATAACCCGCACGGCGTGCGATTTATTAAAAGCGGCTCGGATAATAACCTGCACGCCGTGCGACTTATTAAAAGCGGTGCTTTTAATAACTTACATGCTATACATTTATTAAAAGCGGCTCGGATAATAACCTGCACGCCGTGCGACTTATTAAAAGCGGTGCTTTTAATAACTTACATGCTATACATTTATTAAAAGCGGCTCGGATAATAACCTGCACGCCGTGCGACTTATTAAAAGCGGTGCTTTTAATAACTTACATGCTATACATTTATTAAAAGCGGCTCGGATAATAACCTGCACGCCGTGCGACTTATTAAAAGCGGTGCTTTTAATAACTTACATGCTATACATTTATTAAAAGCGGCTCGGATAATAACCTGCACGCCGTGCGACTTATTAAAAGCGGTGCTTTTAATAACTTACATGCTATACATTTATTAAAAGCGGCTCGGATAATAACCCGCACGTAGCGTAAGGCCTAAGAAGCGCCCCCGAAATGGGGGAACCTCGTTAATAGGGAAGGAGATTCCTATAAAAGACAAAAAAGCACTGGCTGCCAGACGGTCGCGCCCGAAGGAGGAGGGCTATTTCTCTACTTTCGCCGCCGAAATCCTATCAAATGAACCATTAACTGAATATGAGAATCGGATATTTCTTCCTGCTCCCCCTCCTAATGATGCTTGCCAGCTGCGAAATCACCTCTTCGGATCTGTTCGAAGTGGATGAAAATGGGAAACGCGTAAACAATAGCGATATACGCATCGGCACCTCGCTGCTCGATGTCGGCATGGCAGCTTACACCCTCGATACCGTCTGCACTGAACTGATTATGACCCGGCAGAAAAATGGCGCGGTGCAAATCACGGGCTTTCGCAAAGGCACCGTGATCCGCGACGAGAACGGCACGATCGATTCCATCGCTTGGGACTGGCGGCGCCCCGAGGTGCGCTACGGTTACGACTACCGCTACGTATGGGGCGACTACGAGTACCGCATTCTCTCCCTCGAGGATCACGGCTTCGTGGAGGACATGGAGATCTGGAAGCGCGGCAAGAATGGCGCCAAGGATCGGCTCTACGCCCAGCTCACTTATTCATATGACTATGCGGGATACATCAGCGAGGTGGAGATCCCCAACCTGCAAACAACAGTTCGCTTCAAATACCACTACCGCAACAAAACGCGCTATGCGAACAGCATCAGCATCATCGAGATTCACCAAAAAGACACCACGACTTACACCCTGAAGCTGGCTCCGGCTAAGATTCAGAACACGGGCTACGTCTGCAACGTCCTGCGCTACGCCGGTTCGCCCGTGACGAACGAGTACATCCTTAACCCCGACCTCTACTACCTCGGCATCTACGGCACACCCGTGAAGCTCCTCCCCGACGCCATCATCGAGCGCGGCCTCTACCGCGACAGCGAAGGCGAGCTGCATAGCGTCTACTCGCGCGTGGGCTCCGAGTATTATTTCTACGAAGACAACGCCGTGATGGCCAAGAGCCGACGCCAGTGAGGCGGTCTATATAAAGGAAGAAAAAGAGAGCCACCCCCGTGGAAAGGAAGGGGGTGGCTCTCTTATTATCTCAAAAAAAACGGGACTGCACCGACAAAGTGTGCAGCCCCTATCTTTCCCTTTTTAACGTGCTAGTAAAGCGACTAAAGTCTTTACCGGCACGGGTCTTTGTGCGGGACAAAAGTAACGCGCCCCGAAGGGGCAAATCAACCCAGCCCAAGGCAGAGCGACGCCTTTAGGCGGAGCGGCACCTTGGGGTATGTAATGCCCACCCCCGTGGCCTGAAGGGCCGCCGGACGATAGCCCTGGGTAACACCCTGGGTTGCGGAGGTGCGAACGAAATTCCAGCACCCTGCAAATCAGCCCCCGCTCTGCTAAGGGCAGGGCGGGGGCTGATTTGCAGGGTGCTGAGGTGGAAGACGCGCCATTTGACCCAGGGTGCCGCGCCGCCTGAGAGGCGTCGCTCTACCCTGGGCTATGATCAAGCGACCTTTCAGGCCGCACCGGGTACTCCATTTATTCGCAAATCGTTTTCGTTCAACTATAGAGAAAAAAGAGAGCCATCCCCTTCCTTTCCGCGGGGGTGGCTCTCTTTTTATCTATAACAAACGCTCTGGACTTATTCCCCCCGCTCCTATAAATCATCCAGCAGCTCGAACTTCTTCTCGTGGACGAGCTTGACGATGAGTTCGCCGAAGAGGCTGTTCTGGCGGGCGAACCAGGCACGGGTGTAATGCGTGGGGTCATCCTTGTGGAAGGATTCGTGGATGAAGCCCGTCTCGGCATCGGTGCCGATGAGCATGCGGAGGCAGGCGGCGATCTCGGCGTCGTCGCTTGAGGTGAGGGCTCGGATGAGGAGGGACATGGGGCGAATCATGTCGTAGCCTGTGTGTGAGCTGCCGATGCCTTCGCCGGAGTTGCCACGGAAGAAGTAGGGGTTGTCTTCGCTCCAGACGAAGCGGCGCGTGTTGAGGTAAACCGGGTCGTTGGGGTTCACATCGCCGAGGTAGGGCATGGATAGGAGGCCGGGCACATCGGCGTCGTCCATCATCAGGTAGTTGCCGAAGCCGTCTACCTCGTAGGCATAGATGCGGCCGTAGGTGGGGTGCTCCACGATGGCGTGGTGGCGCAGCGCCTCTTCCACCTCGTTGGCCAAGGCCGCGCATGCGTCGGCCGTGGCGTTGTCGCGGTTCACCTTACGCAGGATCTCGGCGGCCTTGCGCAGCGAGGTGACGGCGAAGAAGTTCGAGGGGATGATGAATTGCAGCGTTGCCGGGTCGTCCGATGGATGGAAGGCGGAGGCGATCAGTCCGGTGGGGCGCACGGGGTGCATGCTGCGGCTGTCAGAGGCGGGTGTGTTGGTCGCGGAATCAGCGTGATGGTAGGTGTAGGGGCTGTGTCCGTCCTTGTGTTGCTGCTCGCGGAAGGTGCGGAGGATAAGACGCATGACCTCCTGCCATTTGCCGTCGGTGAAGATGCTTTTGTCGCCCGTCTCCTTCCAGTAGGCATAGGCCAAGCGCAGGCAGTGGCAGGGGGAGTCGAGCTCCCAACGGCGTTCGTAGACCTCGCTGTTCTCGGGGCCGTCGCTGAAGGCGTTGGCGTAGGGGTCGATGAGGATGCACTTGAACTGGCGGAGGATGACGCCGCGGATCATCTGCCGCAGCTCGTCGTCTTTGCTGGCGTAAGGCAGGTAGGGCCAGACCTCAGAGGCGGAGTCGCGGAGCCACATGGCGTGGATGTCGCCGGTGTAGACGAAGGTGTCGTCATCGCCGTCGATGGCGCGGAAATGGACGGCCGTGTCGAGCGTGTTGGGGAAGCAGTTTTCAAACATCCACGCCAGCTTCTCGTTCGTGAGCGTGCGTTTGATGCGCACGATTTCTTTCTCTATGGCTTTTGAGGTAAAGAGCCGCTCGGGGAGGGTGGGGCGGAGCGATTGCGTGTAATCCGTGTCGGTGTAGACGGCGGTATTGTCGCGCGTCATGACGAGGTCGGCGCGGGCCGGTGTGTGACAGAGGAAGAGGGTGGCCGCTGTGGCTGCGGCAAGGCATAAGGGGTTGCGGTGTGTCATATAAACGAAGAACGAAAAGTGAAAAGCGAAAGGCGGGAGGCGTGTGCGAGAGAGACGTACACGCCTCCCTACAGCATGATCAGCTCCTTTGCTGTGCAGCGCTGAGGGCGTGATCGAAGGCGGTGTAGTAATAGGTAATGAAGCGTTCCCATTCGGCTTGTGCGGCTAAGGCTTGGCAACGCACGGCGATGGCACGGCGTTCGGTGTCGGTGTGGCGCATGAGGATGCGCAAGGCCTCGGCAGCTCCATCGACTACAGCGGCGTAGTTGTCGTCCGTGCGGTGGATGACGGTCACGCCCTCGGTGATGTCGCAGCCACTGACGACGGTCTGTGCCCATCGCCCAAAGCCGGCCAAGTCGGTCGTGATGGTGGGGATGCCGAAGGCGACGCTCTCGAGTGGCGTGTAGCCCCAAGGCTCGTAATAGGAGGGGTAGAGGGTGGCGTCCATGCCGATCAGGAGGTCGTAGTAGGGCGTGTTGAAGAGGCCGTCGCGGCCGTCTAAGTAGCAGGGCACGAAGATGATCTTCAGGCGCTCGTTGGCGTTGAAGCCGGTCTGGAGGATGAAGTTCGAGACGCGATCGTTGTCCATGCTATGGAGCCAATGCGTAAGGAAGGGTGTGGGCAGCGGCTCAGACGTCGGGGTGCCTTGCTCGAGGGCGGCTTTCAGGTCGGCGCGGGGGGCGTAGACCCAGGCGGGGATGAGCAGGAAGGCAACGACCGTGCGGGGCAGGTCGGCCGACGTGCGCAGGCGGTTCATGGCGTCGATGAAGACGTCGATGCCCTTGTTACGATACTCATAGCGGCCGCTGATGGAGACGAGGAAGGTGTCGTCCGTGTCGAGCTGCTTGCCGTAGAGCGTGGAGGCTGCGCGGAGCAGTCGTTGGCGAGCGTCGGCGCGTCGGGCGGGGTAGCAGTCGGGGGTGGGGACGAAGTCGGGCTCGAAGCCGTTCGGGGTCACCACGTCTGGCGCCTTGCTGAGCAGCTGGCGGCACTCTACGGCCGTAATCTCGCTGACCGTCGTGAAGCAATCGGCGAAGTGCGCCGCCTTTTTCTCCACAGAGTGCTTCGCCTCGACGTGTAGCTCGGCCGCCATGCCGTCGCCGTTGTAGCTCTGCATGTGGCTGTAGAGCGGTTTGTTGTTGCCGGCGATGGAGCGCCCGATGGTGGTGGCGTGTGTGGTGAAGAGGGTGGCGATGCGCGGCACGTATTTGCGCAAGTGAAGGAGGCCGAAGCCGAGCATCCACTCGTCGAAGTGGGCCACGACGCGGCGATCGTCTAAGTGATGGAAACGGTAGAAGCTCTCGATGGCGCGCCCGACGGCGGCGGCGAAGACGCACGACTCGTCGTAGTCGCCATAGGCCTTCGAGGAGTCGACGCCGAAGGATTCCCACATCTCGTAGAAGAGTTCGTTTTTGCGATTGAAGAGCTGTCGGTAGTCGACGAGCAAGACGATGGGTGCACCCGGAATGCGCCATCGGCCTACGCGTACGGGCAGACCAGCAGCAGTGATGGTGCGTTGCCAGTCGGGGAAGAGGGAAGCGTCTTCGTCGAACTCGGCGTTCTGTCCGGCGTGACCGAGGTCAGGGCCGACGAAGAGGATGTGGTCGGGGAAGCGTTGTTGCAGGGTGCGAGCTTTAGTTGACAGGACGGTGTAGATGCCGCCCACTTTGTTGCAGACTTCCCAGCTGCACTCGAAGATGTAATCGGGGTGTATCATTATATGTAGGGTAGTTATCGGCCTTTGGCCGGGTAGTTAGTAGAGGCGGACCTTTTCGCGGTGATGGATGATGAGCGTGGAGGGCATTTGCCGGAGGGGCTCGCGGCAGACGTCGGAGATGACGTTCCAGGTGGCGTAACCGACAAGCATAAAGTCTGCTTCGGCAAACGACTCGCGGGTGAGGTCGGCCTCGGGTAGCAGGTGGGCGTTCTCGGTGTGGGTTATGAATGACTCCAGCTCACGGGCGATGGCGTCCGGAGTGGGGGAGGGGTCGGCCGACGGGCGACGATGGAGCAGGGCGGCGGTGCCTTGGGTGGAGCGGAGCAGGACTTGGGCGTAATGCAAAAGGATGAGATCATCGGTGGAGTTGATGACGACGAGTAGGTGATCGGCGCGGGTGAAGCCGCGATTGACGAAGACACCGACGGAGCAACGGCTGCGCTCGATGAAGTAGCGCGTCTTGTCGTGGATGAGTGACCCGGGCGAGAGCCGTTCTTGCACCCGGTCGCCACCGAAAACGGAGAAGAGCGACTTGCGGATGCGGCGTGCCTCAATGTCGGTCGGGAGGTTGCTCATAGCGACACCGGCGCCCACCAGTAGGAAGTCGAAAGGCTCATCGTTGACGATGCCGACGATGGTGTCTCCGGCGTTGTCTGAGACCTCGTAACGCATGGCCACGTGCAGGTTGAGGCGTTTGGCCTCGCGCACGACGGGCTCGAAGCTGATTTGCTCGAAACTGGCGGTGTGGCGCGGGTTGATGTCGGAGCCGACGGTGAGGTGGAGGGCGGTCAGGTCGAGGCGGACGTCGCCACGGCTGAACATGCGGTGGGCCACGTCGAGCAGGATGGGGCCACTGCCGGCGCGGCCGAAGGAGAGGAGCACGCGGAAGGCGCCCGGATGAACTGCCTCCATACGCCGTTGGCGCAGGCGTTCGCCAGCACGAAAGGCGGAGTTGATGAGTGCCAGCAGCGGCGTTGTCATAAACGTAGAGACGAGCGTCATCAGAATCAGCATGACAAAAACGGGGGGTGGCAGGATGTGCATCTCGTAACCGATCGTCAGGGCGATGAGCTCCATCAGCCCATGCGTATTCATGAGCGCCCCTAACTGGAGGCTGTTCTTCCAACTCTCCTTCTCGAGCCGTGCGGAGAGGATGGCGCCACCGAATTTGCCAAGCGTAGAAACAAGAATGAGTCCGACGCAGACGAGCCACATCTCCGCCGAATTGATCAGCCCGATCTCTGTGCGCAGCCCCGTTGAGACGAAGAAGAGCGGCAGGAAGATGATGAGCGACACGTCTTCCACCTTCTCAGTCATAATCTTGCGGAAGCGCAGGTTTTCGGGCATGACTAATCCGGCCACGAAGGCGCCGAAGAGGGCGTGGAGGCCGGCTATTTCGGTGAGGTAAGCCGAGATGAGCAGCAAGAGGAACATGAACATGACGAGGGGTTTGCCGATCACCTCCGGGTTATGGTAAAGGTTGCCGACCATGCGCAGCAGCGGCCTGACGAGGCTGAACATGACGAGCAGGTAGATGACGGCAAAGACGATGTTGTAGACGGCGCCAAGCATGGTGCCGGCCTGCGAGATGGCTACGACGATGGCCAGAAGGCACCATGCCGCCACGTCGCCGTTAGCCGCAGCCGCCAGCGCTACGGTGCCGAGGTGGGTGCGCGTCAGGCGGCGTTCCTGGATGATGCGCGCCAAGACGGGGAAGGCGGTGATGCTCATCGTTATGGCGATGAAGAGGGCGAAGGGCACGAAGGGCACCTCGCGGCCGTAGTGCCCATAGATGAGGTAGGCAGCTGCGAGCCCACAGAAGAAGGTGAGGAACATGCAGGTGTAGCTGATCATCACCGTCTCGCGGAGCTTCTTGCGGATGGCGTCTAAGTCGAGCTCCATGCCGATGGTGTACATGAAAAAGATGAGTCCGAACTGGCTTAGGAGGTTGATGTTCTGTAGCGATTCGGGGGGAAAGAGGAAGTGCGAACATTCGGGCGCAAACCGACCCAGGACTGAGGGGCCGAGCAGGATGCCGGCCAGAATCTCGCCCACGACCATCGGCTGCCCAATGCGTTTGAAGAGCAGCCCGACGAGGCGGCAGGTGATGAGGATGACGATGATCTGCAGCAGGAGGAGGCCGAAGGAGGAGCGGATGTGTTCGGCCACGAGGGTGAGGAAGGTGCCGAAGCCCTCCGCAAGGTTGCGCGGCGCATCGGCGCGGCTGGCGGCGTCGGTCACGAGCTGACGGCTCTGCCCCTCGCGGATGATGAGGTACATCGAGACAAAACAGGCCACGATGAGCAGGGCGTAAAGCAAAAAACCTTTGGATTTCTTCGTCATGGATGTGCTGTTAAGTGCGCGACAAAGGTAGGCCAGCAATTGGCGGTAAGCTCCCGGACGAGTGTTTTTGATCTCCGCCAATTGTAGGGGCGCACGCGCATACGCCCTCTCACAACGTCGCCAACGGCGATGGATGATCATTCGACGGCCGGGTGCACGTAGGGCGTATGCGATATGCCCCTACGGCCTGCCGGCGGAATGTCCCTGCGCGTCGGTTTTTAATCTCCGTACCCCTACGGAACGTGAGTTCGATGTGGGGCAATTCATTCGCCGATATAGGGATGGGACTCCCTTTGCACGATGGCTGCAAGCTGCCTTGCACGGGGTCTGCAAGCTACCTTGCACGGTGTCTGCAAGCCTGCTTGCACGATGGCTGCAAGCCTGCTTGCACGATGGCTGCAAGCATGCTTGCACGATGGCTGCAAGCATGCTTAAGAGCATCTCTTAAGCCTGCGTTGTCTGTGAGCCATTGGGGAGGGTGTCTCCCCTGAGGCGGGGAGGGTGTCTCCCCTGAGGCGGGGAGGGTGTCTCCCCCGAGGCGGGGAAGGTGTCTCCCCCGAGGCGGGGAGAGTGTCTCCCCCGAGGCGGGGAAATGGATTCCTTACATCGAACTCACGTTACGGAGATCTCCCGGAGAGGTGTTTTTGATTTGATGCAGTTGCCTTGGGGTAAGCGTAAGCAGCCCCGCCGATCTCGGTGGATCGACGGGGCTGACTTCATTCCCCATGCCGTGCTGGGGATCAGAAGCTGTTTTGAATTTATTTCGGAGGCTATCGGGAGGATATTTCTGATGATTTTGTTTCATCATTTGACGAGCATAGCGAGCTATGTGAGGATAAATGATGGAACAAAAGGGCAGGAATAGACCCCGATAGACCCGAAATAGAAAGGAGAAAGCTCCGCCCTAACGACTCCTTAAAATAATCACTCAATAAATTCAAAACAGCTTCTCAATTGATAATCTCGGGCGGGGTGGCCACGGTAGCGTCCTTACCGATCTCCTTAAAGGCGGCGATCATGCGTTTGGTGTCCGTCTTGGTGGGGTTATAGGTCACGGTGACTTGCTGCTTGGCCTGGTTTACGCGGACGTCCTTGACGCCCTTCTCGTAGGCAAACTGCTTCTTGATGTTCTTCACGCAGTTGCTGCACACGATCTCGACGGCGAAGGTGACGCGCTCGTCTTTGTGCGGCGCCTTCTTGTCTTGCGCCATCGTGTGGGTTGCGCCCATGGCCGTAATCAGCAGGGCAACGATCATTGCTTGAAATACTTTCATCTTATCTCTGGTTTTAATGGTGAATAATCTATGGTGATGACGGCGGCAAAAATAGGGGCGTAAGTGATGGTCTATGATTAATTATTAATGATTAAGGGTAGGGCGGTGCCATTCTCTGCCATGTCTCTCCGGGGTGATCATTGGTGATTGCCCCTTTTTCGTTCAGCTATAGTTCTTAGAGCGACCACCTGAGTCCGCCGTAGATCTTCCGCCCGTGCACCGGCCCCCAGACCATTGTAGCGTCGAAGTCGTTGCCCCAGGGGTCGGACGAGGCGATGATGGGGCGCGGTTGCTTGAAGTTGAGCAGGTTCTCTGCACCGATGTAGATGGACAGCTTCTTGAAGCGCTTCGTGAGCTGTGCACCGAGTATGGTGTAGGGGTCGAACGTTGGCTCCCAGAGCGGGCGTGTGGCGTCGGGCGTGGGCATGGAGCCGGCGCCGTTGAATTGCGCTGTGGCGTCGAATTGCCAACCGTAGACCGGCGTCTTGTATCCCACCGTGAGCAGACCCTTGTAGCGATTCGTGAGCGGCTTCTCCATCAGTCGGCCGTTGTAGGTCTCCTTCGCATCCGTCCAGCGCCAAGCCGCGCGCACGTCAAGGGTGTGGAAGAAGGTGTAGGCCGCTTCGAGCTGGATGTTGCGCGCGTAGGCCCGGCCGTCGAGGTTGTAGAAACGCACCGCGTGAGCATCGGTCATCACGTCGGCCACCACCCGATTTTGGAAGTCCGTCTCGTAATACTCTGCCGAGAGCGTCAGCTCCTCGCTTCCGGTGGGGATGTGTCCCGTGATCGATGCGCCCCAGTTCCAGGCCGACTCCATACGCAGGTCGGGCGCCACGGTGAGGTTGCGCACGCGGTTGGAGGCGAAGAGGAAGCTGTTCTCCACAAAGACGTTCACCGAGCGGTAGCCCTTGCCGACGGAGGCGCGCAGGTTGATGGCCTCGATGGGGCGATAATGCATGTGCAGGCGTGGGGTGACGAAGGCGCCGTATTCGTTGTGCCGATCGGCGCGGAGGCCGGCCATGATGTCGAGGTTGCGCAGGGGCTTCCACGTGTATTCGGTGAAGGCACCGGCGGTCCACTCCGTGCGCAGGCGGCGGAAGGCGGGGTCAGCGGCGAAGTACGCCGATGTCTGCTCCGTGCGATCCATGTTCAGGCTAAGGCCAGTGCTGAGCTTGTGCTTCACGCCGAGGTCGGTGTCGAAGAGCAGGTTGGCGTAGACGTTGGACTGGCGCAGGTCGTAGGGGATGGTGCCGTAGGTCGCGTCTTGCCGGTGGAACGAGCCGGCGAGGATGAGCGCGATGCTGCGGTTGGCTTCGTCGTCGAGCACGTAGCCGTTCTTGGTGAACACCTCGCCGCGGAGCGTACGGATGTCGATGCGATACAGCGGATCGCCGGGGCGGGCGGGCTTGGCGTGCGCCGCCTGCCCGTTCTCACGCGTCTCATGGATCAGCTTCACGCCTACCTGCGAGATGTAATTTTTGCGGTTATAAAACCAACGGTTGAAGAGGTTGAGCTGCTCCGTGAGGGGCTGGTCGAGGAAGCCGTCGCCGTCAGCATCGTGCGACCGCTTGTCGCGAGAGTAGTTGGCGAAGAGTCCCGTGGAGAGGTGCTTCGTGAGGCGGATGGCGGCATCGGCGTTGCCCTCCATGCGGCCCGCATCGGAGGCGAAGAGGTTGAGCGTAAGGGGTGCAGCCTTCATCGGCTTCTTATACTCCACATTGATCTGCCCCGTGATCGACTCGTAGCCATTGCGCACCGAGGCGCTGCCCTTCGACACTTGGATGCTCTCCATCCACGGCGCCGGCACGTAGTCTAACCCGAAGAGCGAGGCAGCGCCGCGGAAGTTGGGCACGTTCTCCGTGAGCATTTGCACATACGTGCCCGGCAGGCCCAAGAGGCGGATCTGCTTGGCACCCGTGGCTGCGTCGGAGTAGGAGACATCGACTGAGGCGTTCGTCTCGAAGCTCTCCGAGAGGTTGCAGCAGGCGGCGCGCGTCAGCTCCTCATAGTCGATCTTCTCGGTCTGCACCGTAGCGATGCGCGACTTGAGCGTGGTGGCCACGTGCCCCTTGACGACCACCTCCTCCACCAGATTCGCCCTCTCGCGGAGGACGATGGCCAGTCTGCCACTGGCAGCGGTGACGTCGATCGTGTCTGAATAGAAGCCGATATAAGACGCCACGAGTCGGTCGGTGGGGTAGCTGCTGCGTAGTGAGAAGTTCCCGATGGTATCGGTTGTGGCCACCTCGCCCGATCGGAGCAGGCGCAGCGTGGCGCCGATGGCTTTTTCGCCATAGTCGAGGGCGACAGTCCCTTTCACATCGAATTGCGCCTGCGCAGCAGTGCATAGCACGGCGGCAAAGAGGGGGAATAGATGCTTGAGCATATATATATAAAGGTAAGGGGGAGGACGGGTATGTTTCACCCCCTCATCCCCGGGGTGGGAATGAATCAATCCACCCGCTCCTACAAGGATCATGCCGGAGGGGGTGGGGGAGGCGTATCAAATTGACGGAGATCAAAAACACCTCTCCGGGAGATCTCCGTAGGGGTACGGTGATTAAAAACCGACGCGCAGGGACATTCCGTCGGCAGGCCGTAGGGGCGTATCGCATACGCCCTACGTGTACCCGGCCGTCGAATGATCATCCATCCGTTGGCGACGTTGTGAGGGGGCGTATGCGATACGCCCCTACAATTGACGGAGATCAAAAACATAGGGGGGCGGCCGACCGGGCAGCACGAAAGCGCCCCCCTACTTTCACCTCCGCTTTTATCTTTGGCGACTCAATAAAAAGCCCCTCCGCCCGGCATGCTGCGGGGAATGGGAGGGCCGTGATTGTGACATCTTGTTATGGATAACTTCTTAGAAACATATACGGACGGACACGCCTTCCTCCACTCGCTCCACGCCTCGGAGGAGCAGATGGCAATGTTCGACGAGCTGTCGGCGGCGCCTCCCGCACGCCCCGACGCGGACTTTATGCCCATGCTCCAGGCGGGATCGGTGGCGTGGATCTTCTCCTTTCTGAAGGCGCTCGATTACGCCTGCGATGCCTGCGCGACAGACCACGAGCGGGCGCTGAAATACCTAACCCTCTACATACGCATCGAGGAGTTCTTGTTAGAAGACACGCGCTTCCCCAGCTTATTCCCCGAAGGGAAGCAGGCCATCATACCGGTGCGCGCGGAGCAGAAGTTGCACGAGGCGGCCGTCCGACGCAAGGTCTTGACGCTGCTGCGCGATGGGCAGACGGAGACCTTTCTGGCCGACTTGGCCGACCGCACCGAGACACCGGGCATACAGCTCTACCGGCCGGAGCGGCAGGCCGAGGTGCTGGCCGAACTCTTCCTGCACGACCCCCAAGCCCTCACGGCGAGCACAACGACTTACCTACGCCTCTTCAAGCATTTTGCCGAGCAAGACCCGGCCATCTTCCCCATCGATTACTGGCTCGACACGTGCGAGGCGATGGTGGCCCGCGAGTGTGACGCGATGGACGCCGCGCTGCTGACGGAGCTCATCACGCCTGAGATCAGGCAGCGAGCCGAGGGGTTGGTGCGCATCGCGGGGGCCACCTTCCTGCTCTGCAAGGCGGCCGACCGAGAGATCGACATGGTGCGGCGGCTGATGTTCTACCGCTACCTCTGTGTGCTCGACGAACGCCACCTGCCGCCCCTGAAGAACCTTATGCTAAGCACCTTCCTGAAGCATAACAGCCGGCCACCAGAGTATACGTGGGACGAGCTGATCGGATTCTCCCTACCCACCTTCGTGGGGAAGATCGCCTACTTCACGGAGAACATCCCGGAAGATCGGCGGCCATACACCTTCGAGGGGAAGGGCGTCGTCACACTCGCAGAGCGCCGCATCACGCTGGCGCCATTCGCTGATCCCTTGGGGCGGCGGCGCATGCACAAGTTGCTCACCCTCTGGGACGGCAGCTTGCGCATCAACTCCTATCAGAAACCCACAGCCGACCTGACGGCCGGAGCTGCTGACGCCGATCTGCCAGCCAAGACATGGGAGGAGGCCGCGGGCGACTTCATCAAAGAGAAGACCATCTACCTGAGGCATGAGACGAAGGAGGTGCCGCCCGTAGGTACCCAAGTCAAGATCCGCATCAAGACGATGCACCCGGCTTATCCCTCGCTAGCCTTTGCCTCGATCGAGGATGATACCTATGAGGGCAACGGCGCCATACACGTCAGTCAGGTCTCGCGCATCAAGCTGACGTCGTTGGCTGACATTTTTGCAGAGGGCGACTTGGTCACGGCACGCGTGATCGACACGACCGACCCTAAGCGCATGGGCTTCTCCATCCTCGAGGAGATCAGCAACACCATCGCCACGCGTTTCCACCCGGGCGAATACACCTACGCCCGACTCATCGTAAAGAACAAGAACTCCTACCGCTGGGTGTCGGAGAAGGGTTATCCGCTCTACACCGTGCCCTCGCCCGATGAGCCCGAAGACTTGGCGCCTGACGACATCTACCTGCTCCGCCTGACGAATGTCAATCGCACGGGCTACGTCCGCGCTGTGATTGAGGAGGAGGCGCCTGAGGGCATGGAGATCGACACAGAAAAGGCCGTGGGCGACTTGGTGAGCTATTATGTGGACGAGCGCCTGCCGGAAGATGAATTAGAGGAATATGACGACAAGGAGACCCCAACGGATGCGGACGAGGAAGAATCTGCCGGCACACTCGGCCCGGAGTATTTGCGCCAATTGATCTACCTCATCGACCTCTACACCGAGTCGACCTCTGACCACATCCTCCGCTTTAACCTCTGCCAGACGGCGCGTCTGCTGGCCGTCATGATCAGCAGCCCCGAGCTGGTGGCCTATTACGACCAACGCATCCGATACCTGGCGGAGCTGCACAACTACATCAACAGCCGGCCGGTGAACGTGGGCGTGATCGACGACGAGGCCGTCAGCCGCTACCCCCGACTGACCTACGCGCGCACCATCCTCTCCCTGCTCGCGCTCAGGGATGACCCCGAAGCCGACATCGACACCCTGCGTGAACACATGCACTCAGGCCGCAAACAGATCGCTGACCTGGCGCGCCTGCTGCTCATCGCCCGGCTGGCCGACAAGGCCTACCCGGACATCACCACCCTCGTAGACGCCGAGGTGCGCTCGCTGCTGGCCATCGAGGTGGAAGAAGATCCGGACGGCGAGGCGGAGGAGATCGACTTCGGACGTGAGACGAACACCCGCGAGTTCAAGTCCACCATCGTCTTCCCCCCGAACAACGACCGCATCCCCGACGTAGACCGCCAGATGGAACGCATCCTCATGGCCATCTGCGGCTTCCTCAACGCCGAGGGCGGCATCCTCTTCATCGGCGTCAACGACATCGGCTATCCCAAAGGCATCGAGCCAGACCTCACCTACCTGCACGCCAATGTGGATAAGTATCAACTCATCATCCGCAACTATATCGTCAAGGAGCTTGGCAAAGACATCAACGGGCTGATCCGATTCGACTTCCACGACTTCAGCGGCAAGATCGTCTGCGCCATCTCCGTGCCTGCTTACCACGAGGTCGTCTTCTATCGCGACATCGTCTGGCAGCGCCAGGGCAACTCCACCCGCCCGCTCGACCTGCCCGACATCCGCCTGCTCAAGGAGCGGCGCAAGAACCTGCTCCCCTCCCGACGCATCACGGCACCGGCCTTCGGCGACCTGAAGGAGCAGGGCGAAAGCGATGTGCAGAAGGTCTTTCCCGTCAGCATCCCGACTTACACCCCCGCGCCGCCCACCAAACCCCGCCCGAACAGCAAGGCAGAGCGCTCCGCACAGTCCGACGAGCCAGATCGCATCGCCACCTCCACCCTCTTCGCCCTCCGCGAGCAGGAGGCCACGGCCTACTTCTCCATCCTCCGCTCCGGACGCTTCGTCATCACCCACGAAGAGCCCCACCGCAGCGACGCCCGCATCACCCTGCCCATCTACGACGACTACCTCGACGGCTTCCTTATATATGTCTACGAAAACGGCTACGCCAACCGCATCGCCGTCTCCACGCTCCTCTCCAAGAAGGTCAACTACGAGTACACCAACGCCATGTTCGACAAGTCGCCCCTCCGCTTCGCAGCCTTCGTCCGGCCTGACGACACCCTCTACCTCAAGGTCTCATCCAAGAGCGGCGACTTCATCCGCACCCTCGCCATCCAGGTGATCAAGCTCAACACCGACCTCTCCCTGCGTGGCACACCGCTCTACACCATCCCCTTCGGACGCATTGTGCAGGTGGACACCCTCAACGAAGAGCAGTCGCACGAGGTGGAAAACATCCGCAGCGATGTGCCCACCACGCTCGGCACACCGGCGCAATCGTTCTCCATCATCCGCACGGCCATGTACCTGAGTAACCTGTTGAACGGCGACCGATGAAACCCACGATCCCGGCCACCGTGCTTGTCGTTGACGATAATCGCGCCATCCTCACCGCAGCCGAGCTGCTCCTGCGCAGTCGCTTCCGCCGTGTCGTGACCACCTCCACACCCGAACGCATCCGCGCCCTTGTCCGCAACGAAGCGCCAGACGTCGTGCTCTTAGACATGAACTTCCACGCCGGCATCAACACCGGCAACGAAGGCCTCTTCTGGTTGTCCGAGATCAAGAAGATGCACCCCGCACCGGCCGTTGTGCTCTTTACGGCTTATGCTGACATCGAGCTGGCCGTGCGCGGCATCAAAGAGGGCGCCGCCGACTTCGTCGTAAAGCCGTGGGACAACGAGCGCTTAGTCAACGCCCTCGCCGAGGCCTGCAATCGGAGCACCGCCTCCGCCACCCCTGCGCAGCCAGCCCCCGCGTCCACAGCCATGTTTTGGGGCACCTCACCCGCCATGCAACACCTCCGCACGCTCCTCGAGAAGGTGGCTCCGACCGACGCCAATGTGTTGATTACGGGCGAAAATGGCACCGGAAAAGGCGTCATTGCTCGCGAGCTGCACCGCCTCTCCGCCCGCAGCCATCGCCCGCTCGTCACCGTAGACATGGGCGCCGTGGCTGAGACCCTCTTCGAGAGCGAGCTCTTCGGACACGTCCGTGGCGCCTTCACCGACGCCCGCACTGACCGGCCCGGTAAGTTCGAGGCGGCCGACGGTGGCACCCTCTTTCTCGACGAGATAGGCAACCTGCCCCTCCACCTCCAGGCCAAGCTGCTGGCTGCCCTGCAAAGCCGCACCGTCACACGCCTCGGGAGCAACCGCCCCCGCCCCGTCGACATCCGCCTACTGACCGCCACCAATCGCCCCTTAGACGAGCTGGTGGCTCGCGGCGACTTCCGCCAAGACCTCCTCTACCGCATCAACACCATCCGCCTCACCCTGCCCCCTTTGCGCGCACGCCCCGACGACATCCTCCCGCTGGCCGAGCGCTTCCTGCGCCGCCACGCCGATGCCTCCGGACGCCCCGTGCCCACCCTGACCGAAGCCTCCCAGCGCAAGCTCCTGGCCTACACCTGGCCCGGCAACATCCGCGAGTTAGAGCATGCCCTCGAGAAGGCCGCCATCCTCAGCGACGGCCCCACCATCCCCCCCGACGCCTTCGACTTTGCCCCCGCCACGCCCCCTCTTGCCGCCGACCCCCCGACCACGATCGAAGAGATGGAGGCCGACCTGATCCGCCGCACCATCAAGAGCCACGCCGGCAACCTCTCCTTCACGGCCTCCACGCTCGGCATCTCTCGCCAGACGCTCTACAACAAGATCAAGCGTTACGGCATCTGATCCCGCGCAGGGGGAGCACGCGGGGAGCCTCGAAATTCACTGCATTTTGGGGCCTTACCCGAGGGAGAGCCCCATTCCGAGCCTCATTTTGGGGCCTAACCCGAGGGAGAGGCCCAAAATTCACTGCATTTTGGGGTCAACCCGAGGGAGAGGCCCGAAATTCACTGCATTTTGGAGCTCCATCCGAGGGAGAGGCCCGAAATTCACTGCATTTTGGAGCTCCACCTGAGGGAGAGGCCCAAAATTCACTGCATTTTGAGGTCAACCCGAGGGAGAGGCCCAAAATTCACTGCATTTTGGGGTCAACCCGAGGGAGAGGCCCGAAATTCACTGCATTTTGGAGCTCCATCCGAGGGAGAGGCCCGAAATTCACTGCATTTTGGAGCTCCACCTGAGGGAGAGGCCCAAAATTCACTGCATTTTGAGGTCAACCCGAGGGAGAGGCCCAAAATTCACTGCATTTTGGGGTCAACCCGAGGGAGAGGCCCGAAATTCACTGCATTTTGGGGGTCAACCCGAGGGAGAGCCCCGAAATTCACTGCATTTTGGGGTCAACCCGAGGGAGAGGCCCATTCCGAGGCTCATTTTGGGGCCTTACCCGAGGGAGAGCTCCATTCCGAGCCTCATTTTGGGGCCTTACCCAAGGGAGCGCCCCATTCCGAGGCTCATTTTGGAGCCCCACCCAAGGGAGAGCCCCATTCCGAGGCTCATTTTGGGGCCTTACCCAAGGGAGAGCCCCATTCCGAGGCTCATTTTGGAGCCTTACCCAAGGGAGAGCCCCATTCCGAGGCTCATTTTGGGGCCTTACCCGAGGGAGAGCCCCA
>MIQB01000044.1 GCA_002890585.1 Tannerella sp. oral taxon 808
TTTTCTCATTTGCTCAGGCTGGGCAAACGCCAAAAGGTTCGTTTTCTCATTTGCCCAAGTTGGGCAAGCGTCAAAAAGTTCGTTTTTGTCTTTGCCCAGATTGGGCAAGCGTCAAAAAGTTCGTTTTCTCATTTGCTCAACCTGAGCAAGCGCCAAAAGATTCGTTTTCTCATTTGCTCAACCTGAGCAAGCGCCAAAAGGTTCTTTTTCTCATCTGCTCAACCTGAGCAAGCGCCAAAAGGTTCGTTTTCTCATTTGCTTGGGGCTCAAGCAAGCTTCTCTCCTTTCTAATTAAGCCTCTCTCCGCCCTCCTTTCTGCGCAGCAGCGCCACATTCTCCACGTGATGCGTGTGGGGGAACATATCGACAGGCCGGATGCGCACCACCTCATAGCGGTCGGCCATGCGAGCGATGTCGCGCGCCTGTGTCGCAGGGTTGCAACTGACGTAGACGATGCGTGCGGGCGCCGCACGGAGGATGGTGTCGATCACGTCGTTGTGCATGCCCGTGCGTGGCGGGTCAGTGATCACCACGTCAGGGCGGCCGTGCGCCGCGATAAAGTCTTCCGTGAGCAAATCCTTCATGTCGCCCGCGTAGAAGTCTGCATTGTCAATGGCGTTCAGTCTGGCGTTCACCCGCGCATCGTCGATCGCCTCGGGCACATACTCGATGCCCACCACACGCCGCGCCCGCCGCGCCACGAAGTTGGCGATGGTGCCCGTGCCCGTGTAGAGGTCGTAAACCGTTTCGCCGCCGCTGAGGTCGGCAAACTCACGCACCACCGAATAGAGGCGGTAGGCCTGCTCGCTATTGGTTTGATAGAACGACTTCGGCCCGACCTTGAATTGCAAATCCTCCATCCGCTCGATCAGATGATCCGCGCCGCGATAGAGGAGGATGTCTTGGTCTGTCAATGTGTCGTTGCACTTCTCGTTGATGACATACATCAGCGACGTAATCTCCGGCACCTCCTGCGCCACATGATCGAGCAACGCCTCCCGCCGCGCGCGATCTTCATAATAGAAGGCCACGACCACCATCACCCCGCCGGCAGATGAGGTGCGGATCATCAGCGTGCGGACGAAGCCCTCGTTCCGTTTGAGATCAAAAAACGGGTAGCCCTCATGCGTCAGGCAATACTGTTTGATGGATAGCCGGATACGGTTCGACACCTCATCCTGTAGCCAGCAGCGGCGGATGTCTAACACCTTGTCGAACATGCCGGGGATGTGAAACCCGAGTGCGTTCATGTCCGCATAATCCACCTCCGACTCCACCTCTTCCGTGGTCAGCCAGCGGCGGTTGGAGAAGGTGAACTCCAGCTTGTTGCGGTAGTGCGTCGTCCGCTCCGAACCGAGGATGGGCAGCACCTCGCCCGGCGTCACGTGCCCGATGCGCCTCAACGCGTCCACCACCTGCTGCTGCTTGAAGCGCAACTGCTCATCGTAAGGCAAATGCTGCCACTTACAGCCGCCGCACACGCCGAAGTGTTCACAGAATGGCTCCACACGCAGTGGGCTCCGCTCGTGAAACGCTGTGATGGTCCCTTCGGCATAATGACTCCGCTTGCGCGTAAGCCGCACGTCGACCACATCGCCCGGTGCCGCCCAAGGAATGAAGATCACCCTATCGTCAACCCTCGCCACGGCCTTACCCTCAGCCGCTACGTCCGTCACCCTCACCCCTTCCAGAATGGGGAGCGGTTTCTTCTTTCGTGTCAAAATCAAATGCTTTGAATTATCGTTTGCGGTGGCAAAAGTAGGCTGGATTGAATCGCCAGCATTCGGGGGCATGCAAACCGGCAGAAGGATGAATCTAAATAAAGAGATCCGTGTAGCGATTGCGTCTATATTTGCCCCCGCTCAAAGAAATAGAGCCAATTAGCGTATTATAAAGCAAGCATTTATGGAAACAAAGAGAGTCTACACTTTCGGCAACGGTAAAGCCGAAGGGAAAGCAGACATGAGAAATCTGCTTGGAGGAAAAGGTGCCAATCTGGCAGAAATGAACTTGATCGGTGTGCCCGTCCCCCCGGGCTTCACGATCACGACGGACGTATGCAACGAATACTTTCGGATCGGTAAGGATAAGATGGTGGAGTTGCTGCAAGATGATGTGAAGAAGTCGGTTGTACACGTGGAAACGCTGATGAACTCCAAGTTCGGCGACGTGGAAAACCCGCTGTTAGTCTCCGTGCGCTCCGGTGCACGCGCCTCGATGCCAGGCATGATGGACACCATCCTCAACCTCGGCCTGAACGACGAAGTGGTCGAGGGTCTGACCCGCAAGACGGGCAACCCGCGCTTCGCTTGGGACTCCTACCGCCGCTTCGTACAGATGTATGGCGACGTGGTGCTCGGCATGAAGCCGGAGAACAAAGACGACATCGACCCCTTCGAGCAAATCATCGAAGAGGTGAAGAAGGCCAAGGGCGTCAAGCTGGATAACGAGCTGGGCGTGGAAGAGCTGAAGGAGCTCGTGAAGCGCTTCAAAGCGGCTGTGAAAAAGCAGACCGGCAAGGACTTCCCCACCAACGCCTACGACCAGCTCTGGGGCGCCATCTGCGCCGTGTTCGACTCGTGGATGAACCAGCGCGCCATCCTCTACCGCAAGATGGAGGGCATCCCCGCAGAGTGGGGCACGGCCGTCAACGTGCAGGCGATGGTCTTCGGCAACATGGGCGACACGTCGGCCACGGGCGTTTGCTTCTCGCGCGACGCAGCCACCGGCGAAGACCTCTTCAACGGTGAATACCTGATCAACGCACAGGGCGAAGACGTGGTGGCCGGCATCCGCACACCGCAGCAGATCACCAAGATCGGCTCGCAGCGCTGGGCCAAGCTGGCAGGCGTATCCGAAAAGGAGCGCGAAACCAAATACCCCTCGATGGAGGAGGCCATGCCGACGATCTACAAAGAACTCGACGAGATCCAGACCCGCCTCGAAAACCACTATCACGACATGCAGGACATGGAGTTCACCGTGCAAGACGGCAAGCTCTGGTTCCTCCAGACGCGCAACGGCAAGCGCACCGGATCGGCCATGGTCAAGATCGCTATGGACCTGCTCCGCCAAGGCATGATCGACGAAAAGACAGCCATCGAGCGCATCGACGCCAACAAGCTCGACGAGCTGCTTCACCCCGTCTTCGATAAGGAGGCGCTGAAGAAGGCCAAGGTGCTCACGCGCGGCCTCCCCGCATCGCCGGGCGCAGCCACAGGGCAGATCGTCTTCTTCGCTGACGACGCCGCCGAATGGCACGCCAAGGGCCACCACGTGGTGATGGTACGCCTCGAGACATCGCCTGAAGACCTCGCCGGCATGACCGTAGCCGAAGGCATCCTGACGGCACGCGGAGGTATGACCTCACACGCTGCCGTTGTGGCGCGTGGCATGGGCAAATGCTGTGTCTCGGGCGCTGGCGCGTTGAACGTAGACTATAAGAATCGCACCGTCGAGATCGATGGCATAAAGCTCAAAGAGGGTGACTATATCTCGCTCAACGGCACAACCGGCGAGGTATACCAAGGCGAGGTGGAGACGAAGGCCGCTGAGCTGTCGGGCGACTTTGCCGACCTGATGACGCTGGCTGACAAATACGCCCGCCTGAAGGTGCGCACCAACGCCGACACGCCGCATGATGCACAAAGCGCACGCAACTTCGGCGCCGTGGGCATCGGCCTCTGCCGCACGGAGCACATGTTCTTCGAGGGCGAAAAGATCAAGGCCATGCGCGAGATGATCCTCGCTGAAAACGCCGAGGAACGCAAGAAGGCGCTGGCGAAGATCCTGCCCTATCAGCAGGAAGACTTCAAGGGCATCTTCCGCGCGATGGCCGGTTACCCCGTGACTGTCCGCCTGCTCGACCCGCCGCTGCATGAGTTCGTTCCGCACGACGAGAAGGGGCAGCAGGAGATGGCCGAAGCGATGGGCGTCAGCTTGGCTTACATCCGCCAGCGCGTTGAGGCACTCCACGAGCAGAACCCGATGCTCGGCCACCGCGGCTGCCGCCTCGGCAACACCTACCCCGAGATCACGCAGATGCAGACGCGCGCCATACTCGGCGCCGCCCTCGACCTGAAGAAGGAAGGCGTGGAGACACACCCCGAGATCATGGTGCCACTGACCGGCATCCTCTACGAGTTCAAGGAGCAAGAGCGCGTGATCCGCGCCGAGGCCGAAGCCCTCTTCGCTGAGCGCGGCGACAGCATCCACTTCCTCGTCGGCACGATGATCGAGGTGCCGCGCGCCGCCCTGACAGCCGACCGCATCGCCTCCTCGGCCGAGTTCTTCTCCTTCGGCACGAACGACCTGACGCAGATGACCTTCGGCTATTCGCGCGACGACATCGCCTCCTTCCTCCCGATCTACCTCAGCAAGAAGATCCTGAAGGTCGACCCCTTCCAAGTGCTCGATCAGAAGGGCGTCGGCCAGCTCATCCGCATGGCCACGGAGAAGGGGCGCGCCATTCGCCCGACGCTCAAGTGCGGCATCTGCGGCGAGCACGGCGGCGAACCCTCGTCCGTGAAGTTCTGCCACAAGGTGGGCCTCGACTACGTCAGCTGCTCGCCCTTCCGCGTGCCCATCGCACGGATCGCCGCGGCGCAGGCAGCCATCGAAGACTAATCCGATAGACCCAGGCAGAGCGCGTGAGCCCCCTCACCGCTCCCGCCAACGACAAGCGAAAGCCGGTTTATCCCCCTTTGACAAAGGGCGGGTAAGCCGGCTTCCTTTTTAGGCGAGGCACCCACACGAACCACCTACAGGCTATGCCTCCCCCTCACCTTCCGCAATGAAAGAGGCGAGAAGCCAGCGCGCATACACACCCACTAACCCATGTGGCTGACACCCACCTGAGCTATGTGGGTCGGCCCATCTAAGCTACGTGGGTCGGCCCACCTAAGCTATGTGGCTCGGCCCACCTAAGCTATATGGGTCGAACCATCTAAGCTATATGGGTCGGCCCATCTAAGCTATATGGGTCGAACCATCTAACCCATATGGCTGGCAGCCACCTGAGTTAATGGGTGTATTAGCGCGCAGACAACAAGACCACCGAACAGCAACGTGTTAGGTGGTCTGATACGCCCCGATACGGCCTGTAGGGCCGGTGGATGATAAGGGCGAATGATCCACCTGTCGGGTATATGCGGGGTGAATGCAAACGCCCTCCCTGCTGCACGCCCCCCCCCTTGTCTGTTCCCCACGCGCTTACGCAGATCGCCCTACCTTTAGCCCCTGAAAAACCAGATCCATAGCGGAGACAAGAAGAGGAGGCGATCCGTGAAAAGAGACTTACACTTTACTATCTATTTCAGCATCATCCTGTGCCTATGCTGCGCCGGAGGCTGGCCGGCTAACGCCCAGCAGACACGCCGCGAGCACGAGGCACTCCGGGCGCTCGACGGCATCATCCGACGACGCACCATCTATCACCAAGAAAAGGAACACCACATCGACAGCCTGAAGCAGCGACTTGCACACGCCACAACCGACGCCGCACGCTTCGACCTCTGCAGCCGGCTCTACGAGGCTTACGTGGCCTACCGCACCGACTCGGCCCTGAAGTATATCGGCGAAAAAGAGCGCCTCCTCCCGCGCCTCACCGGCCCCGCCTACCGCATCGACGCACGCCTCAACCGCGCCGGCGCACTCACCATCGCCGGGATGTATAAAGAAGCCCTCGAGGTGCTCCAACAGATCCCGCGCGGCGACATCCCACCCAGCCTCCTACAGGGCTACTTCCATCACTTCCGCACCCTCTACGGCCACATGGCCGACTATGCCCTGACCGACAACGAGCGCCGCGCCTACCTCATCGAGGCCGATCATTACCGCGACTCGCTCCTCTCCATCATCCCCCCCACCGACGTCAATCACCGCATCATCCGCGCCGACCAATGCAACGCCCGTGAGCAATACCCGCAAGCCATCCGACTGCTCACGCCCGTGGCCGACACGTGCAGCAACCCAGCCGTGATGCGCTTCTTGGCTTACACCTTGGCCGACGCCTACGGCCGCATGGGCAACCGCGAACGGCAGAAGTACTTCCTGGCGCGCTCTGCTGAGGCCGACCTCCGGCTGGCTATCTGCGAATACATCTCGCTGCGCAAACTCGCCTTCCTGCTCTACGAAGACGGCGACATCGACCGCGCCTACGACTACATGAAGTGCGCCCTCGAAGACGCCGGCGCCTGCAACGCCCGCGCACGCATCGTGGAGGCCGCAGAGATCTATCCCGTCATCGACCGCGCCCACCGCATCCGCAGCGACCGCAAGCGCCGCACCATCATCGCGCTGCTGGCCGGCACCGCCGTGCTCACCCTCAGCCTCGTCTTCTCCCTCCTACACGTTTACCGACAAATGAAGCGCCTGTCCGAAGCGCGCCACGCACTCGCCGAGGCCAACAAGCGACTCCAAGCAGCTAACGACGCCCTACAGGCCGTCAACCAGACCCTCCGCGAGGCCAATGCCATCAAGGAGGAATACGTGGCGCAATACATCAACCGCTGCTCCATCTACATCGATAAGCTCGACAACTATCGCCGCCGCCTCATGAAGCTGGCCGCCAACAACAAAATGAACGAGCTGCTGCGCGCCATCCGCTCCAACGACCTCATCGAGGCCGAGCGCCGCGAGTTCTACGCCGAGTTCGACCGCACCTTCCTCAGCCTCTTCCCCCACTTCGTGGATAAGTTCAACGCCCTGCTCAACGAGAAGGATCGCATCACCCTCAAGTCTGGCGAACGCCTCAATACCGAGCTCCGCATCTTCGCCCTCATCCGCCTCGGCATCACCGACAGCACGCGTATCGCCGGCTTCCTGCAATACTCCGTCACCACCATCTACAACTACCGAAGCAAGTTGCGCAACAAGGCACTCGGCAACAAGAACGAGTTCGAGGCCGCCGTGATGCACATCAGTTAACCAACCCCCTCTTAAATGAATCAGGAATCCACACCGCTCAGCCCTTTGGATGATGCCTACTTCATGCGTCAGGCATTGGCCGAGGCGCGCCAGGCAGCAGCGGAGGGCGAGGTGCCCGTGGGCGCAGTCGTCGCCTGTGGCGATCGGGTGATTGCCCGGGCGCACAACCAGACGGAGCACCTGAACGACCCTACAGCGCATGCGGAGATGCTCGCGCTCACGGCTGCCACCGGCGCGATGGGTGCGAAGTATTTGCCCGACTGTCGGCTTTACGTCACCGTCGAGCCATGCGTGATGTGTGCTGGCGCCATCGGTTGGGCGCAGCTCGGTGCCGTCATCTATGGCGCACCGGATGCCAAACGTGGCTTTACCGTCTTTGCCCCCCGTGCGCTTCACCCGCGGACAGCCGTTCGCGGCAGCGTAATGGAGGCGGAATGTGCCGCCGAGATGACGGCCTTCTTCCGCACGAAGCGATAGTCAGGGAGGGGGAGGGCGGCGCTCGTGCAAGCCTCTCCCCCAAAGCGATGGAGCTGGATTTTTCGGTGCTACGGGGGTGTCTGTGGGAGAGAATTGGTGAGACGCATCGGCCGCGCCCTTACCTTTGTTGCCATGATGAGAAGATTACGCAACATACTGATCACCCTTTTGCTGCTTGGCATCGCAGGCATCATGGCCGGCAGCTTTTTTCTGCTCGATTACGGCCTCCGACCGGCCGACAACAAAGGTCGCGATACGGATGGGTCGTACGCCTACATGCTTGAGACCTACCCCTTTCTCCGCCCCTGGATTGACAGCCTCCGCCGCGAGGGCGCCCTGCGCGACACCTTCATCACTGCCGACGACGGCACACGCCTACATGCGCTCTACGCCCGCGCTCCGCGGCCCACGCGCCGCTCGGCCGTCATCATTCACGGATACACCGATTGCGCCGTGCGCATGCTCATGATTGGCTACCTCTATCACCACGACTTGGGCTTCAACATCCTCCTGCCCGACCTTTACGGCTCCGGCCTGAGCGGCGGCGATTACATCCGTATGGGCTGGCTCGACCGCCTCGACGTGATCCGCTGGACACGCATCGCTGACGAGCTTTTCGGCCCACGCGCCACGATCGCCCTGCACGGTATATCGATGGGCGCCGCCACGGTGATGATGGTGGCTGGCGAAGAGCAACAGGCTGACGTGCGCTGCTTTGTGGAAGACTGCGGCTACACCAGCGTCTGGGATGAGTTTGGCAAGGAGCTGCGCGCCCAGTTCGGCCTGCCCGAGATGCCGATGCTTTACACCACCAGCATGCTCTGCCGCGCGCGTTATGGGTGGGACTTCCTGCAAGCCTCGTCGCTGGCGCAGGTGGCGGCTTCGGAGTTGCCCATCTTCTTTATCCACGGCGAGGCGGACGATTATGTGCCCACTGAGATGGTTCACCCCCTCTACGAGGCTAAACGCCGTGGCGACCGCGCGCTGTGGATCGCCCCCGGATCGGCCCACGCCTTTTCCTACCATGACCATCGCGCGGAGTACACCGCACGCGTCCGCGCCTTCGTCCGGAAGTATATGTAGGCCGGGGGGGAGCCGAACCGATCCGAAGGGCGACTTGTCAATGATTAATTGTCAATTATCAATGATTACCCCGAAGACACGGCAGCATGGCACCGCGCTATCATTAATCACTAATCATTAATAATTGCCCTCGGCTTGATGATATACGTTTTCTCATCTTTTCACGTTATGAGGGACGCGTATATCCCGGGCGGGCGCATCGTTTGGCCCCTTCCCGATAAACACTGTAGCTGCAGGGCTGCAAACCACCGCGGGGCGAGGCCCCAAACCACCGCGCCACGAGGCGCATAAATGCCACGTTTATGATTGAATACATCAAAGGAGAAATCGTAGAGCTGCAACCCGCGCTGATGGTCATGGAGTGCGGCGGCGTGGGTTACGAGCTGAACATCTCCCTGACCACCTACAGCGCCTTCGATGGGCAGCGCGAGGGCAAGATCTACGTCCACGAAGTCATCCGCGAAGACGCCCATCTGCTCTTCGGCTTTGCCGGCCGCGAGGAGCGCGAGCTCTTCCTACTGCTCACATCCGTTTCCGGCGTCGGCCCCAACACCGCCCGCATGATCCTCTCCTCCTTCAAGCCTGGCGACCTCATCGACGTCATCGCCGCGGGCGACGACACGACCCTGACCGCCGTCAAGGGCATCGGCAACAAGACGGCCCAACGCATCGTCGTAGACCTTAAAAACAAGGTCCGCCCCGTGGCCGGCCTCGACGAACGCCGAGCCGCACACAGCGTCCGGCCCGACACGCACGAAGAAGCCGTGGCCGCGCTCGTCATGCTCGGTTTCCAGAAAAACGCCTCCCAAAAAGCCGTCGAGAAGCTCCTCAAGGCCCAGCCAGACATGCCCGTGGAGCAAATCGTGCGCAGCGCCCTGAAGATGCTCTGAGCCTCACCCATAATCTCCCCCCCAGCCTCTACGTATATGAAAACAGGTTGCACACAGCCCCCATTCAAGCCATACAAAGCCCCATCGGCTCAGAAAAAGGCACTTTTCAGAATCGAAAAGCCCCATTTTCTCAGCAAAAGGCACTTTTCAGAATCGAAAAGCCCCATTTTCTCAGCAAAAGGCATTTTTCAGAATCGAAAAGCCCCATTTTCTCAGCAAAAGGCATTTTTCGAAATCGAAAAGCCCCATTTTCTCAGCAAAAGGCATTTTTCGGGAGCGGAAAGCCCCTTTTTCTCAGCCAATGGACCCTCGCAGAGTGTGAAGCCCCATTTTCTCAGAAAACGAACCCTCGCGGGGTGTGAAGCCCCATTTTCTCAGAAAACGAACCATTCCAAGTCGAGAAGCCCCATTTTCTCAGAAAAAGGCGCCTCACACACCCCGGCGCGTCGCTTCGTGAGCCTCATCCTTACACTCCTTGCCCTCCTCCTCACCACCCCATACACAAACGCACAAACCCCAGCCGACACAGCGCGCCGAGACACCACACGCATCCACCGCACCGACTCGGCCACCAACGCCAACGCCGTGCCCACCAAGCCACGCTACCCCGTAGCCCGCACAGTCCCCCTCTACTATCGCGACCTGACACAGCCCATGCCAGCCGATCTACATAACCCAGAAAACCTGAAAACAACCATCGAGTACGACCTCATCACCGGCATGTACATCATCCACACCCGCCTCGGCGACATGGAGCTCGGCACACCCATCACCCTCACCCCCGAGCAATATCAAGACTACACCATGCAGCAATCCATGCACGCCTACTACCGACAGAAGAACGAAGAAAACTTTAGGCAGGCAGCCGGCGAAAAACTGAACCTCATGGACATGCGCTTCAACATCGGCGCCGCCGATCGCATCTTCGGCCCCGGCGGCATCCGCGTCAAGTCGCAAGGGACAGCCGAAATGAAAGTCGGCATGAAAACCAGCTCCACCAAGAACCCCTCCCTGCCCGAACGCTCCCGCAGCCACTCCTACTTCAACTTCGACAACAACGTACAGCTCAACATGCAAGCCACCGTCGGCACCAAGGTGAACTTCGGCCTGAACTACAACACCCAATCCTCATTCGACTTCGACGCCTCCCGGCTCAACCTGGCCTACGCCGGCGACGAAGACGAAATCATCAAAAACATCGAAGCCGGAAATGTCAGCCTCAACACAAACAACTCCCTCATCCGCGGCGGCGCAGCCCTCTTCGGCGTCAAGGCAGAGCTGCAATTCGGCAAGCTGCGCGTCAACGCACTCCTGGCCCAGCAAAACTCCGAGTCCCGCACCATCACCTCACAAGGAGGCGTCCAAACAACCGACTTTGAAATCAACATCGACAACTACGACGACAACCGACACTTCTTCCTCGGATACTTCTTCCGCGATCGCTACGACGAAGCCATGGCCAAACTCCCCCTCATAGCCTCCAGCGCCAAAATCACAAAAATGGAAGTCTGGGTCACCAACAAACGAGGCAATTACAACGACGCCCGCGACATCGTCGCCTTCTCCGACCTCGGCGAAAACGTCCACATCGGCAACACCGCCGAAGTACAACCCTCAGGCACCATCCGCGTCACCTACAACGACGCCAACACACTCTACAGCCGCGTCAGCACCCTCAACAACGCCCGCAGCATCGATCGCGTCAACAACGCCCTCAACTTCCTCGAAGACGGACGCGATTACGAGAAAATCGAAAGCGCACGCCTCCTCAGCCCCTCAGAATACACCTACAACGAAGCCCTCGGCTACATCTCCCTCCAAATGCAACTCCAACCCGACGAAAGCCTCGCCGTAGCCTACCAATACACCTACGGCGGAAAGACATACCAAGTGGGCGAATTCTCCACCGACAACACCAAAAACACAACCGGCTGCCTCTTCGTAAAACTCCTCAAAGGCATCAACGAATCACCCGGCATGCCCTTCTGGGACCTAATGATGAAAAACGTCTACTCACTCGACGCCTATTCCGTACAAAAAGACAAGTTCAAGCTCGACATCGTCTACCAAAGCGACACCGTCGGCACCTACGTCTACAGCATCCAAGAAGGCAACATCTCCGGCAAAACCCTCCTCCAAGTCATGAACCTCGACCGCCTCGACGCCAACAACGAACCCTACCCCAACGGCTACTTCGACTTCGTAGAAGGCTACACCATCAACCCCAGCAACGGGCGCATCTTCTTCCCCGTCGTCGAACCCTTTGGCGCCCACCTGCGCAAAGCCATCGGCAACAACACCATCGCCAACCGATACACCTTCCAAGAACTCTACGACTCCACCAAAACCGTCGCCCAGCAAATCGCCGAGAAAAACAAATTCAAGCTGCGAGGCAAATACCGAGCCTCCTCAGCCTCAGAAATCAACCTCGGATCCACCAACATAGCCCGCGGATCAGTCGTAGTCACAGCCGGCGGCGTCAAGCTCACAGAAAACGTAGATTACACCGTAGATTACGCCTCAGGCATCGTCAACATCCTCAACGAAAGCGTCCTGGCCAACCGTAGCTCCATCAGCGTATCGCTCGAGAACCAATCAGCCTACAACATGCAACGTAAAACAATGATGGGCCTCGATCTGAACTACGAATTCTCCAAAAACCTCTCCGCCGGAGCCACCGTCATGCACCTCTCCGAAATGCCGCTCACAACAAAGACCACCATGGGCGACGAATCCATCAACAACACCCTCTGGGGCGCCAACCTCGCCTACAAAGGCGAAAGCCAATGGCTCACCAATGTGGTAGACAAACTCCCTCTGCTCAACCTGACCAAACCCAGCCAAATCTCCTTCAATGCCGAGTTTGCCCACCTCATCGCCGGCCATTACCAAAACGAAAACACAGGGCGCTACTCCTACATGGACGATTTCGAATCCACCCAAAGCAGCTACGACCTGCTCAACCCCTATCCCTGGGCCCTGGCCAGTGTACCTTACGACAACGGCGCCGGAACCCGCTTCCCCGAAGCCTCACTCTCGAATAACATAGCCTACGGCAAAAACCGCGCACTCTTCGCCTGGTATTACATCGACGGCATCTTCACCCGCCGCAACTCATCCCTCAAGCCAAAACACATCACAGATCGCGACATCTCAAACCACTACGTCCGCCCCGTAGAATACTCCGAAATCTACCCCAACAAAGACCTCGCCTTCTACCCCAACGAACGCGGCCCCTACAACCTCGATGCCGACGGCATGAACCCCGACGGCACACTGACCAACCCCCAAAAGCGTTGGGGCGGCATGATGCGCAAGCTGGAGATGACAGACTTCGAACACGCCAACATCGAATACGTCGAATTCTGGATGATGGACCCCTTCATCTATAACCGCGAAACAACTACAGGTGGCGACCTCTACCTGAACCTCGGCGACGTTTCCGAAGACATCCTCAAGGACGGCAAGAAGTTCTTTGAGAACGGTCTGCCCGTCAATGGCGATATAAGCCAAGTGGATACAAACGTCTGGGGCAAAACACTGCGCCAACAAAGCACAGTCTACGCTTTTGACAACACCTCCGGCGCGCGTCGGCAGCAAGATGTAGGTTTCAACGGCCTCTCATCAACAGAAGAGAAGAAATTCCCCACCTATCGCAACTATGTGGAGCGCCTGCGCACCAAAGTCTCCGCCGCCACATGGATGAAGTGGGAGCGCGATCCCTTCTCCCCCATCAACGACCCTGCCGGCGACGACTATCACTATTTCCGTGGCTCAGATTACGACCGCGACGAAGTGGACATCCTTACCCGATACAAACACTACAACGGCACCGAAGGCAACTCCACAGCCTCAGAAGATTCCCCCGAAGGCTACGACATCTCATCCAAAACCATCCCCGATGTGGAAGATCTGAACGGCGACAACACCATGAGCGATAATGAGCGATACTATGAGTACAAAATCTCCATCCGCCCCAAAGACATGGTCGTGGGTAGCAACCACATCATCAACGAGCGCAAAGCCCTCGTCCGGCTGCCCAACGGCGACACGACAACCGTCACATGGTATCAATTCAAAGTGCCCATCAAGGAATACCTGCGTCGTGTAGGCTCCATACAGGGCTACAAGAGCATCCGCTTCATGCGCCTTTACATGACAGACTTTAGCGAGACGACCATCCTCCGCCTCGGCACCTTCGAGCTGGTGCGTGGCGATTGGCGCACTTACCTGCAGAGCTTAGCCAATCCTGGCGCCCCTCCCTCCATTAATGGTACGCTCGACGTCACCTCCGTCAACATCGAAGAGAATGGCGACCGCGAACCCGTGAACTACATCTTGCCTCCGGGAGTCACCCGCATGACTGACCCCAGTCAGCCACAACTCCGCCAGCAGAACGAGCAAGCACTCTCCATGAAGGTCACCAACCTCGCCTCGCAAGACGCACGCGCCATCTACAAGAATACGAACTACGACATGCGCCGCTACAAACGCATGCAGCTCTTCGTCCACGCTGAGAAGTTCATCAACGACGTCACCAACCTCAGCGATGGCGAGCTCTCCGTCTTCATTCGCCTTGGATCAGACTACAAGAACAATTACTACGAGTACGAGGTGCCCCTGCACCTCACCCCCGCCGGACACTACAACAACAGCAGCGACGCCGATCGCTCAGCCGTATGGCCCGATGGCAACATGATCGACTTCCGCACCGAAGTGCTCACCAACCTGAAGAACCGTCGCAACCGCGCCAAGCGCGAAGGCCGGTCGGGCGTCTCCTTCGCCACCGTCTATTCCGAGTTCGACCCCGACCGTCAGCTGAACAAGATCAGCGTGGTGGGCAACCCGAGCTTGGCCGAAGTGAAGACGATTATGATTGGTATACGCAACAACTCGAAAGACATCAAGAGCGGCGAGGTGTGGGTGAATGAACTCCGCATGACCGACTTCGACGAGAAAGGCGGATGGGCCGCCAACGCAGCACTGAGTGTCGCCCTCTCCGATCTCGGAACCATCAATGCGGCCGGACGCATCACCACGGCCGGCTTTGGCAACATCGATCAATCTATCGGCGAACGCAGCATGGACAATTACACGCAATATGCCGTCTCCGCATCCGTACAGCTTGGCAAGTTCTTCCCCGAAAAGACACAAGTGAACCTGCCCCTCTACTACGCCTACTCTCGCGAGACGATCTCCCCAGAATACAACCCCCTCGACGGCGACATCCACCTCAGCGACGCCCTCGACGCGGCCGTTACCCAGACGCAGAAAGACTCCATCAAGAACCTCACCCAGCAGCGCGTCACCACCAAAAGCCTCGCCCTAAACAACGTCCAAGTGAATGTGCAAAGCAAGACGCCCATGCCTTACGACCCCTCGAACTTCTCCTTCAGCTATGCCTATAACGAAAACGAGCGCAAGGATCCCGAGACGGTCTATGAGACAACGAAGAACTACCAGGGCAGCCTCAGCTACGTCTATACGCCCTACGTCCGACCTTTCCAACCCTTCCGCGACTTAGAGAAGAGCAACGGCTACACGCGCTACATCAAGCAATTCGCCATCAACTACCTGCCCTCCAGCATCACCTTCCAGACCTCCATGCTCCGTAACTACTACGAGATACAGCTCCGCGACATGGATCACTTAGACGATGCCGCGTCCGTACACACCCTGCCCGTCTCCTTCAGCAGCCGCTTCAACTGGGATCGCTCCTTTAGCATCCGCTGGAGCCCGCTCTCCAACCTGAACATAGACTTCGCCGCTGGCACCAACGCCCGCATCGAAGAACCACACGTGCAAGTGAATAAGAAGCTCAACCGAACCGACTATGAGATTTGGAAAGACTCTGTCAAGAAGAGCATCGCTGACCTCGGTACGCCTTTGGCTTACGACCAGACCTTCAACGTGACCTACACCCTGCCCCTGCAATACATCCCCATACTTGATTGGGTAGGGGCTAACATGGCCTACACCGCCCAGTATAACTGGGACCGTGGCTCCCTCATAGACAACAACACCAAGACGGGCAACACGATCAAGAACCAGCGTCAGATGAACCTCTCCGGTAGCCTGAACCTGCAATCCTTCTATAACAAGAGCTCCTTCCTGAAGGAAGTCAACCAGAAATACAGCACTGTGGCCGAGAGTAATCGCCGCAACGAAGGCTCGCGCCGCCGCCGTGGACAGTCGAAGTATGAAGGCACCATCATGCTCAGCCGCGATAGTGGCGTCATCGTCTCCCACGGACTGATGAACAAGAAGTTCTCACGCATCACGGCACGCCGCACCAGCGACAGCTCGCGATATAACATCACCTACAAGGTGCTCGATTTTGCCCGCATACGCATCACCAACCGCGACTCCGTGGAGCTCCGCATCACCATCGTTCCCGCTCCACCCAAGGAGGAGACACCCGCCTACAAAACCCTTGAGTATGCCTCCCGCTTCCTGATGATGATCCGCCGCGTCAATCTGCAATACACACTGGCTGATGGCATGCAGGTGGCTGGCTTCCAACCCATGATCGGCGACTGGATAGGGCAGGCCAACACGCCCTTTGGCAACGCGCCCGGCTGGGGCTTTGCCTTTGGCGACGTCCGTGAAAGCTACGTCCGCGAAGCCTATGATCGCAAGTGGCTCATGACCGAGAGCTTGCAAGACCACCGCGCCCTGATCAACAGCAGCCGCACCCTCAACGGCACCGTCAGCATAGAGCCAGCCGTGGGCATGAAGATTGAACTCAACGTGAACCGTGTGGATTCGCGCGACACGGAGATACAATACCTCTATGCCGGCATGCCCACCACCTACGGCGGCACCTTCACCATGACCACCGCCGCCATCGGAAGCGCCTTCTCTGGTCTTGGCAACGCCCTCAACGGCTACGAGTCCAAGCCCTTCCGCCGCTTTATTGAAAACCGCGACGTCATTGCCTCACGCCTTGAGAGCATCTATGCAGGCACCACCTATCCCAATGCCGGTTTCCTTTCCGGCTCCGCCTTGGCGGGCAAGGCCTACGACCCCGAGAAGGGAAGCGTCAGTCGTAACTCATCCGATGTGCTCATCCCCTCCTTCCTCGCAGCCTACACCGGTGGCAACGCCTCCCGCGTCGGCCTCTCCCCCTTCCCCTCCCTCCTCCGCCTGCTGCCCAATTGGCGCATCTCGTACGACGGCCTCGTGCAACTGCCCTTCATACGCAAACATTTCAAGACGATGACCCTCAGCCACCAGTACCGCTGCATCTACAGCGTGGGCAACTACCTCTCCAACCTCACCTGGGTGGGCGTCGGTGGCGATCATGGCTACATCGAAGACCCGCAGACGCACTCCCCCCGTCCGGCCTCGCCTTACGACATCTCGTCGGTCAACATCACCGAGAGCTTCTCGCCCCTCATCGGCATCGATGCCATGTTCATCAACAACGTCACTGCTGGCCTGAAGTATCAGAAGACGCGCAATCTGAACCTCAACGTCCCCTCTTACCAAATCGTGGAAACCCACTCGGGCGAGTTCACCATCAGCCTCGGTTACAAGTACGCTGAGTTCAACAAAATCCTCAAAATGCGTAAGAAGGGCGACTTCAGCAACGACCTCACCCTTCGTTTCGACTACTCCCGCCGCAAGACGCAATCCCTCATCCGCAAGATCGAGAACGTCTACACTCAAATGACCGCCGGCACCATGACGCAAAGTCTGCAATTCACAGCCGACTACGCCTTCAGTCGTGCCGTCACCCTCCGCGCCTACTACGATCTCCAGATCAACACCCCCCTCATCTCCACCAATTCCTACCCCACCTCCAATTCCGACTATGGGCTTAGCATCCGCCTCTCCCTCGCGCAGTAGGGGCGAATGACCATTCGCTCCCCTACGAGGGTCAGAGGTTTGCGACATGCAAACTTTGCGTGCATTTTTGCAGTGTCAAAACGCGGGTGACGCCGCTTAAAATGCTCTTATGAGATTGTTGCACGGTCATTTGTATGGAGTCTATTGTTATGTGTCCGAATGTTCTTAACTTTATGTAGTTCAAACCCAATAGTCAAGCAAGTATGTCT
>MIQB01000045.1 GCA_002890585.1 Tannerella sp. oral taxon 808
TGCGGAAATGCTCCGTTGACGATCGTCGTTGGCGTTTTTCCTTGCGGAAATGCCCGTTGACGATCGTCGCCCCGGCTACTCCCCCCCTCCTTATGGCCGAGTATTTGGGGGCGCGTGGCCAATCTGTGCACCCCTACGAGGCGGGCAGGTTGTCGATCTCTTGCCCGGCGGCGCGGAGGCGGATGAGGGGGACGAGGTCGGCGCGGAGGCGGTTCTTCTTCTCGATGCGTTTCAGCCAGTCGAGCCGGTCGTCGGTGAAGAGGTCGGAGAGGCGGCCGTCGTTGTAGCGCATGACGTCGAGGGTGGACTCGATGAAGGCCGAGAGGCGCTCCGGGTCTACGCCGTGCCGCTGGGCGAGCTGCTGGAGCTGTCGGTCCCATTTGGCTTCGCGGAAGCGGCGGAACTCGTCCGAGATCTCCTCGGCGGTGTGGCCGTTGATGAGCTCGGGGTGCTGGACGAAGTCGAGGATGTCTGCCCGGTCTTCGGGCAGGTTGCTGTGCGAGCTGAGGAGGAGGACGATCTCCTCGCGGGTGGCCTCGCGGCGCTCGGGTTCTGGCTCGTTGACCATGCGCGCGATGAGGGAGATGATGTAGTCGTAATCGATGAGGGCGGAGGCGAAGAGGACGAGCTCGAAGTCGATGTCTTGCTGCATGGCGTCGGTGCGTTCGGTGGTCGGATCTGTGGCTCGCTTTTGGCGCAATTCGCGGGCCGTCTCGAGGTAGGCTGTGCGGAAGGCCTGATGCTTCTCGGGGGGCATGATGGCTTCGATGCGGACTTGTAGCTCGGGCGGGATGTCGATGTATTGGTCGAGTTGGAGCTTGAGGCGCTGCACCTCCTTGAATGCCTCCACGAATTCGGCCCGGGCCGCGTCGCCCTTCAGGTTGGGCACCTCCTCGGGGTTGGCCTCGAGGCCATGGCGCGCCATCAGGTCGTTAAGCCCCTGCACGGCCTCAGCGAACTGCTCCACCTTCACCTCGATCGGCTCTGTGAGCCAGATCTTGGCGGCCTTCCGGGTCTTGTCATGTTCGCCTGAGAAGAGCTCCACGGCCGTGTTGAGCGCGTCGGCGCTCTGGGCGCGGAAGTCGAGGATCTTGCCGAACGGCTTACGGTCGTTGAGCACACGGTTGGTGCGCGAGAAGGCTTGTATCAATCCATGATATTGCAGGCCTTTGTCTACGTAGAGGATGCCGAGGTATTTGGAGTCGAAGCCGGTCAGGAGCATGTCGACGACGATGGTGATGTCGATCCTCTCCTCCTTCGTCACCTCGTTCCTGCCCTGCCACTTGATGCGCTGCTGCACGTCGCGGCTGTAGCGGTCGAACTCCTCGACGCAGTGCTGCGTGTGATAGCTTCGGTTATACATGCTGATGATGCGCCGGAGGGCTTCCTTCTTGCCGAGCGGGTCCACCTGATTGTCCGCCCGCTCTTGGTCGAGCTCTTCTTGTATCTGCATAATGTCGCGGTTGCCCTCGGCCGGGGGCGAGAAGAGGCAGGCGATGTGGAGGCGCTTGTAGCTCGAATCGTGCTCCTCGCGCTCGAGCTGGATCTCATCAAAGGCCCGACAGTATTCGATGGCGTCGTTGATGCTGGCGGTGGCAAAGAGGGCGTTGAAGCGGCGGTCGTCAGATATCTTGTCGTGCACCTCGAGGATCTTCTTCACGATGACCTTTTTGGGTACCTCGCCCGTGCTGAAGCTGCCATCCCGCTGGAGGCGATAGAAGGAGACGTCGAAGGGCAGCACGCTCTTGTCCTCAATGGCGTGGGTGATGGCATACGTGTGCAGGGGCTTATGGAAGATGTCTTCCGTGGTCAGGGCCGAGGCTTCGCGGCCTTCTATCTTGGTCCGCGTGGCGTTCTCGGCGAAGATGGGCGTGCCGGTGAAGCCGAAGAGTTGCGCCCGGGGGAAGAAGGATTTGATCGCCCGGTGATACTCCCCGAATTGTGATCGGTGGCACTCGTCGAAGATGAAGACGACGCGCTGGGCAGCCAGGTTGCGCAAGCCGCGGTCGAAGTGGTGCCCCTTTTCGTTGAGCGCCAGCCCGAGCTTCTGAATGGTGGTGACGATGATCTTGTCCGTAGGCCCATTCGAGAGCATGCGCCGCACCAGCTCGTAGGTGTTCGTGTTCTCCTCCACGCAGCCCTTCTGAAACTTGTTGAACTCCTCACGCGTCTGCTTATCCAAGTCCTTACGATCGACGACGAAGAAGCATTTCGCGATGTGCGGGTTATCCTTCAGCAGCGTGGCAGCCTTAAACGAGGTGAGCGTCTTGCCGCTGCCCGTGGTGTGCCAGATGTAGCCGTTGCCAGCGTTGTTCTCGATGCACTCCACCATCTTCTTCACCGCATAGATCTGATACGGGCGCATGATGATGAGCTTCCGCTCCGTCTCCACCAGCACCATGTAGCGGCTGACGAGCTCGCCCAAGGCACACTTGTACAACACCTCACGGGCAAACTCATGCAGGTTCGTCACCTTCTTGTTCTGCTCATCGGCCCACCGACAGACGGGCAGGAACTGCTCCCGCTCGTCGAAGGTGAGCGCCTCTTTGGGGTTGTTGGCGAAGTAGAACGTATCCGCCTCGTTGCTGACGATGAAGAGCTGCATGAAGGCCAGCAGCGTGTGCTCATATCCATTGCCGCGGTCGTTCTTGTAGTCCACGATCTGCTTGATGGCCACACGTGGCGACACCCCGTGCGTCTTCAGCTCCACCTGCACTAACGGCAGCCCGTTGATGAGGATGATTACATCGTATCGGTGATGGCTGCTATGTGTGTTGATGCGCAGCTGATTGATGACCTCGTACTCATTCTTGCACCAGTTCTGTAGGTTGAGTAGGGGGTAATGCCGCGTCGTGCCGTCCTCGTGGGTCACCTTGACTTTATCCCGGAGCGTCTTGGACGCCTTGTAGACGTCGGAGCTGACGATGTTTCCCATCAGTCTCTCAAACTCGCCGTCGGTCAGTCGGACTCCGTTGAGCGCCTCAAACTTGTTTCTGAAATTCTCCTCAAGGCTCGCCCGGTCCTTGATGTCCGTGCGATGCACGTAGCCTAAGCCCTTGAGGTGCCGAATAAAGCGGTCTTCTATTTGACTCTCTGTTTGGTTATGCTCCATTATAAATAGTGTGTGTATGGTGTTTGATTGAAGGCGCAAATAAACTCAGCTCGTCGCCCCTTCCCCCCTTTACATAGGCGACGAGTGCATGGGGGCGCTTTCGGGCGTCTGCGGGGTCTCGAGTAGGGAGGGGGAAGGTGTGGCCGCGGCGGCGTATCGATCGGCTTCGAGGGCTGTCTGGCGGAGGTAGGGGTACTCCTGCTCGAAGCAGGGGCTGAAGAGGCCACTGTGTAGGTTGTCGTCGATCTGGCGGGGCGTCCAGAGCTTGCCCTCGTGGCCGCGGGTGCAGTCGCTGAGGGCCGACTCGGAGCGGAGGTGGACGATGTATAGGGAGATGAGGCGGCTCACGTGTGCGTCGTCGTAAGGGTAACTGATGAGGAGGCGCGGCTTGGCCTCCGTGTGGCCGAGGCGGGTATACCCCGTCAGCTCGCGCGCTGTCTGCTCGGGTGTGCGGCCGAAGAGCACATAGTCGGTGAGTGGCAGGTCGATCTCGCCCGCGGCATCGGCCGTGTGGGTGGTGAGGTAAAGCATGCCATCGCAGATCACGGCGATACGGACAACGGGGTGGCGATAATGCCCAGCGCGGCGGCTGAGGCTGACGGACTGGGCGACGCGGCCGATGACGTGCCCTTTCAGGTCGACCACAGGCAGCCACGCCTCGCCAGCCAGCCCCTCCTTCATCATGGAGAGGCGGATCTGCTCGTAAACCATGATGCCCACACCGATGATGAGGGGCGCCTCGCGGTGGAGCAGCCGCTCGACCCACAGCGATTGATCGGCCTCAGGCAGGATCATGTGGAAGAGCAGGATGAAGAGGTGGAGGGTGTAGGCATTCTGCGTGATGCGGGCTATGAAGAAGAACTCGTTGAGGGCTGTGCGCAGGCTGGCTTGGCGCAGGGCGGGCCGACGCGAATGGCGTACGCGCCGGATGATGATGCGCTGCATGAAGCCTGCTGCGGAGAGCACGGCCACGAGCAGCCACTCGGTGAGGAGGGGCGAGTGGAGATAGAGCACAGGGTCGAGCCGGAGGATGAGGAAGAGGGAGTAGAGCGCCAGCGTGATGGCCGTGGGTAGGAGCATGAACTGATAGCGCCGACCACGCAGAAGGCCCCAAAAGGTGGCCAAGCTGATGAGGCACACAATGGAGGCTATGACGAAGGAGACGAGGTAGGTGTAGAAGTAATTGAGCACAATGAGCAGCAGGAGGGGGAGCAAACCAACGGCCTGATTGTTCAGGCCTTGGCGTATGTCCATGCTGTTTTTTATGCGTGTGATGCGGTCCATTGTGTGCGGGCTGGTTTTCCTTACTGGGGAGATAACACGCGTAGAGGGTCTTTTGTTTTATTCGCCGCCTCCATGCAACGTATTACGGACATGCTCCATCAACCGTCGCATGAAAAATCAAGAACGCACAAACCATGTTTACTAAAACCAAACTACTGCTCCCCCTTTGCGCCTTACTCATAGGCTTGGCCTCGGGGTGTACTGACGACCACCAACCGGAGGTGGAGAAGCCGCGTGACTATTACGAGATGAACCGCCAAAACAGTGCCCGGCTGCTCTCTGGCGTAGCCACAGACTCGATGGGAAAGAACCGCTTCGTCGTCGTCCACATCTCCGACGCCCACCTCTCCGACTGGTCGAGCAACAACCCCTGGCGCGACCCGAAGAACCTCTTAGAGGCTGTGACCTTCGCCAACCATCCACCCGTGTGGGTCGACGCCATGGTGGCCACGGGCGACTTCATCTCCAACTCGCCCCGCACCACGCGCCAAACAGCCCTGCGATACTTAGGCGCCTTCTCGCATCACTTCTTCAGCGGCAACCTCGTCCCCTCCTTCACCTGCACCGGCAACCACGATGGCAACATGATCAACCCCCGACCCGAGGAGTGGATCTCGCGCGAGGACTTCTACGCCGCCGTCACGGATCACATCAATTACCCCATTAGCACCGACGGCCGCAGCAATTATTACTACTCCGACCTGCCCGACGGCCGCGACGGATACATCCGCATCATCGCCCTCGACGAGCTGGATCGCACCGATGCGCGCATCAACACGCAGTTTCGGGCGGCCTACTCGCAACGTCAGATCGACTGGCTGACCCGCGTGGCGCTGAGGGAGGGCATGACGGCGCGCCACAGTGTCATCGTCCTCATGCACCACTCCCTGCCTACGAACAACCGCGAAGCGCTCCGCTACATCGCCAACGAGCAGGTCTATTCCTGGTACATGATCCCGGAAATCATCGAGGCCTTCCGCAGCAAGACGCGCCTCACGAAGCGCTACGCTAACAAGATCGTCCCGGGCGACACCCTCACGGTCGATGCCGACTTCAGCCAGGCTCCGGGCGAGTTCGTATGCTACATGGGCGGGCATGTGCACACTTACCTGAACTACGAGGTGAGCTGGATGCCAAACATCAACCCTGCGCTGCCGAAGCAGCAGGTGTTGGTGGCTAACAACATGTCGCCCTCTGAGAAGAACCCGCTCTCGCCCATCGTCCGCCACCGCAGCGGCACGCAGAACAACACCTTTAATATCTACGCCATCGACACCCGCCAGAAGATGATCTACATCACCTTCTTCGGTGCCACCCTCACCTATCATCCGCGCGTGATCAGCGTCCGGTATGGGGCCGCGTGAGGGCGGAGGCGCACGTTTGTAGGGGCGAATGGTTATTCGCCCCTGCGACCGGATACGTGCATTTAATTTATACAAGCGCCTTGTCAGCATGCGCGCAAGCGCCTTGTCAGCATGCGCGCAAGCACCTTGTCAGCATGCGCGCAAGCACCTTGTCAGCATGCGTACACGCACCTTGTACAGTAGCGTACACGAACCTTGTACAAATTTCGTCGGATCATTTCACCGTTCCGCCCAGGGTTTCCCCCGGTGCGGTTGTAGGGGCGAATAATCATTCGCCCCCACGAGAGGACACATGATCGAGGTGTTGTGTCACCCCCAAAGCCTGCGTTGCGATACTCACAAAGCCTGCGTTGCGTCACCCCCAAAGCCTGCGTTGTGTCGCCCCCAAAGCCTGCGTTGCGACACTCACAAAGCCTGCGTTGCGTCGCCCCCAAAGCCTGCGTTGCGTCACTCACAAAGCCTGCGTTGCGTCGCCCCCAAAGCCTGCGTTGTGTTGCCTCAGTAAGCGAGGGAATGCGCACGCGCCCTCCTCCGCACGCGCCCCGTTGATCATTGAGGATAAATCATCGATCGCGCCCCTCCCATCGCACCCCCCCGCATTTCTCCCTTTTGAGCCTTTCTTTGCGCCCGTTTTTACGTATCTGAAAATGAATAGAAGACTGATCACTATCGGGGCAATCGTCTGGCTGATGGCCGTCGCGATGTGTAGCCGGGCCACGGCACAAGCGGGCGACGAGGCCTGGATGGACTGGCGCGAGCGCATGAAGCTCCTTAACTACACCCCACGCTACTTCGGCCCCAACGCCTTCCCCTACTCCGAACTCACCGACGGGCGCATCGGCCGGCGCTGGGAGCTGGAGCTCCGCGGCGAATATCACGAAGCCGCCGGCGATCGCACCTCCGACCTCTTCGCCCGCCTCTTCATCCCCATCGCCGATGGGCGCGCAGGCGTGGAGATGAGCGGCGTCGTGGCCGAGACCTACGAGATGTCTGATGCCACCCGCCGACGCCGACACGCCGCCGAGACCCGCCCGCCGCAGTACTGCATCGGCGACTTCATCCTCCGATCCTTCTACCAGGTCGTCCGCAGCGACGAGTGGATCGACCTCATGGTCAGCGCCAACCTCAAGACCGCCAGCGGCAACCGCCTGGCCGATGCGCGCTACACCGACGCCGCCTCCTACTGGTTCGACGCCACCGCCGGCCGCGACCTCTTCCGCCTCGACGACGGCTGCGTCGCCCTCCGCCTGCAAGGCATGCTCGGCTTCTATTGCTGGATGACGAACGACGCCGTCTATCGCCAAAACGACGCCCTGCTCTTCGGCGCAGGCCTCAGCGGGCGCCTCTACAACGTCTCCTTCGCCGCCGACTACTCCGGCTTCAGCGGCTACAAAAACACCGGCGATCACTCCGCAGCCTACCGCTACAAACTCGAGTATGAGTACCGCAAAAACATCCTCTCCCTCCGTTTTCGTTACGGCGTTTACGACAACCTCTACGACAGCTTCTCCATCGGCTACATCCGCTGCTTCTAACCCCTGACTACTCTCTAACTACAAGGGCGCCCACAAGGGGCGCCCCTACTACCGCAGCCGCAAGGCCGCATAACTACTCTTTAACTACAAGGGCGCCCACAAGGGGCGCCCCTACTACCGCGGCCGCAGGCCGCATAACTACCCTCTATCATCATGGATCAAATCAAACAATGGATCGATGAAGGCCGCACCGACGACGCCATCGAGCTGCTCGACGCCTACCTCACCACTCACCCCGACAGCGACGAGGCGCTCTACCTCCGCGGCCGGGCCCATCGCAAGGCCGGGCGCACACGCGAGGCCCTGAACGATTACTTAGCCTCCGCCGCCCTCAACCCCGACGGCCCCGCCGCCCGCGCCTATCGCATGGAGATCGAGATCTTAGACTTCTACGACCACAACCTCTACAATCCGTGATGGAGGAGCAAAAGACCAGCCTGTTAGGGATGACCCTCGGGGAACTGCGCCCGGTGGCAGCCAGTGTGGGCCTGCCCCCCTATGCGGCGCGCCAGATGGCCGATTGGCTATACAAGAAGCGCATCACGTCGGTGGCTGAGATGACCAACGTGGCGCTGCGTGCACGGGAGGCGCTCGCGGAGAGGTACGAGGTGGGCGCTGCGCATCCGGTGGACGCCGCGCGCTCAGCCGACGGCACAGTGAAGTACCTCTTCTCCGCTGGCGACAAGCGCTTTGTGGAGGCCGTCTACATCCCGGCCGAAGGGCGCGATACGCTCTGCGTCTCTTCGCAGGTGGGCTGCCGCATGGCCTGCCGTTTCTGCATGACGGGGCGGCAGGGCTTCGGGGCAAACTTGACAGCGGGAGAGATCGTGAACCAGATCCTTCATCTGCCCGAGTCCGAGTCGCTGAGCAACTTGGTCTTCATGGGTATGGGGGAGCCGATGGATAATGTGGACGAGGTGCTACGGGCGCTTGAAATACTTACGTCGGATTACGGATGCGGACTGAGCCCGCGGCGCATCACCGTCTCCACGGTCGGTGTGGCTGGCGATGGGCTGCGTCGCTTTCTGCGGGAGAGCGAATGCCACTTAGCCGTCAGCCTGCACTCGCCCTTCGCCGAGGAGCGCGCCCGGTTGATGCCCGCCGAGCGTGCGTGTCCGGCGGCAGAGGTGGTGGCGTTGCTCCGGGAGCATGATTTCTCGCACCGTCGGCGGGTGTCGTTTGAGTACATCATGTTCGAGGGCGTGAACGACACGATGCGTCATGTCAAGGCCTTGGCCGCACTGCTGCGTGGGCTGCCGTGTCGGGTCAACCTGATCCGTTTCCATGCCATCCCCGGGGTAGAGCTGCGGAGTTGCAGTGCGGAGCAGATGGTGCGCTTTCGCGATGCACTGAATGCCCGGGGCGTCGTCTGCACCATTCGCGCCTCCCGTGGCGAAGACATTCAGGCCGCCTGTGGCATGCTCTCGACGAAGAAGATTGCAAGCCGGGAATAGAGTATCCGGGGCGCCTTACTTTTGCCACATCATTAATTACACAAGACAATGAAGAAGACATTTTCCTTTATGCTGATCGCAGGGCTGAGCGTCCTGCTGTGGAGTGCATGCCACACCTCACCGTCGATCATCACGGCCACAGGCATGCCGTATGAAGTGGAGGTGGTCACGACGCGTGCCATCTGGGACGATACGGTGGGCGTAGCGCTTCGCTCAGAGTTGGAACAACCCATCCGCGGGTTGCCGCAGGCGGAGCCCTCGATGCGTGTCACGTTTACCACGCCAGACGATTTCAATGGGTTGATGACTTACGTGCGCAACATCATCATGGTCGCGGTCGATGCCGAGCGATACACGAAGCTCTCCGTGCGGACAGAGAAAGACCGCTGGGCCAAAGGGCAGACGATCGTCTACATCTCAGCGCCCGACGAGGCTTCGATCCTCACTTACTTGGCCAACAACCGCGGCGCACTGACGGATTACTTCACGCGCTTAGAAATGGCGCGCATGGCCGAGGTGATGCAAGAGACGTACAGCTCATTAGTGATGGACTCAGTGAAGTCGAAGTTTGGCATCATGCTCAATGTGCCGTCAGACATCACTTCGTTTAAGGACACCACGAACTTCTTCTGGGCCTCGAACGATGCCAAGACGGGTCGCATGGACGTGGTGGTCTACACCTTCCCCTACACCGACAAGCAGACCTTCACCTTAGAATACATGCACCACATGCGCGATTCCATCCTCGGAGCGAACATCCCCGGGGCATACCCCAATTCACACATGACGACGCAGCCCATTGGCCTCACCTATACGCCCATCACGCTACAAGGCAAGTATTGCGGCGTGCTCCGCGGACTCTGGCGGATGGAGGGCGACATGATGGGCGGACCCTTCGTCAGCTTTGCCCGCTTAGACGAAGCGAACCACCGCGTGGTGGTAGCCGAAGGCTTCGTCTATGCCCCTGAGACGAACAAGCGCAACTACATCCGCCGTTTGGAGGCCGGACTCCACACACTGCGCCTGCCCGGCGAGTTCGATAAGCCATTAGACAGCGTGGATGCCATGCCCGAGAAGAACGACAAGCAATAAACCATACATATTATAATAGGTAACACATGGAGACGGAAGAAAGACTGATCCGCGTAGGGATCACGCAGGGAGACATGAATGGGATAGGCTACGAGGTGATCCTGAAAACCTTCGCCGAGGAGGTGATGACAGACATCTGCACGCCCGTGATCTACGGATCGGTACAGGCCGCGCAGCTTTACCAAGAGACGCTGGCAGACATGGAGCCGATTGCACTGAACGTGATCACCGCAGCCGACCAAGCGGAAGAGGGCAAGGTGAACCTCATCGATTGCGTCCCGTCCGACTGCCCCATTGCGCCCGGCCAATCGACAGCAGAGGGTGGTATGGCTGCCTTCGTGTCGCTCGAAGCCGCCGTGACCGACCTCAAGCGTGGCATCATTGACACACTCGTGACGGCGCCCATCAACAAGCACAACATCCAGCACGACGGCTTCCACTTCCCCGGCCACACGGAATATCTCGAGGCCTGCTTCGGCGAGAACGGCCTCTATCACTCACTGATGATCCTCACCAGCGAACGCTTGCGGGTGGCCTTAGTGACGGGCCACGTACCCCTCTCGGCCGTGGCGACACACGTCACGCAGGAGGCGATCGTGAACAAGCTGAAGCTCTTCAACACCTCGCTGAAGGAAGACTTCGGCATCGTCCGTCCGCGCATTGCTGTGCTCTCACTCAATCCCCACGCTGGCGACGCAGGACTCCTGGGTGAGGAGGAAGAGACCATCATACGGCCCGCAATGGCCGAGGCGGAGAAAGAGGGCGTGCTGTCGTTCGGTCCCTACGCCGCCGACGGCTTCTTCGGCGCCGAGTCGTATCGCCTCTTCGACGGCGTGTTGGCCATGTATCACGATCAGGGACTGTCGCCCTTCAAGGCCTTAGCCATGAACGAGGGCGTGAACTTCACAGCCGGCCTGCCCATCATCCGCACCTCGCCCGACCACGGGACGGCCTACGACATCGCCGGACGCAACTGTGCCTCCGAGGCATCCTTCCGGCAAGCCGTCTACGTCTCCATCGACGTGTGTCGGAACCGCGAAGCGTATCGCCAAGCCACGGCCCACCCGCTCAGAAAGGAGTTCGTCGACAAGAATGGAAAGGACAATGTGAGGTTAGATTTAACGAAGGAGGAACCCGAACTGTAGCGGAATTGGTAAGATCGAAACAGCTTCTACCTTTGTCCGCCGTGTAATAAAAATGTATCATGTTTAAGAATAAAACGGTGGTTTACACCTCAGGAACATTCGACATGTTCCACTACAATCATCTCCGGATGATCAATTATGCCCGCAGTCTGGGCGACATTCTGATCGTAGGCGTGAGTACGGACGAATTAGTCTCGTCATACAAGGCGCCACCCATCATCCCCTTCAATGAGCGGATGCAAATACTCGAAGCGCTCAAGACCCCAGACATCGTTATCCCACAACACACGCTCGATCACACCGAGATCGTCAAGAAGCTCAACATCGACGCCTTCGTCGTGGGCGACGATTGGTATGGCAAGTACGACTACCTGCGTGAGCTCGATGTGCAAGTCTTCTACTTCCCCTATGGCACGGGCGTCTCTTCCTCCTCCCTGCGCAAGACCATCCACGACTCCTACGAGAAGCACTTGCAACAGGAGCGACAGGCCAAGCCCGAGTCGGTGAAGGGAATGAAGATTGGGGAAGACAAGTAATCAAGAAGGGGCACACACACATGGCAAAGCAAGCATTGATCACGGGCGGCACGAAGGGCATCGGCCGCGCCGTAGCCGAGAGTTTGGCCCGGGCGGGCTACGACTTGACGCTGACCTATGGCGCGGACACAGCCGCCGCCGAACAGGCCGCTGAAGCAATCCGCGCGGCCGCATCCGTTCATGTAGACCTGTTGCAGGCTGACATCGCCGACCCCGCATCGATCGATCGGGTTGCGGGGCACTTCGAGGCGTCTGACACGACACTCGATGCAGTCGTACTGAACGCCGGAACGACCTATCGTGCGTCGTTCGAGGAACTGGAGCTGGCGGAGTGGGAGCGGCAGTTCTTTGCCAATGTACACTTCCCCGTCTTCCTGCTGCAACGCCTCGTTGGGCGCATACGGCGCGGCGCAGGCATCGTCTTCACCGGATCGCTGATGGCCATTGAGCCGCACGGCATGTCGCTTTCGTATGGCGTGACCAAATCGGCCGTCCATGCGCTGGCCAAAAACCTCGTCAAGTTTCTTGCCCCATACGGCATCCGCGTGAACGCCGTCGCACCGGGCTTCGTCGATACCGATTGGCACCGCACGAAGCCCGCTGAGGTGCGCCGCAACATCGAGGGCAAGATCGCCCTCGGGCGCTTCTGTAGCCCCGACGAGGTGGCCGAGGTCTACCGGATGCTGATTGAAAACACCTACATGAACGGCGCGGTGGTCGTCGCCGACGGTGGGTATTGCTATCGATAAGAAATGAGCGACAAATCGTTTGAAGCATCCCTAAAATCCATCGAGACCGAGAACCTGATCGATCTCTACTTCTATCGCCCCATCGGATACCGGATCGCGCGCCTGCTCGAGCACACCGGCATCACGCCGAACATGGTCACCGTGCTCTCCATCTTCATCGGCGCCGGCGCAGGCTACCTCTTCTACTTCCCCCATCGCCCAGCCTACACCGTGGGCGGCATCCTGCTGCTCATCACGGCCAACATCCTCGACTGTGTCGATGGCCAGCTGGCGCGCCTGACCGGCATCAAATCCGCCATCGGGCGCATACTCGACGGCATCGCTGGCGACATCTGGTTTATCCTCATCTACGTTGGCCTTGGCCTACGACTTACCCACCTTTACGGCACGGGCTGGTTCTTCGTCCCCGCCGTCGCCTCCGGCCTCTCCCACCTGCTGCAAGCCGGCATCACGGACTATTACAAGACACTCCACCTCTACTTCGTCAGCCGCGAAAAAGGGCGCGAGTTCCACAGCATCGATCAAGTCAAGGCCCAGCAGCGCGCCATGGAAAGCCGCACCAATCGCGCCTTTTACGCCCTGTATGAAGTCTACACCCGCGTGCAAGAGTTCTGGACGCCCACCCTGCAACAGATGCTCCGCACCCTGCAAGCCCGTTATGGAGACGACATCCCCGAGCGCCTCCGCGTAGCCTTCCGCAGCCGCAGCCGACGCCTTATGACGCACTACATCGACCTCATGACCTTCAACGGCCGCACCATCGTCCTCTTCCTCGTCATGCTCCTCAGCATCCGTTGGAGCCACCTCGTCTGGATCTATTTCATCTATGAGGGCGTCGTGCTCAATGTCATCCTCCTCCTTTCCATCCACAAGCACGAACGCATCTGCCGCGACATTATCGCCCTCGACGAGCAGGCCTAAAGCATGAGCGCGGATCAAACAATCAAACCCGTTTTTGGCCTCGCCGACCTGCAAGCGGCTGCGCCCATCTTCCGCCGTCGGTGGGCCGCTGCCATTGGCCGTCGGCTCATGAAGTGGCTCAACATCGATAAAGTCAACGCCATCCACGCGCGCCACAGCCACCTGCGCGGCGCCGCCTTTACCTCCGCCATGCTCGCCGACCCTATGATGAATGTCCGCTATCGCATCCATCACGCCGACCGCCTCGACGAGCTGCCCGAGGGCGCCTTCATCACCGTCTCCAACCACCCCATTGGCTCGCTCGACGGCATCATCCTGATCGACATTTTCGCCTCGCGCCGCCCCGATTTTCGCGTCATGGTCAACGGCATGTTGGAACGCATTTGGGCCATGGCCGACAATTTCATCTCCGTCACCCCCCGGACGAGCAATCAAACGGCGCCCAATCCATCCAACGTCAACGGCGTGCGCCTCGCCCTCGAGCAGCTGCGTTCGGGCCACCCCCTCGGCTTCTTCCCCGCCGGCGCCATGTCGTTTGGCAACCGCCGCGGCGAGGTCCTCGACCGGCCGTGGACACACAGCGTCATCCGCCTCATCCGCAAAGCCGGCGTGCCCGTCTACCCCGTCTGCTTCGACTTCCGCAACTCCGCCTTCTTCTACCTCCTCGGCCGCATCAGTTGGCAAATCCGCACCCTGCGCGTCCCCACCGAAGCCTTCAACAAGCGCGGCCGCACCGCCGACGTCTACATCGGCGCCCCAATCCCTCCCGCCACCCTCCGCACCTACCCTGACGACACGCAATTGGCCGATTTCCTTTACCGCAGCACTTACGCGTTGCCGCAAAAGGGCTAATCGAGGTGCGACGGAGGGAGTAGCAAAGCCCAAAGGCTTCCTTCTTTTTGCGGCCATCCCATTTCTTTTTGATTTACCCTTCATCGGGTTTTTGTTCGCTTCTTCGTGATGTCACGAAGTATTGTATATATCCATTTTTATATGCATGTGTATGCACGAAGGATATGATATATTTTATTACATACTTTCATGCACGCACGATGTAGTGTATACAATCTCATTTATATCTATATGTATACACGAGGTATGCGATATATTTTATTCCATTTCTTCATGTATGCACGAGGTAATGTATACGATTATTTCCATTATATGCATGCATGAATAATCTGATACATCTTATTTCATATCTTCGTGCATGCATGAGATGCTGTGTATAATCGTTTTCATATTCATGTGTATGCACGAAGGATTGAATAAAAATATATCTATATCTACATGCATGCACGAGAAATCGGATAAATACGTATCCATATTTATGTGCATGCACGGAATAATCAATCAAATTCCGGAGAAACCATTGCAGACGCGTGATCTCTCCAAACCATTTAGGGTGGACACTTCGGAAAATAAATTGGGGCTGACGCCAGCAAGATGATTGCCTGCATCAACCCCAAATTGGTCGTTCGGAAAGTCCGAGCTTCTATTTAGAAGCCGTTTTCACTCCCTCCGCGCCCATTCCTTGTACGGCCTGACCGACAACGCCGAATTGTAGTAGCGCGCGTCTCCCGTCACCTCGCGCCCCACCCACTCAGGCAGCCGGATCGGCTCGTTCTCATCTCTCAACTCCACCTCGGCCACCACCAACCCCTCGTTAGCACCGCTGAAGACGTCCACCTCCCACGTCTGCCCCCCGTAAGGCACGATGTGACGCACCTTCTCGATCCGGTTGCCCACGCACATCCCCAGCAGCTCTCGAGCGTCGGCCGCGGGAATCTGTTGCTCAAACTCATACCGGCTCCACCCGCGCTTGTCCGGCGCACTCTTGATCGTCAGATAAGCCACCTCGCCACGCATCCGCACCCGCACCGTCCGCTCCGGATCGGTGCAGAGATACCCCTGCGTGATCGGTATTGCCTCCACCGCGTAAGGCCGAAAGTCACCCGCCAAGAGGAATTTCCGTTCCGTTTCTTGTGCCATCTCGTTCAACGAATTTTCACGAGCGTCGCCCCAAATCCGTACTCCCGGAAGGAGGCGTCTTGATACTCGCACGATTTGTATTTCGTCTTCAGCTCCTTCTCGATTGCCGCCCGCAGCACACCTTCGCCCTTGCCGTGAATAAAGACGATCCGCTGCCCCTTCCGCCCAGCATACTTCTGCATTACCTCGTGAAAACGATCCACCTGATAACGCAGCATGTCACCCGGCGTCATGCCCGTAGTGTCGTCTAAAAGTTGCCCAATATGCAAGTCCACCTCCACCGTTTCCCCCTCCTTTTCCTTCGGTTTAGCCTGTGCCGCCTGCGGCCGTCTGCGATCATCGCGCGCCTTTTGCATCATCGCCTCCTCCAACTCAGCCACCGGGATGAGCAGCGGCCGCTCCGGCACATCACCTCGTACAATCGGCACCACAATCGCCCCCTCCTCGAAGTAGTCATTTGGCCCAAAGCAGTGCGGCTTGTAAAACTTCACCGTGTCCATCCGCAGCTCCATCGAAATGGCATTCTTCAGCCCGAACGGCTTGCCTCGCTTAAATGCGAACAGTTGTACACACAGCCGCTCCAAATTCGCCAACTGCTCTTTCCCAAACTCCTCAAGGAAGATCCGCGTATTCGGCTCCACCGTCCCCTGCGCGCGCAGCGTCCAGCTGCGGTTCGATGCACACATATAACTATAGGCCAACTCATAATTGCTCTCATTGATGAGGTACGCCTCATACCCACTCTCGACCAAATTTTTCGCGTCAACAGGCAGATAAGCCAGACTCACATTCAGCCGCTCCCCGCCCGGCACTTCCTCCGGCTTATATTCCATTTCAGATTTGTTCGACTCCGCACGCGATGTTTCAGGCGCCGCCGTCCGAGCGTCGGGCATCCCTTTCGGTCGTGTCCTGCTCTCCTCCACCACGACACACTCTGCCACCCGGACGGGGAAGTCAAATCCATTCTCATCCTCCACCATCACCAACCCTTTGTTTCCGAAAGCTTTCACCACGCCCCCACCTACACTATTGAGGAAGCGTACCTTATCTCCAATTTTTACACTGTTCATACATTGATTATCTGATTATTCGGCGCCAAAGGTCTGCTTTTTCACTTCGCACCCCAAACCGTCCATCCATTACCATTCCCCCACCTCACAAAACCCAGTCGGACATTTGATCATCACTTGGACATAAAGCGCACACGAAAATTTGCAGCGAAAAACTTTGCGCGTTTAGAAATGCCTTTATATTTGCAGCGCAATCGAGAGAACGAAGCGACGTTCATTCATCAGATAGCTTCATGGTGTGGTAGTTCAGCTGGTTAGAATACCTGCCTGTCACGCAGGGGGTCGCGGGTTCGAGTCCCGTCCATACCGCAGCAAATGCTGATAATCACAACAACTTACACAGTTTGCACCCGATTTTACACCAAAAGATGTAGAGTCGGGTGTTTTGTTTCTATACGCTTGGAATAAGCAGCCAGAAGAGGGGGGGGATTTTCACCGCCTCACCCCGCGATCTTGCTTGCGGGTGAGGTCCGTATCCTCATGCAACCGCCCCATGCGTTGCCTGAACCATCGGACGAAATCCACGCCGTCGAGAAGCAGCGTGAAGTGCTCGTCGGTATCCTTTTCATGGCCGAAAGCGACAGATGTGTTTTCCGCCGGGAACTTGTGGTCGAACTTATCTGAATAGAGCATTCCGGACACTTTGAGCGGTTTCAGTCCGCACAGTTTCCGACATAGCTCTTCGGAGAAGTGCATCGTCTTGCGACAGAAATCAACGAGGGGCAGCAGCTTCTCCACCTGAGGGAAGTAGCGTTTCACCTTTTCGATGTATTCAACCAGTCGCGAACGCTCTTCTCGATGTGCTTGCTCCATCTGACGGAAATGTTGTTCACGCTTTTGGGCTTGGCTTTCGAGGGATTCAATCTGCTTTTTCAATGCCTCGTTCTCCTTCTCGAGAGCCTTGACTTTGCCGCCGCCGAAGAGTGAACCGATGCTGCTGGTGATCTGGGTGGCAGCCGTTACGGCTGATCCCTTCAGGCGTTCGACCTGGACTTCTCTTTTCGCTTGTCGGAGCGCTTCATCTGCGACGGCCTTATCGGCCTGCAGCTGAGTGATGTCTTCTTGCAGTTCATGGCTTTGCTGCTTCAGGTCGCGATAGTATTGCTGAGTGGAGATGTGTCGCGCCTCCGAGCCGTCGATTCCTCGCTGTAGCCCGTGGTGGCTCATGGCTTTGGCGT